>NZ_JCACKQ010000018.1:0-78590 GCF_059505465.1 Symplocastrum torsivum | reverse complement strand
CCTTTTTGCTTCCTTTTTTAACTGGTCACTTATTTCCGCCTCGCTGCACTAGTTGCTCTGTCCGCTGTTTCTTCGGGAGTGACACAAGTTGAAGCACTGATGTATTGACTTTTTTCCCTTGCATCAAAGGGTTTTGTTCCTGAAAGGGGAGCCAGACACTCCATTGCTTGATCTGGCTACTGTGGTTGGTTACCAATAGGGTTGTTCCTATTAGCAGCGCAGACACTCCAGCACTAGAAGCAACTGCAAGTAGTTTTCTCCGTCGTTCACGTTTTAAGGGATTATACCGGGAGAAAATCAGACGTGGCTTATTCATAGAACCTCTTAGTGATGCACTGCCGTTTCAGCTCTAAATGAATGGTTGCTTTCAGATTATGCAAGTTATATTTTAGGCAGTACTAAGTAATGCGAGAATCCACCGTTGCAGGTAGAACTGGCATACTATTATCTATTAAGCAACCCCAAAAATTGCATCAATCGTAGGGCAGATTGACCTGAAATTGATGAAGTTGATGGGGGTTTATTTCTACTCAATCGCCTAGAAATATATCTCCATTGTTTATTATCCAACGTTGTCTCACTTGTGATCCCCCAATCTTCTATATAGGCTCCTGTAAGGCAAGGGAGCAGCCCCGGAGATTTTGACCGGAGAAGTTGTGGTCGTTGTTCAGTAGCACGTTCTCTGTGGCAGAGTTTGATATAGGGATACCACAAAAACTTTGTTTAGAGGAAACAGATGGATCGTTCAAAACTAGTTGCAATTATTACTGGGGCGATTTCAATCCTTTTAGCGATCGCTTATCTCCTCCTTGTCCAATTCTTGGACTTCCGAGGAGAGATGATACCCGCGCCTGTGAGTCAGCTACCCCAAGGAGTAGAAGTAGTGGAGGGCTACTTGATGCAGGATTTCCCCTTCTCCCGTGAGTAGAGAGGAATCAGGAGTGAGGGTGTCCAGGGACAAGCAAGACAGGAGGAATTTGAGATGAACTCAACATCTAATCGCACTTACGCCATCCTTGGCACAGGTGCCTTGGGTGGGTACTATGGTGCATGTCTACAACGAGCAGGCTTAGATGTTCATTTCTTGTTGCGTAGCGACTATGAACATGTTAAGGAACATGGTCTGATTGTTGAATCTCCAGACGACAATTTTACTCTCCCTCACGTCAATGCTTATCAGGATGTTGCGAAAATGCCAGCTTGTGACGTTGTGGTTGTTGCCCTGAAGACAACGCAAAACCACCTGCTACCTGAGATGTTACCCAGTGTGGTTAAGGATGAGGGTGTTGTCTTGGTGTTGCAAAACGGTCTAAATATCGAAGAGGACGTTGCCCAAATTGTTGGAACACAACGGGTAATTGGGGGCTTGTGTTTCTTGTGTTCTAATAAAGTGGAACAGGGGCATATCCGCCACCTCGACTACAAGGAAATTAAGCTTGGCGAATATACTCCTAACTATCAACTGGGTGGCATTACTGAACGAATGCGTCAAATTGCTGGTGACTTTGAACGTTCTAGTATCCCTATCCAATTAGCAGAAGACTTGTTGCTTGCTCGTTGGCAGAAACTGGTCTGGAACATCCCTTACAATGGGCTTTCTGTAGTTATGAATGCCACAACGGATGAATTGATGACGGATGAAGATGCTCGGTCATTAGTCGAGCAGTTGATGAGTGAAGTCGTTGCTGGTGCAGCAGCGGCTGGTCGTATGATTAGCGATCTCTTTATCCAACAAATGCTCGACCATACAGAAAAGATGACACCATACCGCACCAGCATGAAGGTTGACTACGATGAAAAGCGTCCCCTGGAAGTAGAGGCAATTGTCGGTAACCCATTGCGTTCTGCTATCGCTGCTGGTGCTAATGTGCCATTGATTTCGATGCTTTACCGCCAGTTGAAGTTTCTTGATGTCAAGAATCGCCGTTCAAAGGGATGACTGTCAATGGATAACAGGTGTGGATACTCCCAAAGGCCCGCGAGTTACGCCAAGCTGATTTTGCAGCTTCAGCTTTTTCCAGAGTTGAGAACCTGTAATCTCTCCCTGTAGCAGTTGGTTGTAGCGATGAATCGTCTGCTTTACCTGATCAGGTGTTTCGTTGACAAATTCAATTCGGAAGTAGCGCACACCCAGTTCTATCAAACGTTGCACATATTCTGCTCCGGTTTGGGCGGTGCCGTTAAATATGGTGTTTCGACAGCCAGCATCCGCTTGGAGGATGTGTTCTGTGCCAACGCGAACACCCTTCGGGCGCACTTCGTTAACACGTAACTTCACCTCATGCTTCTCACAAGGTCGTCCACAGTTGGTGTAGTCCGTCCCCGTTGATAGAAAGGCACAGAATACACAATGCTCCATGTGAAACATCGGCATATGCTGATGAATTGTTACCTCAAACCAATGAGATGGGCAACTAGTAAGCAACTCTTCCAATTGGTTGATGTTCAAGTCGTAAGATGGTGTAAGTCGTTCCAGCCCAAATTGCTGCTTAAAGTAGTCTGCTGTCAAAGGATTGGCAACATTGAGGGCGAAATCCCCAATGCAACGCTCTGCTGCAAAGAACTGTAGGTGGTCAAAGTTACGCACCAGATACCCATCCGCTTCACAGGAGCGTACTTGCTGCAAGATATACTTCTCCCCTGGTTTGGTAATCCGAGGCGGTGCAACCCAGATAGATTGGTTTGGGATTTGATTCTGGCGCACCAACTGCACGGCTTCTCGGTAAGCACGGGGGTCTTCAAATTCACAATAGAGTGTCTCAATTCCTGCTTGGAGTGCCGCTTGCAGTTGCTTCAAGTTTCGCACCAGCACGATGAGGGATGGGGAGATGGAGAGATCGGGAGATGAGGAGATGGGGAGTAAATCTTGAAGGGAAGCGTTTGAGTTGAGCTGCCAGTGTTTGGGTAGCGATCGCAATTCCTCCAACTGTGTCACAATCTCGCGCCGCAGATGGTTCAACTCGCTTACGGGTAGCATAACGGCATCAATGAGGTGATTAGTCAATGCTTTTAAACAGAAAGGCGTATTACCCAGACGACCTAACTGTTCTTGTAAACGCTCTATTGTTAGGGGTTTGGTATGCGCTTCGACTAGGGGCATTGAGGACTCGACCTGAACGACATGACCGAGTTCGTCACGGGCAATTACTGCTAATGGTTGACCGTTTTCTCCATGAATTTCCAGGTCAATCGGACGCTGAAATTGCGGATTATCTCCAGCAAAACTCTGGCGCAATTGCTTATCTAGTTCTGGGTCACTAGTTTTCCAGACCTTATCGCCTATATGCACCCGTCGCCAATCTAAGTCACGTCGCCCAAATCTCAGTATGGTTTCTTGACCTCGCTGTTCCACAGCATAGATTCGACCGCCTTCTTCCTTTGCTTCTGGATGACCACTGTCAAAGACAACACCATCTCCCGGTTTGACTGGCGCTTGCAACCGCACTGTTACTTGTTCATTGCGGATACGGGTCACTTCGCCCAGGTAAACCCCGCGCTTTTTGCCAAAGCGGGCATGAACCAGTTCCTGATTATTAATTCCTTGAAACCAACCTGTATGGACTCCACGCGAGAATGCCATCTCTAGGTTGTAGCGTTCTTGGTTCTTTACCTGGTATTGGTTGGGTTCATTAGTCTCTGATACGGAGAGGGGAGCTTGAGTTCCCCCTTCCCTTGCAGGGAAGGGGGTTAGGGGGTTAGGTCTCTCTAACTCCGCCATCACCCGATCCAGCGCTTCTCGATAAACACGAGTCACATTGGCAACGTATTCTGGTGTTTTCAAGCGACCTTCAATTTTCAGACAGCTTACCCCTGTTCTCACCAACTCTGGCAGAACCTCCAGCCCTGCTAAGTCTTGGGGACTGAGCAGATATTTGCGATCGCCCAAATCCACCACTTTCCCATCAGCAATTAGCTCATAAGGCATTCGGCAAGCTTGAGCGCACTCTCCCCGATTAGCAGAACGTCCCCCTAATGCTTCACTAGTCAAGCATTGACCAGAATAGGCAACACACAAAGCACCATGCACAAAAACTTCTAACGGCAGTGAGGCATCCCGTTGTGCAAGCTGCTTCTGGATTTTGTTGATTTCCTTGAGAGAACATTCACGCGCCAAGACAACCAACTGGCAGCCAAGTGATTTAGCAAATTCCACCCCAGTCGCACTGGTAATGGTCATCTGGGTAGAGGCATGAATAGGAAAATCGGGCGAGAGATGACGAATTAGACGGCAAATCCCGACATCCTGAACGATTACCGCATCCACACCCGCCGCAATAATTGTACGGAGATACTGCTGTGCCTCTACCAATTCCTTGGGAAAGACCAGGGTATTGAGGGTGACGTAGCCTTTCACGCCCCGACGATGCAGGAATGCCATCAAGCGGGGTAACTCTGCCTCTGTGAAGTTTTGCGCCCGCATTCGCGCATTAAACCGCTCCAACCCGAAATAGATGGCATCTGCCCCATTTTCCACAGCGGCTTTGGCACAGTCCCAATTCCCTGCTGGGGCAAGCAGTTCTGGTCGTTGAAAAGTCGGTTGGGTAGCTTCGGGGAGTTGTGTGCGATCGGCGTTCATTAGCTTCGTAGCGGGTTAGATGGCACTAACCAATGGTTAGGGGTTCATTTGCCATGATATCGCTGCTAGTTTTGGAGAGAGCGATCGCAAACCTCGACTAATCACTGAGCGTTCATCATCAGCATTCCTGATGAGAATTGATACACTGAGGATGCCTCACGGACTCCCACTCTGCAAAACCCCATGAGTACCCTCACCGTTAACCTAAAGATACCAAGAGATTTACTTGGCGCACTTGACGTTCCAGAGGCACAACTAGAAGCACAAATTTTGGAGCTGGTTGCGCTAGAGTTATTTCGACAAGAACGTATCTCGACAGGCAAAGGCGCTGAGTTGCTGAAAATTTCCAAATGGGAATTTATTCAGTTGCTTGCACAACAGGACATTCCCTACTTCACAGAATCAGCAGACGAATTGGCAGCAGAAGTCGCAACAGCTCAGAGCCTCTTGAATCGTAATCCTTCATGATAATTGTTGCCAATGCTGGACCTCTTATTGCTTTAGCTCGGATTAATCATTTTGAATTGCTGCGCTTGCTGTACAGGGAATTGATTATACCAACTGCGGTTCAAGATGAAGTGGTTGACTCTGGGCAAACCCGTCCAGGAGCAATTGAGGTGGAGGCGGCTAAGTGGATACGAGTTGCCACTGTTGAGAATCAAACCGCTGTTGAACTTTTGAGGGAACGATTAGACAGGGGTGAGAGTGAAGCAATTATTCTAGCCATTGAGTTAGAAGCCGAGTTGTTATTAATCGATGAAGCAAGGGGGAGACGAGTCGCGCAAGCTCAGGGACTCAATTACATTGGTACTGTAGGTGTATTAATTCAAGCAAGGCAAAATGGACTGATTACGGCTATAACCCCGTTACTGGATGAGTTGATTGCTTCAGGGTTTCGCATGGATGAGGCACTATATCGAACCGCTCAGGAATTGGTGAATGAAGCTGAAAACTCCGAGTGATGCTCTGTTTGATGTGAAGGCGATCGCTTTCCTCAGTTGCAGTATAGTTTTCCTTAAAGGCAACGGAAGAATATCCATTGCAAATTAAAGATTAAATACAAGCGAGTTCAAGTTTTGAATTTTGAATTCAAGAACGGTCATTGGATGAGTTGGGTTCCTCTTCCTCTGTAGATCGAGCTTCTAAAGGTCTGACAACCCGTGCGATCGCTTCGGCAATGAACGCCTTAACAAACTCATCTTTGCGATTCAACTGAAACTGCCGTTGCACCACCTCAGTCATGCCACCATCGCCCCAGTCTTGATCGTGACGGAAATATTCAATAAAGCTCTTACCCGCAATGCGTGTTAGATAAGCCGCACTAACTCCCTGAATCGCTTTGCCAACAAGATAGGTGGCAACATTTAGCTGAAGCGCTCTCGAAACTAATTCAATCGCTCCTCTAACAATTCCCAAACTTGCAAGCGTTTTGCCCAAAGAAAGCGCTAGCTCCCGTCCTCGCTCCATATTCAGTTCACAGCCGTAGATTCTGCCAATTTCAATGACCATTTGGGCATTAACAGCAGCCGTTGCCAACAAATCCACCACAGGTAAAGGAGTCACGGCGATGACACCTGCACCAATCCACTGAAAGCGTTCCACCACCTTCTCCGCCTGCCGTCTGCGCTGGTTATCGATCAAGCGTCGAGCTTCTTCTCCTAAGCGCTGGGACTGTAGGAGGATGTTGTCAGCTACCAAGTCTTCCCCTTCGGCTCTCAAAACGGCAGCAAGGCGTTTGATGAGTGGCATGATGTCTGGATCGGGTTGGAGAGTTTCGCCTGTCTCTAGCTGTGCCAATTGGGGATTGGCTGCGATCGCAACTACGTCCATTGTCGCAATAAATCCTCGCACTCGCTGCCGTAATCGTGCCAAAATCGTTTCCTTGTCAGCTTCCGAATAGAGGTCAGTTTTATTAAGGACAAGCAGACTACGCTTCCCAATCTCTGCTAAGCGACGTAATGGTTCATATTCCGACTGCCGTAAATCGTTATCGACAACAAACAACAACAAATCAGCTTCCGTTGCTAACTGCCGCGCCATTTGCTCCCGTTCTGTCCCAGCTACCCCTGCCTCTAAAATCCCAGGTGTATCGGTAATTAGAATCTGACGGTTTAATCCCTTTAACTTCAGGCTATACGTCTCACCTACCTCTGTTGTCCCCATCGGCGCACCAACTTGCCCCACCATCCGCCCAATGAGCGCGTTTACAAGCGATGTTTTCCCGGCTGAACCTGTACCAAAAACAACAACTAGTAATTCTCCACGGGCTAAAATGGCTTCAATCTCTCGTGAACGACTGAGTAATTCTTGTCGTGCCACTTCATCCTGAATCTGCGTTACTTGTTGCCGTATTGCTTTGAGCGTTTCCTCGGCTGCCTCTGTTTTCTCAACGGGTACTTTTGGGGTTAAGCGACGTCTGCGGGATTCTTTGCGCGATCGCTGAAATAGCCCTACATAATAAATAAAGGCAACGATTAACATTCCAATTAGGCAAATCAGCAGCAACAGCAGCAAATTCGCTAGTAAGGGAGCTGTAAATGAGATTTGAATATACAGCCGATATAAAGAATTAATCAGCCAAAGCATTAACCCCAGGATTAGGCTAAGACCAAGAATCAGCGTTAATAGGCGTGAGAGGGGCATGTAATGAATTGGGCTTTTTGTTCACATTTTAAAACGGCAAAGTCTGAGTAGCTGTTTTTATCACAGAGCCATCAGCACTCAGCAGGTTTGATGCCGCTACGCAATCCTCGGAAATCGAGCCTTTGGTAGGAGTGTAAATCTCCTTCAAGTTTTAACTGAAAGTTATTTACTTTGATGACTGCTGTAGTAAATACACCGATTACATTAATCTGAGCTTGAAGTTAATATAATTCAGATGAGTAGGGAAAGATACTGTAGAACCTTGCTTCTAGCATCTGTCTCAGGGATGAAGGATAATCATAATGATTGCTGCTTTGGAAAGTCACCCCTGGACAACTAAGAGTAAATATTTTGCTACTGCTTGAAGGAGCTTTTATCTAGAGTGAACCCTCAATCTCTCCCAAATCATCTACAGTTACCTTCCAAAAACTGGATAGGGTGGGTATCTCAACGGCTAAGCATTCGTCAAAAGATCGCTTTTGGCTATGCACTAGCACTCGGTGTTGCCGTTGTAGGGACGACTGTTGGACTCGCGATCGCCAATTACTACGAGCAACAAGCTGAAGCGCAAAAAGAACACGCTATGGAGGAGATACGTTCTTTAGATCGTTTGCAAACTAGTAGTCTCCAGACACTGACACATCAGCAACAGTTTATTTTCCTTCTAGGAAAATCGAAACCTTGGCAGAGCGAGTATGCTCATTACCTTGAGCATTCTGCCGAGTTTAAGCTGCTATGGTCTACTTATAAATCCTCCCACAGTAATCTAAAACGACCTAAAGATACAGATTTAAATGA
Source organism: Symplocastrum torsivum (assembly GCF_059505465.1). Classification (NCBI taxonomy): domain Bacteria; kingdom Bacillati; phylum Cyanobacteriota; class Cyanophyceae; order Oscillatoriales; family Microcoleaceae; genus Symplocastrum; species Symplocastrum torsivum. Next base: position 70,573 of record NZ_JCACKQ010000018.1, on the reverse strand, counting down.
TGATTTTGCTTCAACAAGAAACTTTATGCAAGCTTACAAAGGTCTTCCCGAAGCGTACATCGAACAATCTGACAAAAACTTGAAGCAAATTACCTCGCTAAATTTAAATTCTGAGGGGATTAAGGTAGCACAAAAACTGCTTTTAGATTTTAATGATAGTCCAATTGCTTTTAAATTTGATAGTTTTTCTGATGACCTGACTGAACTTGCCAACTTTGCTCATGAGGACTATGAACAAGCAAAAGTATATTATGAGACAGCTCAGACAATTCGAGTTCAAATCGTTACAGCTAGCATCTTATTATCGGTTGTGATCGCTATTTTGTTAGCGCTGTACATCAGTCGTGCGATCGCTATGCCAATTCAATCAACAACAAACATTGCTCAGAAAGTTACCAAAGAAAAGAATTTTGACTTACAAGCGCCCGTAACTACTAAAGATGAAGTGGGAGATTTAACTCTCTCATTCAATGAATTGATTCAACAGGTGAAGCAGCTTCTTGAAGAACAAAAAGCGGCTAGTCGAGATCAGATGATACAAAGTGAGAAAATGTCTAGCCTAGGGCGAATGATGGCTGGAGTCGCCCATGAAGTCAATAATCCTCTGAACTTCATCTATGGCAACTTGATTTATGCTAGTGATTATGTTGAAAAACTCTTAGTGCTTCTAGAAGCCTACACTGCTGAGATTCCTCACCCTTCAGAAGCTATCCAAGAAATGCAGGAGGAAATTGACTTAGAGTTTCTAAAAGAAGACTTGCCGAAAGTATTACAGTCGATGAAACTTGGTGCAGAACGTGCGACTCAAATTGTTCTTAGCTTAAAAGACTTCTCTAGGCTTGATAAGTCAAACCCGCATCCTGTCGATTTACACGCTTGCATGGATAGCACCCTCCTTATCCTGAATAATCGCCTGAAAAAAGAGATTAAAGTGATTCGGAACTATGACAATATTCTAGCAATTGAAGGCTATGCGGGTCTACTGTATCAGGTATTTATGAATCTGCTCAGTAATGCGATTGATGCTTTAGAAAAATCAAGCGAAAGCAAGCTGATTGCCATTACAATAGAATGCCAAGATCAGGATTCAGTTGTTATTAAAATTACAGACAACGGTTTGGGCATCTCTCCAGAGAATCAGGCAAAGATATTTGATGCCTTCTTTACGACGAAACCTAGAGGTGTGGGAACAGGATTAGGTTTAGCCATTAGTCGAGAGATTATAGTCGAGAAACATGGTGGCAAAATCACCTGTAATTCTGAGGAGGGAGTTGGCACAGAATTTGCGATCGCACTTCCAATCAAACATCAATATACTTCTAAACCCTATAACCAGTTCGACTCGCTAGCTACCACCGCCGAAAAAGCTCATCGTGTAAACTTAATCTGAAAATAGGTGGTAGGTGTTAGGTGGCAGGGGAGAGGGATTTTCATAGCAATCTTTGTGTACTCCTATGGGTGTCTAATCTGAAATAGGCGGGGGAAGAGAGATTTTCATTCTTTAGGTTAGAGGCAAGCCACCTTTAACTTGTGCGATATTCAAAAGCAGTGAATTTTTGAGTAAAACGAACTATGGGACTCTTTGACCAGATTTTAGGCGCAATAAACAATCCTGAGCAGCAAGCTAGTTCAGGTCAGATAGGCGATGTCCTCAGTACTGTTCAACAATTGAGTAACAATTCCAACACCGACCCTTCAGCCGTTCAATCGGTGTTCTCAATTGTAGGAAAATATGCTCGCTCGGCTCTGCAACAAAAGCGAAGCACTGCTGGTAATGAGCAAACTCAAGATTTTGTCAATCAATTCGGTGGCACTCATCCCAGCAATCAAGCTGTCCAGTTACTCTTTAATGCTCCTCAAATCCAGCAGATTGTTCAAGAAGCAGCACAAAGGACAGGATTAAGTAGCGCTACGATTCAAGCAATGTTGCCAATCCTGGTTCCCGTAGTCTTGAAGCTTCTTCAAACGGGTAACAGTACCCAAAACCCTCAAGGTTCAAATCCTGTTCTCCAAACCTTCTTAGATGCCGATGGCGATGGCGACGTTGATATGGCTGATGCCTTGCAGATGGCAGGGCGTTACATGAGTCGATAGTGTCGTTTGTTGTTTGTTATTTGTCTTCTTTAACAAACAACAAAGCGGCGGGCACCTATCTCTCCTCCTCAGAAGAAAAGGGCTGCCCGCCGCTTCCTGTAAACTGTTATGAGAGGCTTGATGCAATCCAATTAAGAGTAATGATTCGTACTAAAACTCTTACTCTAGACAGGTGCATAAGTAATACAAACTAAAGTTAACTAGCTGATTCTCTACTATTAGCTAGAGGCACAGCGATAGTATATGAGACACCATGACTTGCATAGTTTTGAGTGCTTGTTGTGTGAACGACTAAACATTAAGCCAAACTGACTAACGTTAATTAGCAGGGCGGGACAAGCACAATTTCTACTACAGCAAGACAGGAGTGAAACTCAATCATGAAAATACTCAACCAAGTTTTGAGTGCCCTTGATAATCCTGATCAAGATGCCACTTCCGGTCAAATGGCTGTGATGCTTAATACCGTGCAGCAGCTAGGGGACACGTATAGTACAGACTTGTTGACTGTGCGATCGATGCTGTCGATTGTCGGAAACCATATTCGCTCTGCTTTGCAGCAAAAGCGGACTACAGAGGGTACGGCACAGGCAGAAGCCGTGGTCGATCGCTACAGTGGCACTTATCCTAACGATCAAGCGGTTAATGTACTCTTTAGCTCTCCTCAAGTAGAGGGCATTGTGCAAGAGATTGCCAACCGAACCGGGTTGAATGCTGCAACGATTCGAGATATGTTGCCGATTCTAGTTCCCTTGGTGTTGAACTTCTTGAAAACTGGCAGTAAAGCGCAGCATTCCGAAGGCGGCAATCCAGTGCTCAATGCTTTCCTGGATGCTGATGGTGATAGAGACATTGATATTGCAGATGCCATCCTGCTGGCAGGACGCCATGTTGGTGGGTAAGGGGCTAAGAAACTAGTGCCGCTCCCTTGGAAGTCAAAAGTCAAAAACCTTGCTTTTGTAGTGAGCTTTACTGTTTACCTTAATACAGCCTCATCTGCTAGACAGAGTATGTAGATGTAGTATCACGCTCCGTTGGCTAGAGGCAAGGGAATTTTCAGCTTTTTAAGATGCTAATTAACTGGAGGCATTAACTCGGTGTCAGCAAGTATTCAATGATGAGTTTTTGTGAGAAGCGATCGCCTTGAGGCGAAATGCTAAGAGATTTAGAACCATGCCAGATGTAACAAGGACTAAACTAACCGATGCAGTACGTGAAGCTGCTTATCGCTTAACGGGTACAGCCGAAGACTACGATCCATTGATGGATTTAATTGGGGATGCCCGCATTGTACTGATTGGAGAAGCCTCTCATGGCACTCATGAGTTTTATGAACAACGGATTGAAATTACCAAACGACTCATTCAAGAAAAAGGTTTTACAGCAGTAGCGGTTGAGGCAGATTGGCCTGATGCTTACCGCGTGAACCGCTATGTCCGAGGTGTCAATGATGATGCTACAGCCGTTGAAGCTTTGGGAGAATTCCAAGACTTTCCAATCTGGATGTGGCGCAACACGGATGTACTTAACTTCATCAATTGGCTACGTCAGTATAACGATGCGTTACCTCAAAATGCCCGTAAAGTGGGCTTTTATGGGCTTGACCTCTATAGTATGCACGCCTCCATCGACGCTGTTCTGGGTTACCTGGACAAGGTTGATCCAGACGCTGCCAAGCAAGCACGCTCCCGTTACTCGTGCTTTGAACATTTTCGGGAGGATACCCAAACCTACGGGTATGCGACAAGTGTTGGTCTAGCTGAGTCCTGTGAGGATGAAGCCGTTAATCAGCTAATAGAATTGCAACGTCGGACGGCTGAGTATGCTCAACGGGATGGGCAAGTGGCAGAGGACGAATTCTTCTACGCTGAACAGAACGCCCGTTTAGTAAAAAATGCAGAAGAATACTACCGCTCGATGTTTCGGGGTCGAGTGTCGTCGTGGAACATTCGCGATCGCCATATGGCTGGGACACTTGACGGACTGGTTGCTCACCTAGAGCAACAGGGAAATCAGGCGAAAGTTGTGGTTTGGGAACACAACTCGCATCTTGGGGATGCACGAGCAACAGAGATGGGAGATGCGGGTGAATTCAATGTTGGGCAACTGGTGCGTGAACGATATGGTCGGGATGCCATACTCATTGGCTTCAGTACCTACACAGGTAGTGTCACCGCCGCTTCTGACTGGGGTGCTTCTGCCGAACTTAAGCGGGTTCGACCTGCATTGCCAGAGAGTTATGAGGCACTGTTTCATAACACAGGTTTACCTCGCTTCCTGCTGAATTTACGGGATGGGGGTGAGGTAGTCAAAGAACTGCGAAAACCTCGCTTGGAACGTGCGATCGGGGTTATCTACCGCCCGGATACCGAGCGCATGAGCCACTACTTCCGCACCCGACTCTCCGATCAGTTCGATGCTGTAATCCACATTGATGAAACACGGGCGGTGGAACCTCTAGAGCGCACTGCCCGATGGGAGACAGACGAGGTACCAGAAACCTTTCCTTCCGCTCTCTAACGTGCCGAATCAACAATACCAAAATTGGAGAATAGGTTATGAAAGTTCCCTTAGAAATTACTTATCGAGATGTTGAGAAAACCGCTGCCATTGATGCATTAGTCCACGAAAAGGTTGCCAAGCTGGAGCAAGTTTGCGATTACATCAGTAGCTGCCATATTGCGATCGAAAAACCCCACGATCGCCCAAGTAACGGTTCTCCCTATCGGGTGCGGATCGACATGACCGTACCCCCCGGTCACGAACTCGTTGCAGACAGCCATCCAGGAGAGGGTACACAGTACGATCCACTTGATGTAGTTATCCGAGATGCCTTCAAGGCAGCACTCCGTCAGCTCAAAAAACTCACTAAACAGCAGCATGAGAGCGATAAGGCTCAGACCCATGAAGCACAGGATTCCATCGCGCTAGTAACCAAGCTCTTTCCTGAGGAGGGATATGGCTTTCTCAAAACCCTAGATGGTCAGGATATCTACTTCCACCAAAATAGCGTACTTAATGACGACTTTGAACGGTTAGAAATTGGCACGGGGGTGCATTTCTTTCTAGAGGAAGGTGAGGAGGGGCCTCAGGCAAGCACAGTGAAGATTGTTGATAAACCAGGTGCTAGCGTTGGCAAGTCGGAGCAGACCCTCATTGAACCGCCTCTAGGGTGGCAGTAGTGGATATTAGGGATTTAGGGATTGAGGATGATTCGGTAAGAATTCTGAGTTCCTTTGCCCTGTTGTCATTGCTCTGGTATCAAAATAATAGACCTCTTGCTTGCAGTCGATGGATGCCTACAGACTGAAGTCTGAGGCTAGACAAACTAAACCCGCCTTCGCGGGTTTTAAGAGTCCGCCTTCGCGGACTTCGTTTTTGTAGCCGCGATTTCCAATCGCCAAGTATTTTCCAAGAGATCTAACAAACGAGGGAGGGAGTTCTGTAAGGGGCATCACTGTTTTGTTACGACAGTGCTTGGCATAATCTGCGGACTCCCTCTTGAATTTGCGGCTCATCGAGTTCGGTATAACCTAGGACAAACTCATTTCTACTGCCACTCTTGAGATAGTAAAAAGAGGCAGGGATTAAGCCCACGCCCACTTGTGCCGCCCGATTCAGGATGTCTCGCTCACTCAAGTGGGTGTGCAACCGTATCATCAGATGCAGTCCTGCGTTCTCACCCAAAATTGTTACTTGCTCTCCCACATGTTGCAATAGACATTGCACAAGCGTCCGACGACGTTGGTCATAAAGGTTACGCATCCGCCGGATATGGCGTTCTAGATGTCCTTCTTTAATAAAGTCTGTGAGGACGTATTGCTCCAACAGAGGCGATTGACGGTCTGTAAGCCACTTGGCGCGATCGCATACCTGCACTAAACTCGGTGGCACAACCAGATAGCCCATTCGTAAGGCGGGAAATAGTACCTTCGAGAAGGTGCTAATGTAAACTACTGAGTCACTTGAGCCTAGTCCTTGTAAGGCAGGAATTGGGCGATCGCTATATCGGTACTCACTGTCATAATCGTCCTCAATAATCGTTGCACCTGTCTTTTGCGCCCACGCCAGTAGCTCCAAGCGTCGTGGTAGGGACAAGATAGCACCTGTTGGGAATTGGTGAGATGGAGTTACATAAACGAGTTTGATTGCTCCTGGGGCTGTTGCCAAACTCTTGACCATGAATCCTGACTCATCAACAGCTACAGGATGTAGACAAGCCCCTTGTGCTAGGAACGTGCGTCTTGCTCCTAGATAACCTGGATCTTCCATGGCAATCCAGTCACCGCGATCAATCAACAGGCGTGTTACTAAGTCAAGGGCTTGCTGGGAACCACTGACGATAATCACTTGGTCAGGTTTGCACTGTACAGCACGAGAGCGGGATATGTAAGACGCGATCGCTTCCCGCAATGGCTTATATCCTCGCGAGTCTTGAGCATAGCCGAATATATCTGAGCTAAAGCGGCAATGGCGTGACAAAAGCCGTCGCCACAGCTTCAACGGAAAATGGTCAATCGCTGGTCGTCCATAGCGAAAATGAATCATCGCTTCTGGTTCTTTGGGTCTCAACAAGTCGTTAGTCGTGAGGCTGGCACCATAGGCTGACAGTTGCTTCGGGAAAGGTGCCGCTTCCGCTATAGATTTAATCGGTGCAGGTTCCAATAGGTCATCTGGGAGTTGCTGACAGACAAAAGTTCCTGAACCTCTAACAGCTTGGAGGTAACCCTCACTGAGAAGTTGCTCGTAGCTCAGAGTCACGGTAGCACGCGAGATTCCAAGAGACTGAGCCATGGTTCGTGTTGAAGGGATGCGCTGTCCTGACATTAATCGCCCTGTAAGGATTGCGCGTCGTAACTCCTCATACAGTTGACGGTGCAAAGGTAGTGCAACCTGGGGGTCAAGGGTAATCGCTAAGTCCATACGGGTTTAAAAGTGGACTGGTTATTAATCACAAAAGTGGTGCTTGTGCAAGTCCACTTAGCTAACTACTCTAGCTGTGTAGCGCTAAGAGACAAAGGTCATGAGTTACAAAGCACCAGAAGTCAGTGAAGAGAACTTTACCCCGACACAAAGAACTACCCTTAAGCGAGTGCCAAAGCGAGGGCATTATGAGCGAGATCTTGTTTACCAAATTTTGGATGAAGGGTTGGTGTGCCATGTTGGATTTGTCGTAGACGGACAGCCTTATGTCATTCCGACCGCTTACGGACGAGTCGAGGATAAGCTCTATATTCATGGCTCACCTGCAAGTCGGATGCTGCGATCGCTACAGACAGGTATTGATGTCTGTGTAACTGTGACTTTGATTGATGGTTTAGTGCTAGCTCGTTCGGCATTCCATCATTCAATGAACTACAGATCAGTCGTCGTATTTGGGACAGCCACAACTGTACAGGATGCTGATCAGAAGCTAGAAGCGCTTTATGCTTTTTCTGAGCATATTGTTGCTGGACGGTGGGCAGAGGTGCGTCCACCTAGCCGTCAGGAACTTGCAGGAACTTTGGTTTTGGCTCTACCACTTACTGAAGCTTCCGCTAAGGTACGGACGGGGCCACCTGTTGATGATGAAGCTGACTATGAGTTACCCGTATGGGCAGGTGAAATCCCCTTGAAAGTTGTTGCCACTCAACCCATTAATGACCCTCGTCTAGGCTCGGAGATTGAACCTCCTACCTATGTGTGCAATTATTCCAGACCCACTGGAGTGGACGAAAAAGCGATCGCCCTTCCAACGGAAATACCAATTTCAGTTATTCCAGAAGAGTGTCCCTATTCCCTAGAGTTAGTGTTGGACGAGGACTGGTTACCCAATTAAAATATTTGAAATCCTTTTTGCCTTAATGAACGATCACCCCTTCCAAAAGTAGGGTGCGTCATGACGCACCCTACCAAGTGGCAACACACCCACCAATATGGGCATCTTGATCATGGACTCTACCGATTGAGCCATGCCTAATTACAGACGCGCCTATATTGCTGGTGGCACCTACTTCATCACTCAAGTGACCTATCAGCGTCAACCTTGGCTATGCAGCAAGATTACTCGTACCGCGCTTCGTACTGCAATCGAAACGGTGCGTCAACAGTATCCTTTTTCAATTGATGCCTTTGTGCTGTTGCCTGACCACTTTCATTGCATCTGGACATTACCATCGGGAGATAGCGATTATTCAACTCGGTTGCGGCTCATTAAAGGCTATGTGACAAAGCAATGCGGCAATCACCTTGATCTACCTCCAGTCGTTTCAGCCTCTCGACAAAAACGAGGGGAACAGAATCTCTGGCAACGGCGATTTTGGGAGCATGTGATCCGTGACGAAGACGATTTTACCCAGCATTGCGATTATATTCATTACAATCCCGTAGCCCATGGCTTATGCCAGGTTCCCCAACAATGGGAGTTTTCGAGCCTGCATCGATTGATTGTAGAAGGAATGTATACGGCAGATTGGGGAATGGATGGTAAAGGCGTTGAACCCCTAAGTTGGGATGGTGGCGAATAAGTAGGGTGCGTCATGACGCACTCTACTTATTCGCTTGGTAATCCTGGTGACATGCCCTACCTGATTCGATTGCCTGTATCAAGCTCTACCAAACTGCAACAGCAAATCCGTTATCGTCATGGCATTAAGAATGTAATCTTATTTACATAACTATGCGGATTGAGCAGTTGCAAGCGTTTCTGGCTGTTGCCGAAACAGGGAATTTCGGACAGGCAGCACAAAAATGTGGGGTAACGCAGTCCACAGTCAGCCGACAAATTCAGTCGTTAGAAAATGACTTGGGTTTGCCACTGTTTCATCGCACGGCTCAAGCTAAGCTGACGCTAGGAGGGGAACATCTCCTGCCTCATGCTCGCAAAATCTGTCAGGAGTGGCACTCGGCAACGCAGGAATTAGCAGAATTAATGGCAGGGAAGCAGCCAGAACTCTGTGTGGCAGCAATTCACTCAGTCTGTTCTCATTACTTACCTCCAATATTGCAGCAGTTTTGCAAAAATTACCCAGATGTGCAGTTACGGGTGACAGCATTAGGAAGCGATCGCGCTTTAAAAGTCCTCCGAGATGGTTTGGTTGATGTTGCGATTGTGATGAATAATCGCTTTTTGACCGCTAGCCCAGAAATGATTGTTGATGTCTTATTCAACGAACCTATTGAAGTCTTAATGGCGGCAAATCACCCCCTCACTCAACACGAACAGGTGCCTTGGGCAGAACTCATTCAGTATCCGCAAGTCGTGTTTAAAGATGGCTACGGGATGCAGCGCCTGGTACAAGAGCGATTCTCCCGGTTTGGAGCCAAACTGAAAGCGGTGATGGAGTTGAATACCTTAGAAGCGTTTCGTGGTGTTGTGCGGCAGGGAGAATTAATTGCTTTGTTGCCGAAATCAGCTTTAGTAGAGGCTTGTACTGACCCAACTCTGGCAGTCCGTGCGATCGCCAATTTACCACCGTCACTAACGACACCCAATAACCTTGTCGGCAATGTCTCAACCTCAGATTCCAGCCTAAGTCGCCAGGTCGTTATGGTTACAACTCAAGACCGACTTCTCGTTCCTCCTATTCATTACTTTTGTCAGCTAGTGCGTCAGTTGGGGCTATCTAGCGTTAATCCACCCTCATCCTCAGAAGGTAATAATTGCTCAGACCTTTCCAGCCATTTGACCAAGAAAGTGATGAATTATGAGTGATTGGGAAGATTACTAGGAAAGATGCTTGAGATTTCTTAGTCTCCAGTCCCCAAAACTGTTTAATTGGGCTTAACTTAATTCATAATTTCTCAATCCAAAGCTGACGACGAAACTGCCATGAGTGATGCTTTTAGGGAATTGTTAAAGAAAGTGGGTAGTGGTGTCCACACGGGTAAAAATTTGAGTCGTGAGGAAGCCGCAGCAGCGACTCGGATGATGCTGTTACAAGAAGCAACCCCCGCTCAGATTGGCGCGTTTATGATTGCCCACCGGATTAAACGACCCACGAGTGAGGAACTGGCAGGAATGCTGGATGCTTATGACCAGCTAGGGCCAAAACTGCAACCTTGGGGAATGGGGAATGGGAAAGATTCTTCAACAATGCCCTCTTTCTCTCAACCCGTAACCGTACTTGGAACACCATATGATGGGCGATCGCGTACTGCACCTGTAACTCCACTAACTGCCCTGATTTTGGCAGCCGCTGGGGTACCTGTGTTGATGCATGGGGGCGATTGTATGCCGACGAAGTATGGTGTCCCCTTAGTTGAGATTTGGCAGGGATTAGGAGTTGATTTCTCGAAACTAACGCTCTTTCAGGTTCAGCAGTTACTGGAAACAACAGGTTTGGGATTTATCTATCTTCCCCAACACTTTCCTCAAGCGCATCAGTTGGTTCCCTACCGCGACCAACTTGGCAAACGTCCACCAGCAGCAACACTAGAACTCGTTTGGTGTCCTTATGCAGGAAATGCCCATATTGTTGCAGGATATGTGCATCCTCCCACGGAAGACCGATTTCGACATACCTTTGAGTTTCGAGGAACCACTAATTTCACGTTGGTAAAAGGATTAGAGGGGAGTTGTGACTTGCCACGCGATCGCACGGCAATTATTGCAGTTAGTCAGCCAGGTAGCAGTTCTAACTTTGAGCGTATCCTGCTGCATCCCCGTGACTACGGTTTTGCTGGTGCGGAAGTGCCTCTCGACTCAACCTCTCAACTGTTGGCACAGATGCAAGATGTTTTACAAGGTAAATCGTCTGAATTGATGCTGGCTGCCATTTGGAACGGTGGATTTTATCTGTGGCGATGTGGGGTTTGCCCCGATTTACCTACAGGTCTTGCCAAAGCGCAAGCGTTATTTTTAGGCGGAAATGCTGCCCAGAAACTACAGGAAGTAAGCGATGCGATCGCTTCAATGCAGTTAGTGGCTAGTCCCTAATTTCTATTCTTTCTGAAACACTCGCTCTGCAAATCTAAGTTTGGCAGAACGAGAACGAGGGTTTTCATTAAGTTCGTTTTCTTGGGCTATCACTGGCTTTTTAGTTAGTACCCGTAACAAAGTTGAATCTCGGAGGCTGTGCTTAACAAGGCGATCCTCTAAGCTATGAAAACTGATAATACCTAGTCTGCCCCCAGGCTTTAGCCAGTTCGGTGCCTTGTTCAAGAAGGTTTCTAGAGAGGACAATTCCTGGTTAACAACAATCCTTAAGGCTTGAAAAACGCGGGTAGCCGGATGTATTCTGCCATAGCGATATTTACGAGGGACACTATATGCGATCGCTTCTGCCAGTTGATCAGTCCTTTGAAACGGACGTTGTTCGACAATCCGCCGTGCAATTTGCCGAGATAGCCGTTCTTCCCCGTACTTGTAAAACGCATCCGCTAGTTGTGCTTCATCCCAGCGATTGATCACATCGGCAGCGGTGAGAGATTGACGCTGATCCATTCGCATATCTAAATCAGCAGCATGACGAAAACTAAAGCCTCGTTCTGGAATATCGAACTGAGCAGAGCTAACACCCAGATCGGCAATGATTCCATCAAATTGCTGGTTAAATGGCTGATATTCTGCAAAATTACCCTGCCAGAACTGGACGTGCTCACCATACTTTTCTAACTTGGCTTTTGCTGAGGCGATCGCCTCAGCATCTCGATCAATCGCTGTGATGTGAACATCTGATGCCGCTTCCAGAATTAGCTGGCTGTGTCCACCCCCACCCACCGTAGCATCCAGGTAATGCCCACCCGGACGAATGTCTAAACCTTCAATCAACTCTCGGCTCAGCACTGGCACATGTAAAAACGCCACTGGCTTCGCCTCTTCAGCACTAGTCTCCATATAATTAGTAAAGAGAAGCAACAAAAATCAATATATTGCACAAGACCTACCGCCATAAAGCTATCAAATATCAGCGATAAGCGAGTTCGTGCATTGTGCCTAGTCTGTTTTCCATTGTTAAATATCAACAGACTGCTGACTAGTAGGGGTAACTTGCCAAGTTGCACTACTGACTTTTGAAGCTGACTGTCTCTTGTTGCAACTGTCTAACCTGCCGAAACGGGAAACTGCTTAATTTATGGCACAAATTGAAACGAGAACAGAACCCATGGTTCTCAACATGGGTCCTCACCATCCTTCCATGCACGGGGTGTTGCGACTGATTGTTACTCTCGATGGCGAGGATGTGGTCGATTGCGAACCGGTAATTGGCTACCTGCACCGGGGCATGGAGAAAATTGCCGAGAACCGCACTAGCATCATGTACGTCCCCTACGTCAGTCGCTGGGACTATGCGGAGGGGATGTTCAATGAGGCAATTACCGTCAATGCCCCAGAAAAGTTAGCGGATATTGCGGTACCCAAACGCGCCAGCTACATCCGCGTAATCATGCTGGAGTTGAATCGGATTGCCAATCACCTGCTGTGGTTGGGACCGTTCATGGCTGACGTTGGTGCCCAGACACCCTTCTTCTACATCTTCCGCGAACGGGAGTTGATTTACGACCTATGGGAAGCCGCCACAGGGCAACGGATGGTCAACAACAACTACTTCCGCATTGGCGGGGTAGCAGCTGATCTAACTTACGGCTGGGTTGATAAGTGTTCTGATTTCTGTGACTACTTTATCGACAAAGTAGACGAGTACGAGCGCCTAATTACCGACAACCCGATCTTCCGGCGTCGGGTAGAGGGCGTTGGTACCATAAGCCGTGAAGAAGCGATTAACTGGGGACTTTCAGGTCCGATGCTGCGGGGTTCCGGTGTGAACTGGGATTTGCGGAAAGTAGACCACTACGAGTGCTACGACGACTTTGACTGGGAAGTGCAGTGGGAAACGGCTGGAGACTGCTTTGCCAGGTATTTAGTGCGGATTCGCGAGATGCGCGAGTCGGTTAAGATTATCCGTCAAGCCTTGAAAGGATTGCCTGGTGGTCCTTACGAGAATCTGGAAGCCAAGCGCATGGCAGAAGGGAAGAAATCCCAGTGGAACGACTTTGATTACCAGTTTGTTGGTAAGAAAATTGCTCCGACTTTCAAGATTCCCAAGGGTGAACACTATGTCCGTGTTGAAAGTGGCAAAGGAGAACTGGGAATTTTCATCGTTGGGGATGATAATGTCTTCCCTTGGCGTTGGAAGATTCGTGCTGCTGATTTCGTCAACCTGCAAATCTTACCCCAGCTCCTGCGGGGTGTGAAGCTAGCTGATATCATGCCAATTCTCGGTAGTGTTGATATCATCATGGGTTCTGTGGATCGATAAAGATTTTAACAAGTAATCCCAGAATCTTCTGGTTAAGTAGAGAGGCAAAAGAGAGAATTCTTTCTTTTGCCTTTTTCTTTTCCACCTCACCTGCTCTCTCATAATTAGCCAATTAGACACCATGAGCTATCGTTCGCAAACGTTGCGATAAAAATCCCTTTCCCCTATCACCTACAACCTAACCCCTAACACCTATTTTCAGATTAGCGATGTGCGATTTGCTACAGTTTTTAGGACTGCACAACCGCTTGAATAGGGCTACAAGGCTGTCTGCAACTGACAGCACGATGAGGAGTTTTTTTGTGTCTATTCCAGAAATTACTGCAGTGCTTTTAGCCGCCAAAAAAGCAAAAGGGCTAACTTTTGCTGACCTAGAGAAGATAGTTGGACGTGACGAAGTATGGATTTCAGCGGTATTCTACCGTCAAGCCAGTGCTTCTGAAGATGAGGCGAGTAAAATTATCTCGGCTTTGGGGTTAGAACCAGAAATGGTAGCAGAACTAACAGACTTTCCGGTGAAAGGGTCTTTAGACCCGGTTATTCCCACTGACCCGTTAATTTATCGGTTCTATGAGATTATGCAGGTGTATGGAATGCCCATGAAAGCCGTGATTCATGAAAAGTTTGGCGATGGCATCATGAGTGCGATTGATTTTACTTTGGATATCGAGAAAGAAGAAGACCCAAAAGGCGATCGCGTTAAAGTCATCATGTCAGGTAAGTTTCTACCCTACAAAAAGTGGTAAGTAGAAGCTAGAAGTAAGCGAACAAAATAGTAGTAAGCGAACGTTAATTTGTAGAGTGTCTATGGATTCACAATTAGGCTTGCATTAAATGCTAAATAGGGACGCACAATTGTACGTCCCTACCTAGTTTTTATTTATTCCAGCCCCTAAAGAGTTGGTATCAGTTTTTTACTACCTAGCTGGCTGATTCGACCAATAGCGACGAGCCTCCTGAGATGGCAGTATTCTGGATACTAGATTCAAGCGCTTTTCGGATATCACCATTTAACTCTCTGCTCAAAATCCGCTGAATCCTCTGCTGCCAATCTTCTTCGATATGGTCTTGTAGCATTTCAAGGGATGTAAGCAACCGTTGCCTGTCTAGTAGAGATAAATCTCTCATTAAGTCGTCGGCTTCCCAGAGCATCTGCTCTTGTGCTTCTGGAATAAGCTTTATCCAATTAGAAAGCAATAAGTTGCGTTCTACGATTGTCAGCTTCCATTGATACTCAGGCATGTTGCTTATCTCGTTTAACATTCCGATACCTGTTCCTAATCTAGAGAATGAATGTGAACAACTTGTCAAGAAAGCACTCTTTTTTGTGAAACAATTGTAAAAAGAGTGCTTTAGGTATTAGTACTTATAGCGTTGTCGATGTGCCGATAAAAGCTATGCGTCACGCGAATGTTGGTGTCGGCATCGGGAGTGTGGGAAGCGATCGCAGAGAATGTCCTCACCTTCGCTTCCGGTAGCGTAGAGTTATTTCCTAAGAAGTCGCTTTCATTTTGAAGGTGGATGGTTGACTGACAAAAGACCAAAAGTGATACCCTGTATGCTTTTCAATGGTTTGAGGCATGACTTTAACAGTCTTGCCTTTTCGTCTTTCAGGGCTTTGTCTGTTGTATCCGGATAGTTTTGTTAGTTAATCCGTTGAATGTAGAAAAAGGATAAGCGATCGCATCTGACAACCCAATGGCAGATTGCTCTTGATTTTTAGAAGTGGTTAGTGTGCTTGTCCCTTCGTTGTCTTTGGCGCGATCGCATTACCAAAAACATAAGCGATTCTTCTTGGGAAACGCTTCGCTAACCTCCTTTCTTGCTCCTAGTGCGAACTAGGTTTAATGCCAAAATTAGGGCATTTATGACAGATAATCGGGTAAAAGGAGTGCAGTCTAACCTGAATAACCATGTCTTTTGACAATACCTGTAAATATCTTTCAGAAACTTACCCAAATCCCTTTGTTGGTAGGTTAATCTGCCAACTTTTCAGCAAAGGAATTATGCGGGAATCTGTTATTTACCAATAAATTTTGGAAGAAGGACGAGAAGAAGGAAAGCGGGAAGAGGCATTAGCATACACTATGCGCCTGCTGACACGCCGGATTGGTACAGTAGAGCCGGAACTGGAAGCACAAATTCGAGAGCTAGCGACGCAAGAGCTAGAAGATTTGGGTGAAGCACTGTTAGATTTTTCGGAACCAGATGATCTGGACGCTTGGTTACAGGCTCGTCAGGATTAAAGAAGAAGTGCGATCGCATTACCCAAGAAATTAAGCGATCGCCTTTCTATTACTAAACAAGGGTAAGTGAACAGCTTTCGGTTTACCCTTTGTCCTACTGCGATTCTAATGGCGCGATCGCTACAAAGCCAAATCTACCAGAGGCGATCGTCATTTACCTAACCGTCCTCTGATTGCCATTTGCGCTGACGCTCGAAGACTCGCTAACGCTTCACTAGCGTAGCGCTACGCAATCACGGTGGTGGTTTATCCTCAAGAACACCAGTCACATCAATTCCTAACGCCTTACATACAGTCTGGAGCGGAACTCCTAACTCACGCGCTAGAGCAACTGCCCTGTCAATTCGTGGCAGTTTAATCCCATTTTCCCAATCGTAAATTTGGCGTTCAGATACTCCAATACGCCTCCCCAGTTCAGTTCGGGTTAGTTCAGCCGCTTCTCTGAGAAGTCTCAATGGAGATTTCCCTTCGTTTGAGTCAGTCATCTTTGAGCTAAAGTTCCGGAACTTTAGCTCTTGACATCCAGAAGTAACAGGAGCTAAAGTTCATGTTGGTAAGCATAAAAGACCAGCAAGTTTAACTGGCTCCGTCAGTATATGGCGTAGCTGACTGGTCTTTCCTTATTAATGTCTCATCTTAATCAAATACCCATGAGGAAATTACACGCGAACAAATTCCTACGTGTCGCGCCAGATGTTGCTGCCCTCACAACAGCACTACAAGCAAAGCAATCCAGAGCCAGTGTTAAGAGAGTTTCATGACCTACAAAGACAAGCTGAATCCGTGGTGCATCATCCGTCCTGTCTCTAATGTCCAGATGCGAATTGTTGGGCGCTTTCGTCGCCGCAGTGATGCTGAGGGACATCTGCGAATCCTAAAACAACTGATTCCAAATGTTCCCTTGGAAATTATGTTTGACATCGCGGCAGAAGACACCGACCCGGAAGTCCTGCTGAGGCAGAGGTCATGCGAGGAGTGAAGCCATCATGACTACTCTATTTCGTCGCCTCCAACCTACCCACAAATTCCGCATCAGTATCACTTGCATCGCGCAATTGCTGAGAATCCCCAAGCACTTAATTGTGCGCGTCGAAGCTTGGGCATATGTCGTATTTGTCCATCGTTGCGACAAAGGTGGAGAATTCATTAGTTATCGCCAATTAAAACACTGGCAAAATGCAGTAGCTTATCAAATTCAGAACTGCTCCACTTGGCAACAACTGCGGCAATTGTGGCTGGCGATTGAAGACGATTATAACCAACATAAAAAGCAGTACAACAAGGAGCATTATCCCTTCTTATGCAAAATCTGGACAAAATGCTGGGAGCTACTTTGCAACAAACAAGAGCTAGTCGAAGTGGCAATCAATTTTTGATACGAAAAATGTGAACAAAGTAACGATCAAGCCAACTTCCAGTGAGGGTTGATTAAACTCGTGAGAATGTGATCTTGCCACTGTCCATTGATCAGGAGATAGTCACGAGCATAACCTTCAACCACAAACTCAAGTCGCTTCAGGAGCCTACCGCTACGTTGATTATGTGGCAAATAAGATGCCATAATTCGGTGCATATTCAATTCAGTAAATACATAACTGAGACTTACCTTTAAAGCTTCCGTCATGTAGCCTTTTCCCTGAGAAGCTTCCGCCAGGTTGTAGCCCAGAGTACAGGATTGAAACACTCCTCGAACAAAATTACGAAAGTTAATTGACCCGATGATTACGCTCTCATTCTCCTTCTCAAAAAGAAAAAGCCTCAGGGAGCGGTCAGTGTTAAAGTCATCCAGGGCTTCTTTCACCTGTTTACACCAGTAGCTTTCTGTATAGAAGTCTGAAAATCTAAGCGGTTCAAAGGGGGCAAGATGAACCTTATTGTCAGTGTAGTAATGAATAATCTCTGGAACGTCATCTAAGCAAGCAAGGCGCAAGAGAACTCTTGTACTTTCAATTGTTGGAAGAGCCTTTTCCATACCACAGCTATTCCAAATCATTTAAAAGCGACACAAGGAAAGCATCTGCTCCTTCAGTAGATTGGAAGAAAGAAGCAGGAGCTTCTTCTCTCAAGAAACCTGCTGTACCACTCTTCCTTACCAACTCTGAGGCAAACTGCTTGAGAAATTGTTCGCTTTGCTGCTGTTGCTCTGGCGAGCATTGAAAAGACTTAACTGTTGAGGTTTGATCGATGACGAAGGGATCGATGCCACTCAACTGCTTGAACTGATGGCCCATCGGTAGCCAATCTTTCACAGCTACCTTTGTAGGATGACCGTTGCCACACCAGACAAGAAGTTGAGTGTCAGAGGGCAAATCTTGTAGTGCCTGGACTAAATTCTTCGCTTGCTTCTCCTCTCGGAAATTAGTGTATTCCATCGAGAGGGGGTAATTTAATGGATATTCCTGAAAATTGATTTCGTAGGGAATGAGTGTCCAGCCCAAATCAAGCGCTGCTTGCATAAAGGCTCTCATATCCGGTTGATGAAGATAACCCATCCCTATTTTGACTTCAGGCAACTGTCGAGTCCGATTTGCCTCATCAACAAAGAACGGAGACAAAGCCTCCATCGCTAAGTGCCGTAAACCCACCTTGTGGGCTGTCGGTAGTATCCGTTGCCCAATCTGGCGGGTGCGAATGCAGCGCTTGAGACCATCGTGTGCTTCATTGATCATGACAACACGCGATCGCCTCAAACCAATTTCCAATAGTTCTTCTGGTGTTCGCCACATGACCTTTATAAAGGTCGATATACCCGATAGTTGATTTCGGGGAAGATATTGTCGATTTCCTCGACCTTTTCTAGCCAACCACTATCGATTTTGCCGATGTTGATGTCCTCGTAGAGCTTATTAAACCGCATCAGGTGCGATCGCGTCCGTCTCACAGCATACGGCACCATCGTCCCCGTCCGCATAATAAACGCCCAGTCCGACGACTGCGCCAGCAACAACTCTCGCGCCGCCTGATTCAGTGCCTTCCACTCTAGTTCATCCGCTGCTTCCCGCCGTCCTAGCTCAATCATTCGCTCCGCTGCTTTATGCAGGTGAGGATAAATCCAGGCATTAGTCTCATTCAACCAATACTCGTGGAACCCCTTATACCCCCAGCTAGACTGCGAGGGCTTACAGACTTGCTGCATCGGATTATCGTGCAAATAATCTGCTAGGTGCGTCATATCGTAAGTATTTTGGTCATACCAAGACTTGCGGAATAAGTAATCGATGAACCAAGGCCCTTCGTACCACCAGTGACCAAATAACTCCGCATCATAGGGAGACACAATAATTGGCGGACGCTGCATAATCCCAGCTAGATGATTAACCTGCTGCTCCCGGTTAAACATAAAATTCGAGGCGTGTTCTGCTGCCTTTTCCCTTGCCCAATAGGGGTCATACAATGCCTTATCGCCTAACCCAAGTCCACGCCCCGTAATTTTGTGATACTTAATACCAGTATTCTTCCGCTGCCCATTCGGCATGATGTAGGGCTTAATGTAATCGTATTCCGCTTCCCAACCTAAATCCTTGTAAAACTCCCGATATTCAGCCGCACCTGGATATCCAACTTCCGAAGACCAAACTTGCTGGGATGATTCCTGGTCACGCCCAAACACCGCCACACCAGTCTCCGTATAGATTGGCGCATAAGTGCCAAAACGGGGTCGAGGACGTGCATACAAAATCCCATGCCCATCAGTCAGGAAATAGCGCAAGCCAGCATCTGCCAGCATTCGATCAAGTCCTTCATAATAGGCACATTCTGGCAACCAAATTCCTTTAGGCGGACGACCAAAGTTTTGCTCGTAATGTTCACAAGCTACCTGAATTTGCGCCCACACAGCTTGAGGATACATCTTCATCAGCGGTAGGTAGCCGTGAGTCGCACCACAGGTGATGATTTCCAGGTTGTTGCTGTCTAAGAATTGCTTAAACGCTAATACCAGGTCACCCTTATACTGTTCCCAGGTTTTGCGAATCCGGCTGAACTCGTTAACGTAATATTCAGCCAGATAGCGGATATGACCGTTGTGTTCGTTAAACTCGGCTTCCTTTTGGACAAGTTCTTCCAGTAAAGCCAAGTGCTTGTCGTAGCGCTCTTGCAATAGCGGGTCACGCAGCATCGACACCAAGGGAGGTGTCATGCTCATAGTGATTTTGAAGTCAATGCCATCCTGCTTTAACCCCTCAAATACATGCAGGAGGGGAATGTACGTTTCAGTGATTGCCTCAAATAGCCACTCTTCTTCGAGGACATAATCACTTTCGGGATGGCGGACAAAAGGCAGATGGGCGTGGAGAACAAGAGCGACGTAGCCAGTAGCCATGGTGAATAGGACTCTGAATCGATGGGTAACGAAAACGGATGCAAGCTGGGAGTATTACGGTCTTTTAAGATTTTAGGACGAAAGGGACGGGAGATCGCACAGCCGCGTCAGGTTGCGAATAGAAGTCAACACCATAAGGGATGAGTAGTGCCGAAAATCTAAAATAGATATTAAATTGTAAGGAAGTTCATACTTCTGGCAACAAACAGTTGATCCTAACTGTTTTTAGAGCCTTATCCACGATCCTCGTGTTCACACCAAATTGCATGCAGGCAGCTCTTGAAAAGTCAGCTGATTCGGAAGCATCACTACAGCTACTGCTGTTTGTTGATGAACGCCCTAGTTCTCGGAAGCATATTCAGCGAATCCGCAGTTGCCTCGAAACGTTGAAGGTGGACTATCCGTTTGAGCTTACAGTCGTGGACGTTGGAGAGCAGCCCTATTTGGCTGAGCATTTCAAGCTGGTGGCAACGCCAGCACTGATTAAAATTCATCCGAACCCTCGTCAAACCATTGCTGGTAGCAATTTGGTCGGTCAGCTAAAGAATTGGTGGCCACGCTGGCAACGGTCTGTAGAAGAATACGAACTGGGGCTTTCAACAGGTACCTGTTTACAATCACCTATCAGCTCATCTAATTCAACACCAATAGTACAGTCAGCCGCGAATTCAATTGCGGCTTCTGTGGAGTTGATTCAACTGTCTGATGAAATCTTTCGCCTTAAACAAGAAAAAGAGGAGTTGCTTGAGCAGTTGCGATTCAAAGACCAAGTAGTGTCAATGTTGGCGCATGACTTGCGTAACCCCCTGACAGCAGCTTCAATTGCTCTAGAAACTCTAGAACTAGAGAAACAGACACACAAAGAGGCAGGTGCCCTTCAGTTGACTCCAGCGATAAAAGCACGACTGTTTGAGCAAGCGCGTAGCCAAGTCCGCACCATGGATCGGATGATTACAGATCTGCTTCAAGCTGCAAAGGGAACCAGTGCCGAATTAAAGATCCAGCCTCACAAATTACTCTTGGGGAAACTCTGTCAGGAGGTTCTAGAGCGGATGAGTGAGCAGTTTCAGCTCAAATCTCAGGAGGTGATTACTGATATTCCCCAAGACTTACCCTGTGTCTATGCTGATGAAGAATTAGTACGCCAAGTCTTCGTCAATTTACTGGATAATGCGATTAAATATTCTGCTCCAGGTGGTAAGATTCATGTTTCAATTCTCCACCGGACGACCCAGAAAATTCAGGTGACTATTGGCGATGAGGGTCCTGGCATCCCTGAAGAAAATCGCGATCGCGTCTTTGAAAACCACTTCCGGCTCAAGCGAGACGAAGCAAAAGATGGATATGGTTTAGGTTTATCAGTCTGCCAAAAAATTGTTCGCGCTCACTATGGTAGCATTTGGGTAGATGCTGCTCCGAAGGGGGCGTGCTTTCACTTCACCTTACCCGTTTATCAATAGGGAGCATGGGAAGTCGGAGGAGCAGAGGAAGCAGGGGAAAATTTTTTATTACATATTAGGCTTTTTCAACAATTTAATTACCTTCATCACGCCATCCCTTTATCCCCTCATCTCCCCATTTTCTTGGCGTAAGGCGGCGATAATCTGGCTATTGGCTTTTGGAAAGGGAAACTGGTCAATTTCCTCTAAAGTGACCCAACGAATTTCGTCAGATTCGATAGGTTGAGGAATTCCTGTAAGGTAGCGGCAGTGATGTACGTTGAGGGTAACGCGAAAGTGGCTGTAGGCGTGATCGATAGTAATTAAGCGATCGCCTACCTCAATTTCAATTCCTAGTTCTTCCCGAATTTCCCGTTTAATACACTCTTCAACAGTTTCACCGAGTTCAATTTTGCCGCCAGGGAACTCCCATAATCCCCCTAACAAGCCCTCAGGTCGGCGACGATCGATCAAAATTTGCTGCTGGTTGTTCCAGATTACGGCAACACCAATATTTTTGTGGGGCAAGGGAGAAGAAGTTTCGCGCATGGGCAACTGAGATTGAATACCTCGATTGTAAGCCTGACAATGAATTGTCCAAGGGCAACTTTGGCAACTAGGATTTTTGGGCGTACAAATAGTCGCTCCCAAATCCATCAGTGCTTGGTTGAAGTCTCTAGGATTTTCTCGGTCAAGTAAGGCTTCTGAGAGTTGCCACAGTTGTTTTGTTGCTTTGGCTGGTGGTACGGGTAAAGCCTCTAGCCGTGCTAGCACTCGCTTAACATTTCCATCCAGGATGGCTAGCGGCTGATTGAATGCCGCACTAAGAATACCCCCTGCCGTTGTTCTGCCAATCCCCGGTAAAGCTAAGACCTCTTCTAGCTGTGTGGGAAATGCCCCACCCTGATGTTGCATGATTGCCTGAGCGCTGGTATGTAAGTTACGAGCGCGGGTATAATACCCCAAACCTTCCCAGGCTTTGAGTACCTGCTGTAAGTCGGCTGAGGCTAACTGCTCAATCGTAGGAAACTGCGACAACCACCGCTGATAGTAAGGAAGGACTGTCTTGACCTGGGTCTGCTGAAGCATAATTTCAGACACCCAGATAGCATAAGGGTCACGGCTACGTCGCCAAGGCAAGTCTCGACCAAAGTTAGCGTACCAACCAAGAAGCGATTGATGATGCGATCGCGCAGTTGTTGCCAACCCAGATTGCTCCACTTCAGCAGAGGCTTCTTTGTCAAGACTTTTTTGCTGTTCTTCTATAGTCGAAACCGACAGACTCACTTGCTGATCTGTCAGTGTTCGGTGTATTCGCAATAGTCGTATTTCCTCAAAAGAATCGTTGCTGCTGGGTATCAACTGGGTTACTAACCCACATCTGAAGAATGGGATTCAGCCGTTTGCAAAGATTTCTCAAAAACCATCCGTTGCTCAGCATTGCGGAGAAAATATCCACTAATCATTGCTGAAGCCAACAGGCGCCCCAAGTTCTCACGGCTTGTATTGATAGTAACGCCAAAGTGATCTGAGGGAAGGTTTCCTAACAACCCTACGATATTGCGTTCCATCACCTGAAACACTTCAGAGGACATCGGCTTAGATAGACGAGCCATCGTGTCTGGACTCATCGATTGCACGTACTGCCATAGCAAGTTGGTGTCAGCATCGCCTTCAAAAAATTCAGGAACTTGATTGGATGTGTTGTTCACCTTTTACCTCCTAGGTACGGCTCACTCACATCTTCCCACTGATGGAGGAGCAGCTTGTTGTTTCTTTCTCAACTGTGTTTGTCTCTGCAAATTAATGTAACAAGATAATCGCAATGACAAAGTGGGTGCAACCGAACCATTGATATCGGATTCTCTCACCTCTTGGGAATTTATTTATTAGTAGTTAAGAGCTAGTAGGCGAGTAGATTTTCCCTACTACCTACTAACCCTTAACTCTTCGAGTGTTCCGTTAGCTAGCTGCGATGTATTCGCGCATATCTGCTTTGCGCTTACGAAGTTTAGATAGGGCTTCCCGTTCAATTTGTCGCACTCGTTCACGGCTGATGTTGAGGCGATCGCCTATTTTGGCTAGTGTTAAGGCTTGTCCATCTGCTAAGCCAAATCGTAGCGCTAATACCTCTCTTTGCTGAGGTGTCAAATCCGCCATCAGCTTCTCTAAGTCAACTTGCATCGAAGATTGAGTTACGAAGTCTTCTGGCGAAGAACCCGTATCTTCCAGCAACTCTACGAGTTCTGTATCCTGGTTATCTCCGACACGCAAGTCTAAAGATAGCGGTTGACGGGCGCGTTCCAGGTACTCTCGCACCTGCTTAGGCGTTAATTCTAGTTCTGTTGCTAACTCGGAAACACTAGCCGCCCGTCCTAGTTGTTGAGCAAGCTGACGCTGAGCTTTCTTTATTTTGTTGAGCTTTTCAGTAATGTGGATCGGGAGACGAATGGTGCGACCTTTTTCTGCGATCGCACGAGTAATTGCCTGCCGAATCCACCAGTACGCATAAGTAGAAAACCGATAGCCTTTAGTGGGGTCAAATTTTTCAACACCCCGTTGCATCCCAATCGTGCCTTCCTGAATCAAATCCAGTAAGTCCACATTGCGCTTGATGTACTTCTTTGCTACGGACACAACCAGTCGCAGATTAGCTTCTACCATTTTGCGCTTTGCGGTTTCACCCGCTGCAAGGCAGTTGTTCAACTCGTCTTCAGTCAGGAAAGACGCTTCTGCCCACTGTGCAAGTGTTGGCTCATGACCCAGCTTTTGCCACAAGGATTCTTTCACATCCTGTAAAGCGGACAGTCGCTGCACCTGCTTTCCATACAGAATTTCTTGCTCATGGGTTAGCAGTGGCACACGCCCAATTTCTCGCAGATAGGTGCGGACTAGGTCTGTAGAGGTCTGAGCAGTTTTCATAGCGCTCGATCAAAGATAAATGGAGTTTAAGCAAACGTGCTGACTTTTGTACCCGGTTCACCACCGCATAACGGTGATTTAATCTCTATGAGAAAAAAATTTAAGGAATGTTTCGTAAATTGCGGCTAATTAACAAAGGGACTAGAGAGGAATTATAACTAGCCCTTGCTGACAATATAAAGTAGGCTGATAGTGTGTTCACCGTCAGAAGTATGACTATCGTCATAAAACTTTGTGTGTAAAGCCGCAACTGTTTAAATATTGTAACATTTATGAGAAAGGAAGAGCAAACTTAAAGAGTGGAAGTTAAGAACTGTTTCTGCTATGAGGCAGTAGTTAAGAGAGTACCCAGAGAAAGGCGGAACAATTGCATCCTGGAAAACAAAATGAGAAAAATCTTGTAGGACGCACCGCGAAGCCTCTCATCTAGCAGAAAGCCGTTAGCTATCAGCTTTTTTGTTTTCCTTGCCTGTCTCTTGTTTCACACACATCGACGCTTTACCTCATCCAATTGAAAACCGCCATATACTCATTTAGGCGATCGCGCTGAGCCATTTACTTCCTATGCGAAGTGGTCAGAAACTTTTGCCTTGATGCACTAGTATTGTCGAGGCAACTGCTATGCTGATGCCTGAAGATGCGTAAGTCCGACCCCTGAAGAGTTTGTAGTGTAGACAAAACCTTCACATCGGGTCGGGTGCAGTATTTAAATTCATCAACCAAATTCATGCGCCACACTGTTTGGATTGCAAGACATGGAAACCGCCTCGACTTTGTTAACCCTGAATGGTTCAACACGGCAAAGCGACCTTACGATCCCCCGCTTTCCGAGGATGGCTTTGAACAAGCCAAGCAATTAGGTCAACGTCTGGTTGGGGAAGGAATTAGGCACATCTTTGCCTCACCCTTTTTGAGAACTGTACAAACAGCAGTCCAGGTAGCAGACGCTCTCGACTTGCCCATCAAGCTTGAGTCGGGTCTTAGTGAATGGCTCAATCCTGAGTGGATGAATACGATGCCAGAAAAACTACCCATTGAAGTATTGCACGAGCAATATCCCCGAATTGATCTCAGTTATACATCGCGTGTAATTGCTCACTATCCAGAAACCAGCGTTGAGGTACTAGAACGCACGGCTGAAACGGCACGACGTTTGACGGCGGAATTCACAGAAGACATATTACTTGTAGGTCACGGTGCTTCAGTCGTTGGTACGACGCAAGGGCTAGTGGCTGGAACACCAGAAGTTCATGCTTCTCTGTGTTGCTTAGTCAAGCTGGTGCGTCAAGAACAAGGATGGATCATGGAACTCAATGGAGATACCTCACACCTGACTGAGACAGAGGACAGTATTCGCTTTAATTAAAGCTATTCAAAGGCATTAAAGATAACAGGGAAAATTCTCTGTCTGGGATAACCTAAGACTTGGAGAAAACTTCTCCTTATCTTGTATGGCAGTCGCTAATGATTGAGCCTCCCTTCGGGTGGACGCTACCCAAATCGGCTATCTGTCAAAATTCCTGTGGTCAACTACTAGCTAAGCAGCCAACCAAAAGCCCATGACATTACTATTGGCAGGAGACATCGGCGGTACCAAGACAATTCTGCGACTGGTAGAGGAATCAGTTGAAGGCTCATGGCCGACACTTTACGAGGCACTTTACGCTAGCCGTGACTTTCCCGATTTAGTGCCGATAGTACAACAATTTTTGTCAGCAGCAGGGCAGCGACTGGGTAAAGTTCCTCGTCCAGAGAAAGCCTGTTTTGCGATCGCAGGTCCCGTGGTCAACAATACCTCTATCCTCACCAATCTGGATTGGTTTCTCGACGCTAGACGCTTAGAGAAAGAACTCGATATTGATAAAGTCAGCCTGATTAATGATTTCGCCGCCGTTGGTTACGGTATTCTCGGCTTGGAAGCCAAAGATTTACACACACTGCAAGCGGCAACTCCTGAACCCCATGCTCCGATTGCCGTGATTGGTGCAGGTACAGGCTTAGGAGAAGGCTTTTTGATCCGATTGGGATCACATTATGAAGTCTTTCCTTCAGAGGGTGGACACGCGGATTTTGCTCCCCGCACTGGGCTGGAATTTCAGCTTTTGCAATACTTGCGAGAAAAATATGATATTCAGCGTATTTCGGTTGAGCGTGTCGTTTCTGGACAAGGGGTTGTCGCCCTGTATCAGTTCTTGAGAGATCGAGAGTTTGCCCCAGAATCCCCAGAAATTCAGGAAGTAATCAGAACTTGGGAACATGAAACCGGGCGCACTGAGAAAAGTGTTGATCCAGCGGCTGCGATCGCTAAAGCAGCATTAGAAAAACGCGATCGCCTTTGTGAACAAACTTTACAAATGTTTGTCGAAGCTTACGGTGCAGAGGCAGGTAATCTTGCTCTCAAACTTCTACCTTATGGTGGTCTTTATGTTGCTGGAGGAATTGCCGCTAAAATTCTTACCCTGATTCAAGAAGGTCAGTTTTTACGAGCCTTTGGTCAAAAAGGTCGAGTGAGTTCTTTACTCGAAAGAGTACCCGTTCATGTTGTCCTCAACCCACAGGTTGGGCTAATTGGTGCAGCGATTTGTGCCTCCAGAATATGACCGAAAGTCGCTGGTTAAACAAGATGCGTTTCTTCAGGGGGGTGTGCTACTAATTAGGTACAGCCTCAACAAGTGATATTCAGGGAATGGTTACGGATACTTTCGTAAATGACTACTGACACAAAAGGGTACCGGAACGTTACATATCATAATTCTCGGCTATTAAGCTGATCATCGCAGATGGGTTGAAACGTAGTTTAGACATCTGGCTGAGGCGGCAGCTTTATGTAAAGAAGACAATAATAAGCAGAGTACAAAGATTGGACTCTGTAATCTAATGCTGGGTAGATCAAGATACTCAGTTATGAATTAAAGGGCAAGCTTACCTGTTTCTCACTGATTGAGTGTTTTAGATTTTCGATTGATTAAGGAAGCATATGCCGGAGTTTCTGCAAAATCTTGTTGCGTCTGAATCATTTATTCCCCACGGGCATTGCTATTTATGGAAGCCCGGTTTAGTGCTGCTGCACCTAGTCTCAGACTTGACTATTGCCCTCGCCTACTATTCAATCCCGGTGCTGCTCGTTTATTTTGTGCAGAAGCGACGAGATGTACCGTTCCACAGAGTATTTCTCTTATTTGGTGCCTTCATCATTGCCTGTGGTACGGGTCACTTGATGGATATTTGGACGCTGTGGCATCCCGTTTATTGGCTATCCGGCTTCCTTAAGGCAATTACAGCTTTAATTTCGTTTTACACGGCTGTAGTGCTTTTCCCACTGATTCCCAAAGCCTTAGAACTGCCTAGTCCAGCACAACTAGAGGCAGCGAATCAGGCACTAGAAAATGAAATACGCGTTAGCGAAGCAGCCGCAAGGCATCGCAAACAAGCTGAAGAATATGTTCGCACACTGAATGCTCAATTGGAGGAGCGTGTTAATGAGCGAACAGCAGAATTAAGATTAGTTAACGAAAAATTAGAAGCCGAAATCGCTCAACACGTCCGAACGGATAAAGCACTTCAGCTGGCTGAACAGAACTATCGCAGCATCTTTGAGAATGCGATTAGTGGCATCTTCCAAGTCACACCAGAGGGACGCTACCTAAGCGCGAATCCAGCATTAGCCCGTATTTATGGTTACTCCTCACCCGAAGCCTTAATTGCAGGTTTGACAGAACTGAATCAAAAAGTTTACGTTGACCCGAATTGGCGTGCCGAGTTTACGCGCTTGATGCATCAGTACGGCGCTGTTTCTAACTTTGAGTCCCAAATTTATCGTCAAGACGGGAGAGCGATTTGGATTTCTGAAAATACCCGTGCTGTCCGTGATGCAAAGGGAGTGCTACTTTACTACGAAGGTTCAATCGCAGACATTACTGAGCGCAAGCAAGCCGAGGAAAAATTACAACAGAGTGAGCAGAAGCTGCGTCAGGTCATTGATTTAGTTCCTCACTTTATTTTCGCTAAGAATATTGATGGGCAATTCATTCTGGTGAATCGTGCGATCGCAGAGGCATACAACACCTCGGTTGACAAAATGCTCAACATGAAGGACGAGGACTTTGCGAAATCCCTAGAGGAGTCACGTCAATCCAGAGAAGAAGAGCGACAAATCATTCACAGTGGACAGCCTAAACATATTCCTGAACAAGTCATTACGGATGGTAATGGCAACGTTCGTATCCTCCAAACAACGCGAATTCCATTTTTTGTCGCTGGTTCAGCAACCCCAGCTATCTTGGGAATTGCCATTGATATCACTGAACGTAAGCGAGTCGAACAAGAACTGATTGAGAGCGAAGCGGCGATTCGTGCCCTATATGAGGTAACAGCCTCTGGACACCTAGACTTTGACCAATGCTTAGAAAGACTGTTAGTAATGGGACGGCGACAGTTTGGTCTTGAAATTGGGGTTTTGACTCGTGTTGAAGGCGATGCCTATGAAGTCATGGCAACCCAACTACCGAATAATCTCAATGCCAGAGGGGCAATTCTCAGTTTGAGGCAGACCTATTGCCATGAAACGTTGCAATCCGAAAAACCCTTATACATTGTTTCTGCCGGGACTTCAGAATGGCATGACCACCCTTGCTACAGAACTTTTAAGATAGAAGCCTATATTGGTGCGCCAGTTGTTGTTGCTGGTCAAGTGTATGGCACACTAAGCTTCTCCAGCTTCGCTCCCCATCAGAAACCCTTCAAAGCCTTAGACATAGAACTTTTACGGTTAATGGCACAGTGGATTGGTGGCGAAATTGAGCGCCAGCAAGCTGCACAGGAGCTAGCCAAAGCTCGTGACGAGGCACTTGCCGCAACTCGTGCCAAAAGTGAGTTCTTGGCGACCATGAGCCACGAGATTCGCACGCCGATGAATGGCGTAATTGGCATGACTGGACTGCTGTTAGAGACGGCACTAACGTCTCAGCAGCGTGAGTTTGTGACAACTGTCCGGCACAGTGGTGATGCCTTACTCACGATCATTAACGATATTCTGGACTTCTCCAAGATTGAGTCCGGCAAGATGGACTTGGAGGAGCAGCCGTTTGACCTACGAGATTGTGTTGAAGAATCCCTCGACCTCCTCGCTGCCAAAGCCACTGAGAAAAAACTGGAGTTAGCCTACCAACTCAGTCCGCAAACTCCCAGTATGGTTGTGGGAGATGTTACCCGTGTGCGCCAAATTCTGGTGAATTTATTGGGCAATGCCGTTAAATTTACTCAAGCTGGAGAAGTCGTTGTTGTTGTAAAAGCCAACAAACTGAATGAGCCAATCACCAATGGGAATACAGATCAATACGAAATTTGTTTTGCGGTAAAGGATAGTGGCATTGGCATTCCGTCAGACCGCTTGAACCGTTTATTTCAACCCTTCAGTCAAGTGGATTCCTCGACAACCCGGAAGTACGGTGGCACCGGGCTGGGACTGGCTATCTGCAAGCAACTCAGTGAAGTAATGGGAGGCAGAATGTGGGTTGAAAGTCAAGTCGGTCGAGGTTCAACGTTTTATTTCACGATTGTTGCCCAAGCCGTTCTCAGTTGCGATCTAAATGAACTTCATACACCTCAACCCCAGCTAGCGGGAAAGCGCCTGTTAATCGTCGATGACAATCAGACAAATCGACAAATTTTGACAATGCAAGCGAATTCTTGGGGAATGCCAACCTGTGCTGCCCAGTCTGCGAGAGAGGCGCTAGAGTGGCTACATCGAGGAGAATGCTTCGACTTGGCAATTCTGGATATGCAAATGCCAGAGATGGACGGGCTAACCTTGGCGGCTGAAATCCGTAAGCTGCCGAGTTGTCAGAAACTGCTCTTGGTAATGCTGACCTCTCTTGGCAAGCCAGGAAACAGCGACAAAACTAGCGAGCGTCACTTTGCGGCTTTCCTAACGAAACCAATTAAACAGTCTCAGCTCTATAATGTTCTGACTCAAGTTGTAGCCGGACAGCCGATTAAAGTTCGACCGTCTTATTTTGCCTCTCCGGAGATTGACCCGCAGTTTGCTGAACGCTTGCCTCTGCGGATTCTCTTAGCTGAGGATAATTTGGTCAACCAGCAGGTTGCATTGCACTTATTGCAGCGGATGGGGTATCGAGCAGATGTAGCAGGCAATGGCTTGGAAGTAATTGAAGCGCTTTCACGCCAGTCCTATGATGTGGTGTTGATGGATGTACAGATGCCAGAGATGGATGGATTAACGGCAACACGTCAAATCTGCCAAACCTGGTCGCCTAGAGAACGTCCTTGGATTATTGCAATGACAGCCAATGCGATGTTAGGAGATCGGGAGATGTGCCTACAGGCAGGTATGGATGACTACATCAGCAAGCCGATTCGAGTACCGGAACTAGTTCGGGTCTTGAGCAAGTGTAAAGAGGCAATCACTACTGGGGAAGAAAATGGGCGATCGCTTAATTCCAATGCCATTACCCATAGCTTAGTGTCTAATTTAAACAGTAGTGCCTACCGAATGTACGGACAGGCAACGTTGCTTGCTAAACCAGAGGATGAGACTTTTCCAGTAAACACTCTGTCCCCTCAAGAGTGGAACTCTTCTATTTTTAACAACACACGGGAAGCACCACTGCATTTAGAAAGCAAAGAAGAACTTTCTCTCCCTGCTTCCCCTACTCCTCTACTCTCTTCCTCCCCCTCATCCATTGATGCTGAAGTATTTCAAGGGTTACGTGAAATGATCGATCAAGATGATGTCTTGCTGGAAGTGATTGACCGCTACTTAGAAGAAACTCCGAAGCTACTGCAAACGATGCACAATCTCCTCACTTTGAAGCAAACTGAGGAGGCAACACAAAAGGATGCGACTGTTTTAGAGCGAACTGCCCACACCCTGAAGTCAACCAGTGCCATGATTGGCGCAACAAGGCTATCTCAACTTTGCCAGGAGTTGGAAACACTCAGCCTAGCCTACTCTAATAACGCCCTAGCTAGTGTCCTGGCTACTTCAGTAGCACTTTTATCGAAAGTGGAAACTGAGTATGAGAGTGCCAAAACTGCTTTACTGATTCAACGTCAATGCTTGATTTGACGAAGGCAGAAGGCAGAACCCTGAATCAGCTTTTCCTGTTTTCACATATATTGTTTTTTTTGTCAATGCGTAAGTCCTAAACTACTGAAAAATTAAGTCTAGCCGCCGCTGAGCGTCCTTGAGTGCCTCAACAGGAGAGCTTTTGCCTAATAGTACTGACTCGATCGCACGACCTAATTTTTCAGAAATCCGAGCGTACCCTCTGAATATCGGACGCGATCGCGCAAATTCCGCTTGCTCAAGAAACACCTTGACTACTGGTTGCTGGGCAACAAATTCCTGATATTCCTCACTTTCGCGTGCTTTGAGATTAACTGGCAGATAACCCGTTCCTATCGCCCACTGCGTCTGAAACGCCTCCCCCATGACATACTCAGCAAAGGTAAATGCTGCTCGTTCTCGTTCCGGACTCGTTTTAAACAAAAACAAATTCTCACCTCCAGTTACCGCGACTTGTCGTACCCCAGATGGCATCGGGAACACGCTAAAATCCACACCTGTTGTCTGCAATTGAGATAACGTCCAAGGGCCGGATAACTGCATTGCGACCTTACCTGCAAGGAAGCGATTCATTTCATAGCCTCGTTCTGGTAAAGACAATGTGGCTGAGCCATCCGTAACTAAATCACGCCAAAATTGCAGTGCTGCGATCGCGCCCTCATTCACTACGTTCACATTTTTCGAGCGGGAAGCCGCTTGGGGAGGGATTAAATCACCACCCGCACTCCACATAAACGGCATCCACATAAAAACCGTCCACTCGCCCTTACCCAACGGTAATAACATCCCATATTGGTCTACTCGACCATCACCATTTGTGTCACGAGTCAGCGTTTTAGCAACCTGTCGCAACTCCTCCCAAGTCCTCGGTACCTGGGTAATCCCTGCCGCCTTGAAAAGAGATGGCCGATAGAAAATCCCTGCGTTGTTCGTCCCAAACGGCACTGACCAAATATGCTCCTGGAACTGCATGGATTCCAGCAGTGCTGGATCAAGTTCATCGCGCACTGGGGAGGCAGCGACTAAATCGTCCAAGGGACGAATCGCACCTAGTTCCACCAATCGTCCAGTCAGGGTGGGATTGAACCACAACAGATCAGGTGGCGCATTTCCGACTACACTTGCCAAAATCTTTGGCGTTTGCTGGTCTTCTTGCCCGATATAGAGCGATTCCACCTGAATGTTGGGATGCTCACGATTAAACTGATTCACTAACTCCTGCAAGACATCACGATTCGGTGGCGGGTTTACGCCATGCCATAGTGTTAGCCGCATCACACCCGTCTGATCAGGATGTGCTTGGAACTGACATCCCTGTAGTATTAAAAGGCATAGACCTGAGAGCAAAAATCGACTGACGTAACGCCAAAGCTTCCACATCAGTGTTTCAAACGCTGTAGTTTTCTCATATCTCATACACATAACGAGAAAGCTTACTACATAAGACAACCGTAAATTTACTGATGACAAGTTATCAAAAAAAGCGCACAACCCCGTAATTTCCACGAGGGCTAGTTAATTTGACCATGCAACAATTTATAGATTGTCTTCTAAATTGCTAGAACATCACAATTGCCGAAACTATGTAGATGTTACCAAGGTGAAACTGCTGTAAAGAGTGAAGTGAGTCTGGGTAGTGCCGCCCAGAGTCAGGTTAACCAAGCCCCGCCAACTTCAAAGTGAAGGAACCAATGAAGACGATATTAGTAATCGAAGATGAGGAAACCGTCCGAGAAAATATATTGGAACTGCTGGATGCCGAGGGGTTTGAGGCAATCGCGGCAGAAAATGGTCGTATTGGTCTTGACTTAGCGCAAAAGCACTTACCTGATTTAATTTTGTGTGATGTCCGAATGCCTGAAATGGACGGATACGGAGTTCTTACAGGGTTGCGCTCCCAACCCGCAACAGCGTCGATCCCTTTTTTGTTTCTGACTGCCAAAGCTGCCAAAACAGATTTGAGTCATGGTCTGGAATTGGGAGCGGACGCCTATATAACCAAGCCATTTACCTTGGCAGAACTCCTGGATGCGATCGCAAAAGCACTGCCATAAAGCCAATTGCAATTCTCAGGAGTTGTTCAATGTCTAGGGTAAGAAAAATTCTTTTGTGCTGTAAGCCTTTTCCTTGCTCTATCTGTCCAACACATTGATCAATCGGTCAGTTGTTACCCGATACATCGCTTCTTGATTCAGTCTTACTCTCAATCCGTTGCAAGTTATGCCTCTTTCACCCGACCCTCTACCGCTCAAGTCAACCACTGACAAATGGACGAGTGACCCTTATTTCTTAGCTATCCAAGCGGAAATAAGTAACCAAGTTGCCCAAGTCACACGCGGGACGATGGTTCTTGAGGACGTGCTAAACTTCATTGCTGTTGCATTGCATAACACGCTACAGGTAAGTGGTTGTCTGATTGTTCAAGCTGATCGATGTCAACCTCTAGCCGCTTCCACTCTTGGTTCGCTTAGTCGCTCTGATCTAGCGACAAACCTGCCTAGCTCCACGGCAACACCCACACCTGTATTAAATGTTGTAACAGTTGAACAAGAAGCTAGATATAGACCTGGTAAAAATTGTTACACAGAACCAGAGCAACGCCTCTTCAGCCTAGGTCGTGATATTTGCCAGTATTATCAATCTTGGTTAGCTCAGGGTACTGCGGTAGCAATGCCTGGAATTGAGCGACTACTTCCATCAGTTATCCAAGAAGCAGCTAGGGACAGTGGTATTACTAGCCTTTTGATTGTGCCGTTGTTATACCGACAGTTTTACATGGGTAGTGTGATACTGCATCAGTATGAGCAGGCACGAGAATGGGCAGCCCAAGAAATTGCCTTTGTCGAAGCAATTGCTAATCAATGTGCGATCGCGCTTACCCTCGTTGAGCTTGAACAGCGCTATCAATCTGAGTGCATCGCACGTCAGCAAACTGAGTCTGCACTCAAAGCAAGCGAAGCAAGAAACCAAGCCTTTCTAGATGCTGTCCCAGATTTGCTCTTTCGAGTGAGTAGAGATGGCATCTATTTGGAGTGCAAAGTGGCTAAAGAAGACGCTCTGCTGATGCCAGCTAATAAAGTCATCGGAAAACATTTACATGACTGTTTGCCGACTGATGTAGCTGGACTAGCTTGGCACCACATCGAGCTAGCTTTAGAAACGAATAAAATTCAAATTATTGAGTATCAACTGTGGCTCAATGGCAAAGACTGCCACTTTGAAGCTCGCATTGCTAAGAGCGGAGTTGATGAAGTTGCCGTAATTGTGCAGGACATTACCGAGCGTGTACAAGGGAGAGTCGCACTCCAGCAAGTCAATGATGCGTTAGAACTCCGTGTTGCCGAGCGCACAGCTGCTCTAAGAGAAGCAAACCACACGTTGAGAGCTGAGATTGTTGAGCGCAAGCGAATCGAGAAAGCACTGCGGGAGAGCGAAGAACGCTTCCGTAGAGCTATAGTCAATGCGCCCTTCCCAATCATGATTCACGCCGAAGATGGTGAAGTTCTCCAAATCAACGAAGTCTGGACTGACTTGACAGGCTACACCCACGAGGACATCCCCACAATCACGCAGTGGACTCAAAAAGCCCTTGGAAAAAACAACGACACCGTGCAAGCTGGCATTAACCAGTTATATGACCTGAAGCACAAAGTCCATGAGGGAGAATTCACTCTTACGACTAAGACAGGTAGCAGCAAAATCTGGAATTTTAGTTCCGCTTCCTTAGGTCAGCTTGCTGATGGTAGACGACTGGTCATCTCCATGGCAACAGATGTCTCAGCGCGTAGGCAGGCAGAGCAAGAGATTCGTCTATTGCACTCAATTAAGCAAGCGATTTTTGAGTCTCAAGACTTTCATGCGGCGCTAAAGGTTGCCCTACAGAAAGTGTGTGAAGCCACTGGCTGGGATTTTGGAGAAGCTTGGGTTCCTACAGTTGATGGCAGTGTTCTTGAATGTAGCCCTGCTTGGCACAGCAATAGCAAGCATCTAGAGTCGTTCCGAAGCCTGAGCGAGAAGTTGACATTTCTCCCAGGCGTTGGTTTACCAGGGCGAGTTTGGGTATCGCAACAACCAGAGTGGCGACGAGATGTGTCAGCCGAGTCTGAGCAAATTTATCTCCGCACCCAGATGGCGAGAGAAGCTGGTCTCAAAGCGGGACTGGGAATTCCACTTCTTACCACTAATGGTGTGCTAGCTGTCCTCGTCTTTTATATGTTTGAATCCCAAGACGAAGACCAACAGTTAATTGAACTGATTTCGGCTTCGACGGAATTAGGGTTAATGATTCAACGCAAGCAAGCAGAAGGAGAAATTCGTAAGGCACTGGAGAAGGAAAAGGAACTGACTGAACTCAAATCTCGCTTTGTCTCCATGACATCTCACGAGTTTCGTACACCGCTGACGACGATTCAATCTTCAGCCGAGTTAATAGAACGTTACAGCCAAAGATGGTCAGAGGAAAAAAAACAGATTCACCTGTACCGCATTCAAACATCGGTCAAACATATGACCAAACTATTGAATGACATTTTGATCATTGGTAAGGCAGAAGCGGGAAAACTAGAGTATAGTCCGGTTCCGCTGGATCTGGAAAAATTCTGTAGCAATTTAGTAGAAGAATTGCAACTCAATGACACCAATCATCACATAATTACCTTTCAGGTAGGAAATGGGGAATCAAGAATGGGGAGTGAGGAAATAGACAACTCAAGCGAAGCTATCAAGTCTATGTTTGATGCGCCCTACTTCCCCCTCCGCACTAATCTCCCTTGCCTGGATGAAAAACTGCTGCGGCAAATCTTAGAAAATTTGCTGAGCAATGCGCTGAAGTATTCGCCTAGCAATACGAGTGTTGAGTTTACACTCTACTATCATCAAAACCAGGCGATTTTTCAAATACGCGATCAAGGTATCGGTATTCCAAACCAAGACAAAGGCTTATTATTTGAAACTTTCCACCGCGCTACTAATGTCGGCACAATTGCTGGAACAGGTTTGGGACTAGCAATTGTTAAAAAATGTGTGGATCTTCACAAAGGTCAAATTGCTGTGGAAAGTGAAGTTGGGTTAGGCACTACTTTTACCGTCAAACTACCTGTTTAGAGCTTGGGAGAATCTGTTGAATTCAGAATTATGAGTGATGAAATTTAAGCAGCAAAATCATAACTCATAAGCATCAAAAGTCTGTTGCCAGACTTGTAAATTTACCACTGTACACATGGTTCTCGACTAATGAAAACGATTCTAGTAATTGAAGATGAAGAATTTGTTCGGGAAAATATTCTTGAACTCCTGGATGCTGAAGGGTTTGAAGTAATTGGTGCAGAAAATGGGCGCATTGGCATTGATTTAGCTCAAGAAGTTCGCCCTGATTTGATTTTGTGTGATGTGATGATGCCTGAACTGGATGGTTATAGCGTCTTGGCAAAGTTACGTCAAGACCCAGTTTTGGCAACAACTCCCTTTATTCTGTTGACGGCAAAAGCGGCTAAAGCTGATTTTCGTCAGGGGATGGAATTGGGTGCGGATGATTATATTACGAAGCCGTTTACCAGAGCGGAATTGTTAGGAGCGATCGCAATTCGTCTCAAAAAACAAGCAGCGGTGCAAGAACACTACAACACTGAACTCCAGGAAGCAAAAGCACAGCTCAATTACTTAATCCACCATGACAGCTTAACAAAGCTACCGAATCGACTATCACTACGAGAGCGGTTTAAGCAGGTACAACCACAAGACACTGACACTGAAAAAGTCGTAGCTGTTTTATGTTTGGGTTTAGATCGATTCAATCACATTATCGATCCCTTAGGGCACACCGTTGGTGACTCGTTGCTCAAAGCGGTTGCCGAACGCCTCACTACTTGTGTTGGCAAGGATACAGTTGCTCGCTTAAATACTGATCAATTTGCCATTATCCTTGCCAATGTCGATCACAAAAAAGAGGCTGGCAATATTGCCCAAACTATTTTAGAGAAACTCTCCCATACCTACGTTCTAGCTGGTCAAGAAATCTTTATCACCGCTAGCATCGGCATTGCCCTTTATCCCCATGATGGGGCGGAAATTGAACAGTTGCTGGCGGCGGCTAATACAGCGATGACTCAGGCAAAGCAG
The DNA here is from genome assembly GCF_059505465.1 of Symplocastrum torsivum. NCBI lineage: Bacteria > Bacillati > Cyanobacteriota > Cyanophyceae > Oscillatoriales > Microcoleaceae > Symplocastrum > Symplocastrum torsivum. The sequence continues at coordinate 33,107 of NZ_JCACKQ010000018.1, read as the reverse complement.
CACGGGGGCGATCAATATCAGCTTTACAGCGCTGCCTTTAACATTGGCTCCTCAGACCGTCTCGCCTTGCAGAGTAGTCTGCGTCATGCCCTAGAACGAGAAGAACTCCGAGTCTACTACCAACCCCAATTGAACCTCCAAACCGGGCAAATCGTTGGTGCAGAAGCGCTTGTCCGCTGGCAGCATCCAGAACGAGGAATAGTTTCACCGGATAAGTTTGTGCCGCTTGCTGAGGAAACAGGTTTAATTGTGCCGATTGGGGAATGGGTGTTGCGTACAGCTTGTAAGCAAACTAAAGCGTGGCAAGATGAGGGATTTCCTTCTTTACGAATAGCGGTCAATCTATCAAGCCGTCAATTTAGTCAAATAGACTTGCGACGACAATTAGTCGAGATTTTAATGGATACAGGTCTTGACCCGAAGTTCATTGAGTTAGAACTCACCGAAAGTATGCTCGTACAAAATACTGAGGTAGCAATTCGACGGCTAAATGCATTAAAGTCGTTAGGTGTAGAAATTGCTATTGATGATTTTGGAACAGGCTACTCTTCGTTAAGCTATTTGCAACAATTTCCGTTTGATATTCTCAAAATTGATCGATGCTTTATCCGAAATATTACAGAGAATCCCAACAATGCGGCGATTACCAGAGCAATCATTGCTATGGCAAAAAGCCTAAATCTCAAATTGGTTGCTGAGGGTGTAGAGACCGAAGCAGAACTTTCTTTTGTTCGTCAACATCAGTGTGATGGAATGCAAGGTTATTTATTTAGTCGTCCCGTTCCGGCTGAAGATTTCAGGCAATTGTTAACTGCTGATAAGCGTCTACCACTACCCATTGGCTAATGAGACTTGAATTCTATCTAGAAAATAATTTGCCTGAGGCAAGGTGAGTGGGTTTGTTAGGGTGCATCTATGGCTGAACCTCCCAAGATGCTTTTGGATAGAGTTGTAGGAAGGCATGAAATTAACTTGTAAACTAGGTATTTTGGTGCAACTTTAAACAAAATTAACTGGATTTAAATCCAGTTGTACTCCTTAGGAAGACAGTCAATAATCGTTTTTGAAGCTATGGCAGGACACAGTAAATGGGCGAACATTAAGCGCCAAAAAGCCAGGGTCGATGCTGTTAAGGGTAAGACCTTTGCAAAACTCTCTCGGCAGATTATTGTTGCAGCCCGAACAGGGGTTCCCGACCCAGAAGGAAACTTCCAGTTACGCACAGCTATTGACAAAGCAAAAGCGGCAGGGATTCCGAATGAGAATATAGAACGTGCGATCGCCAAAGGTTCTGGACAATTTGGTAGTGATGGCGACAATTTTGAAGAGATTCGCTATGAAGGCTATGGTCCGGCTGGTGTTGCAATTCTGATTGAAGCATTCACTGATAATCGCAATCGTACCGCCGCTGATCTTCGCCGAGCCTTTACGAAAAATGGTGGTAATCTTGGTGAAACTGGCTGCGTCTCTTGGATGTTCGAGCAAAAGGGTGTTGTTTCTCTCGACGGGACTGTCGCAGAAGACCAGTTGTTGGAAGCCTCGTTAGAAGGGGGAGCAGAAGATGTCCAAATGGATGCTGAAACGGCTGAAGTTTTTATAGAAATTAGTAACCTGGAAACTCTCAATCACACATTAAAGGAAAAAGGATTTCAGGTGCGTGATGTTGAACTTCGTTGGATTCCGGGGAATACAGTAGAAGTGACTGACCCAGACTTAGCGCGATCGCTTTTGAAATTGATAGATGCTCTAGAAGACCTTGACGATGTGCAAAATGTCACAACGAACTTCGAGATGGCAGAGGAGTTGATGTCCCTCAGCATGGCATAGCTAGATAGCTACATCCCTCAAACCCACTTTTCATCCTTAATGTTGACAAGCGCTGCCTAACAATGTGACGCGCATTAAGTTTTGAAAACTTTGAATCTAGATCTGTCTAGGTGTAGATTTGCTAAGATTAAAGATTTGGCTAAATGGATAAAGTAGTTTAATATCTGACTTGTTGCAACGGTTCAACGACCCGAATTGTAGCAAAAATAGCCAAAATAGGAGAAGCTTTGTATGAAATTTGTCACCGTTAACCTATCTGCTCTATGGCATTCTTTTCGCCTTTTTGTAGCTAGCTGTGCCTGCGCGTTGATATTGTTCTCTAATGCACTACCGGCATACAGTCTGCCTAATATACCCAACCCATTTGCCTCTGATAACGCTGCGGCTACACCGACCAGCCCCACTGAGGGTGAGGCGCAACTAAGGGGTATTGAAGCGGGAGGACAAAAAACTGTTAACCGCTCGCAAGATCTGCTTTCAGGCGAAGAAGTCATGAGAAAGTCTAATGAGGGACTCAATGAGGTTCAGGGAGCTGCTGATATCAATAAGATGAAGCGACCCTCAAATACAGGCGCTGAGTCGGTTGAGGGAATAATCCAGGAGAAGCTGGAAGAGGCTACTGGTCAAAAATAAGAACCGAGAGCGAGAGACAGTCATCGTATAAAAATCGTCCTTCTGTTTAAACTCCTCTTGGAAAGAAGTCATTGGTTCCGGGGTCACTAGTTTTGGGAAGACTAGTGCGCCCAACAGAGGAGCAGTACGTATATCAACGGAGTTATTTTTGTACGATCTGTTAAGAATTAAGAGGGCAGACAGAAGTGTCTGTCCTATTTGCGTTTATTAGATACTCAAAGACTCAAAGACAGCATTTAATCTACATACAGGGAAAAGCCTTGCAGTCTTGCTACCAGTACTTTTCCCTTTTTGACTTTTGGGCGCGTTAGCGAAGCGGAACTCTTAGGTTCGGCTAAGGAGGAGGTCTCCCAGCTTAAGTAGTGCCCTTGACTTTTAACTTACTTAGCGATCTACAAGCATCTGCTTAAGGTTTTGCATCCGCAGCTTAAACATTGTCTCCAACCCTAGGCGAATCAATGTACCATCCACTAGGGGATTGAGTTCAAATCTCACCGAATCAACGATGCGGGTTGATTCGGAGGTAATTGCCATAAACTGATGAGTATGCTCCCAGATGCGGAAAGGACCACTGACTTGTTCGTCTACGAAACAAACTGGGGGGTCCCAATGAGTAATTTTGGCTTGCCAGTCAATCCCAATGCCGAACAACTCGACTCGCACTGTAAATTGAGTGCCCAGAGTACAAACAATGTTCGATTCTTTAAGCCGGACTAGGGGAAAAGGTGGAGCAACACGCTCCAAAAGCTGCACATCTTCATGGGCTTTCCAAACTGATGCCACAGGGAGGGGTACAGTTTCAGCTACCTCAAATCGTTCCAAAAGTGCTGTTCTCCACAAACATTTTTTCGCCTAAATTTCACTGTACTGCAACTGTATCTAAGTTTTCCAGTCAGTACTCAAGATGAGCTATTACCAAGCCGTATAAGTTAAAGGTAACCTTGTCCTGTGAAATGGAGGCAGTCAACTGTCAACAACTTCATGTAAAGCATTGTTTTTCAGCCAACTCGCTTCGTTCCCACGTCTTAGTCTAAAATTCGCTTGATCGTTCCCAAGGATATCCTGGAATTATGTCTAATCAATCTCCCATCCCAGTCGTGGTTAATGGTGCTGGTGGCAAAATGGGTCGTGAGGTCATTAAGGCTGTTACCGAAGCCGAAGATATGACCTTGCTGGGTGCTATTGACCGTAACCCAAATTACCTGGGTCAAGATGCGGGTGAAGTCGCTGGGTGTGGTCCTGTTGAGATTCCCATCTTGAATGACTTGCAAGCGACACTAGTAATGGCGACCCAGGAAAAAGTGCAGGGTGTCATGGTAGATTTTACTCACCCCAGCGGTGTTTATGAAAATGTGCGGAGTGCGATCGCATATGGCGTTCGACCTGTTGTTGGCACGACAGGACTCAGTTCAGAGCAAATTCAAGAACTCGCAGACTTTGCCGAAAAAGCCAGCACGGGTGCCTTGATTATTCCCAACTTCTCCATTGGTATGGTGTTGCTTCAGCAGGCAGCCGTTCAAGCCTCTCAATACTTTGACCACGTTGAAATTATTGAGCTGCACCACAATCAAAAAGCCGATGCCCCTAGCGGCACTGCCATCCAAACGGCTCAACAGCTATCAGGACTGGGAAAAACTTACAATCAGGCTGTTGTTAAAGAAACCGAAAAATTAGCAGGGGCAAGGGGCAGTGTTGCGGATGACAATATTCGTATCCACAGCGTCCGCTTACCAGGTCTTATCGCTCACCAGGAAGTCATCTTCGGTGCGCCTGGTCAAATCTACACTCTACGTCACGATACTACAGATCGCTCCTGCTATATGCCAGGAGTACTGCTGGCAATTCGTAAAGTCACCCAGCTTAAATCCCTTCTCTACGGATTAGAAAAAATCCTCTAACTCGTTGTTGGTTATTTGTTTTTAGCAAATCCCCAACAACAAACAACAAACAACAAACAACAACTATGTTAGTTCCCATCACACGCCAGAAGTTTGAACAAGTCATTCCTATCCTTGCGACAGGGCCTCAATACGCCTACTGTTGGGGAAAATTCCCAGTTTTTATAAAACGACTGCTGATTTCTGTGATAGCAGTCGTCGTTGTTCTAATTTTGGGACTGGCACTTGGAGAAGGTTTCAATCCTGTACGCTTGTTACTCGGTATCATCGCTGCACTTTACTGGCTGTGGGCACCGATCTACTGGGCAACCAGGCGTAACCTTGAGATACGACGCTACAAATATAGCGGCTTCTGGCGTGGTGAAGTCTTGGATGTTTTTGTAACAGAAGAGTTGATTGGTACCGAGGAAAATGTCAATAATCGAGGCGAATTATTGATTGTTGAGAATCGAGAGCGACGCCTCAACTTAGATGTGGGTGATGAGACAGGATTTGAAACCCAGCTACAAGTGCCGCTGCGTCGTACTCATAAAGGGATTGCTCCTGGTCAAATTGCTGAAATGCTAGTGATGTCCAATCAATCTGACCTAGGACGCATCGCTAAGACATCTGATGTCTATATCCCTAGCCTCAATCTCTGGGTTAGTGACTATCCTTATGTGCAACGAGATGTTTTTGATCAGGTTAGCCGTCAGTTGGGCGAATCTAGAGAGGCGACTTCTCCGAAAAAACGTGCCGCCAAGACTAAGCGTCGGATTCGTTAAGAGCATTAGGATTTTGGCACTCAGTTAGTTAGCGATCGCGTAGCATCTATGTAAAAGAATCGCCTCCTAACCTCAACCAGCCAAACAAATCTCCCACAGTGACTTGCCAACCTGCCAAAAGGTCTGGGACAGGTAGCACGTCTTTGGGTTCTCGCAACAGTTCCGGTTGTTGTCCTAGTGGGTATACCAGCACAGATCGTTCATCTGGGTCAATCAGCCAACCTAATCGGCTACCTCTACCATCACGCTGTGTGGTTGCTGCAAAGGTTCTCCCAGAATCTCCTAGAGCTTTCTCTCTAATTGCCCCAATCCTTATTAATAACCAGTCCTGTCAGCTAACACCATTAGTGTCCTGACCATAGGCTTGCCAAGCCAAATCTACTATACCGTTGACAATTGCCGCCGCAACCACTGCGCTACCCTTACGACCTTCAATCCGAATATGGGGAATAAACGAGTCTTTCAGTCGATCTTTGGCAACATCCACTTCAACAAATCCCGAAGGTGTGCCAATGACCAAGGCTGGTCGAATTTCCTCCGCCTCGATTAACTCAACTAGTGCTGTCAGCGCCGTCTGAGCCTGACCAACAACAAAAATCCCTTCCGGGTAGCGTCTGGCTAACGTTTGTATACCCCAAGCCGCTCGTGTCTTTTCTTTTTGAGGTCGCGTTAGCGCTTCCATGCTGCAATACACGGGATTGGCAAAGGTGTTTTGGATATGGGGAGTAATGCCAACTTGTACCATTGGGACATCAACCACAATCGTGCTACGAGCCGCTAGCGCTGCTGCTCCCGCTTGTAAAGCTCGCTCAGAAAAACGAATTAGAGACTGATATTCAAAGTCAGCAGTTGCATAAATCACTCGGCGCACAATCTCATATTCTGCTGGTGAAAAGACGTGCTCGCCCATTTCTCGGTCAATAATTGCCAAACTTTGGGCATCCGTTGCATGCCATTCCATGACTTTTTCAATCCCAATCTGATTTGCTGTTTTTAAGCCCTTGTGTGAGAAGGTTGGTTATTTTACTGTAATTCACTATACAAATAGTGTTAATTATTCTGAGTTTTTTTAAGGGTTTGTCTCACATAGGGCTAAAGGCATCTAGCTGTGAAGCTCTCGCAAAAAGCTAGACGCCACCAACAATTAATTATCTACTGTATTCGACGGTTTAGGTTTCAGATGTGGAGGATTGATTAATAATCGGTGATAAGTAAGCGACTAATGCCCCAAGGACAAAGCCGATAACGTTACGAAATAGCGGTAACCAATCCGAGGTTCGTGTAATGACAGGCCCAATCCCAAAAGCAATAAACAGAATACCCCACAGAGGTGAGAAAATTAATGCCCATTGCCAAGCAAAGACTTGTCCTTCTTTACGGGGGATAGCAGCAAACCCGCAAATTACACCACCCAAGGTTGAAGTAATAAGGGTGAGAATCCACTGTTCCCTGGGCAAACCAGGGACAACCCTACAGCCCCCTTGACGCAGACAGGTCTTAATTGTCTGTAGGGAGTCAACAATTGATTGGTTTTCACCATTGTCACGGACATAGTAGAGATTGCCGAAGCGCGTCTGCAACTCAACCCAGAACGTGCGTGGAAGGAATGGATAAAGGGCATCCCCCACATTAAACCCAAGCAGATTACCGCCTCGTGAGTCAGCGATGAGTAGCACACTTTTATCGTTGAGTCCCCAGAAATCTTTGACGGCTCGACCCGGTGTGCGGTCATACTGAGTCAAAACTCGCAATTTCCAGCCAGTTTCCGCCTCAAAATTTTCTAAATCTTTAATAAGTGCTTGTTCCTGAAGCGTTGGGAGGAAGTTTGCTAAGTCAATTACTGGTGTTTGAATATTAGGCAAGAGATCGGGGTTGTCGTAGGCTTGTGCTACAGGCGCGATCGCCCAAACCGAGAGGGCAAGGAAAAACGCTGCTAGAGATACCAGTATTCGTTTTGGAAAAAGATGCTGCATTGTGAGTTTTTATCCAAGTTTTCAGCGTGGACACCAAAGGAGGCTTTAAACCAGGGAGCAGGTAAAAGTAAGATTTTCTTTACACTTGTTTACTTTAGTCTAATATTAGCGGCGATCGCAAAGCGTTGAGCAGCTAAGTTGAGCAATATTACTCACAAAGAGGTCTACAGCTACAGATCTCAACCCAACTCCTTGGTGGAGAAGCTGGAATGCAAGAGATTAAGTACATTGCAAAACTCCATAAATGACATAGCAAGCACTTAGGACGCGATCGCTTCTTGCTTGAAAAATATTCCTTCAGACATAGCCGTTCTCAGTTGCCCAGGTCGCTGATACTCCATTGCGAACGCTTATGTATGATTAAGTGTTGGCGATGCAAAAATTACGTCTACTTTAATGAGCTATTACATTTCTCCCCGCTTCCTGGATAAACTCGCCGTTCACATCACTAAAAATTATCTAAACCTCCCTGGAGTAAGAGTTCCTCTCATTCTTGGCGTTCATGGTCGCAAAGGAGAGGGAAAGTCTTTTCAGTGTGAACTAGTATTCGAGCGCATGGGTGTTGAAGCCGTTCATATGTCAGCAGGTGAACTCGAAAGCCCAGATGCTGGTGACCCGGCACGTTTGATTCGTCTACGCTATCGGGAAGCAGCGGAATTGATCAAGGTACGAGGCAAGATGGCTGTACTGATGATTAATGATTTAGATGCTGGGGCTGGGCGCTTCGATCAAGGCACTCAATATACGGTCAATACTCAGTTGGTGAACGGCACCTTGATGAACATTGCCGATAACCCGACAGATGTACAACTCCCAGGCAGTTACGACTCAACACCTCTCCCTCGTGTGCCAATTATTGTCACCGGGAATGACTTTTCTACACTGTATGCCCCATTAATTCGGGATGGTCGGATGGAGAAGTTCTTCTGGGAACCTAATCGAGAAGACAAAATCGGTGTTGTTGAAGGGATCTTTTCTGAAGATGGACTACCTCGCAACCAGATCGAACAGTTAGTTGAGACGTTCTCGAATCAAGCGATTGATTTTTTTAGTGCGTTGCGATCGCGTGTTTACGATGAACAAATCCGTGAGTTCATTCACAAGATTGGAATCGACAGAGTCTCCTCACGAATAGTAAATAGTGCGGAAGAACCCCCAAAGTTTCCTAAGCCAAATTTTCAACTACCTCGCTTAATCGAGTTTGGCAATCTGTTGACTGGTGAACAGAAGCAGATAGAGGATATGCGACTAGTCAGGGAGTACAATCAAGGTCTAGGATTGCGGGTAACTCCTCAAGAACCAGCAGCTTCCAGCCGTCCTGCCCCGAAAAAGCCGGAAAATGGGAATGCGATCGCTTCTAATAATTTAGGGGACGAGTCAACAAGTACTAGCGCTTCTAATGGCTTTAGCGATTCTAGTAACAGCAGTAAACAGGTACCGAGTATTCCATTAGATCTAGAAACCCAAGAGCAAATTCGTGAGCTTTTGGCTCAAGGTTACCGACTTAGTATCGAGTACGCCAATGAGCGTCGAGTCCGCACTAATGCTTGGCAAAGTGGTACTTCGTTCCAAGGTAATGAAGCATCAGAAGCAATCATTACTTTAGCAGAAAGCTTAGGTGAACACAGGGGTGAGTATGTTCGCCTGATCGGCATTGACCCCAAAGCGAAGCGGCGGGTTCTAGAAAAGATTATTCAACGACCGCATGAATAAAAAATAAGCCTCCTTCTTAAAACTCTGGAGGCTTAGAAATCAACACTCTAGTTGTAGCGAAACGAAGAAATCCGTAAGCTTAATTTTTGTTCTGAGTAACTTGCTGTGGTACTCCCAATTCCAGTAGAGCTTGTCGAGGTAGAATCACTTGGTCAACCGCATGAATAACGCCGTTGCTTGCCTGAATATCAGCTTGAGTGACTTTTGCATTGTTGACGGCGACTGTACCATCTGTACCAAGTTGTACAGCTAACGACTCTCCAGCAAGAGTTTCAACTTCTCCTGACTGGATTTGAGAACTTGTCACTGCACCGGGAACCACATGATAGCTCAGCAGTTGTACAAGGATTTCTTTGTTTTCTGGCAGTAGTAGCTGTTCTAATACTCCCTCTGGCAATGCAGCGAAGGCTTCATCGGTAGGAGCAAAAACGGTGTAAGGTCCTTCTGAGGATAAGGTTTCTGCTAAATCTGCTGCATCAATCGCTTTGGCAAGAGTTTTGAATTGGTCAGTCGCCGCTTCTACGATGTTGTTGCTTGCTGATGACGCTTCTGGTGAGGCGGGTGCTGCAGCGGGTGGTGCAACTTGTGGTGCAGGTTCTAGGGAAGAATTCGGCGTTGTACCAGTTTGGGCTTCTGGGGCGGGTGAAGCCGGAGTAGCATCTGCTGTGTAGACAGAGGTTCCACTGGATGAGCGCTCAAGTTGATTGTTTTGTGTAGCGAATGCAGGGAGACTGATGAAGGCACTCATTCCAAGGATGCCAACTAGCAACTGAGTTCGACTTTTCATGAACCAATACCTCCTAAATGCTACGTTTTGTAAAGCCACAGAATCAATCTACGTGAGGTTGCTCTTATACGTCTCTATCAAACGGCATACTATTTGAAAGTAATGGTGATGAAACTGAAACTTAAAAATATGCGATCGCCTTATCAGTAACTGATTGTGTCAATTTAGGTTAGTCGCTTTGATTGGGAAAAAAATACCGAACATTAACTATTTTTTAAGTATTGTTACTACTGCGTGGTATGATTACCTAGGACTTGTTGAATACAAGCCAACTTTTTGGAATTGCTTTTGCTGCTACCTGTGAACTTGTCAGACGACTCTCCTCAACCGACATCGGCAACAGAGGAACTTTCTCAAGCGAGTTCCCCACCCTCCCCAATGAGTTCCTCCATGCAGGAGTTCTACCAACTCAAACAAACGTTGTTGTTGGTCACACTTACATTGGCAGGAATCATCTTTATCTCTGTTTGGATTTTTTACTCGCTTGACATTGCCTTGAATTATTTGATCGGGGCGTGCACAGGTGTGGTTTACTTGAGAATGTTGGCTAAAGACGTTGAGCGGCTAGGTCAACAAAAAAGGCGTCCGAGTCCTGCCCGGTTCGCAATTTTTATTGGGCTGTTTATCGTTGCCACTCAATGGCAAAAATTGCAGATTTTGCCCATATTTTTAGGATTTCTGACTTACAAAGCCGCACTCATCGTCTATGTACTGCAAAGCACACTGCTTCCTACTTCTAAGTAGGTTAAGTTGTTAGTCAGCTAAGCCCGTTCCACTTATGACAGCTATCTGGGGAAATCTCCGGAATGGAAATGATAAATGGTTTTTCGCTTTTGAATTCTTTGCCACTTGCTGAATTAGAAGTTGGTCAGCATTTGTACTGGCACCTCGGCAATTTGAAAGTACACGGGCAGGTTCTCATTACCTCTTGGTTTGTGATTGCCATTCTCGTCACGGCTTCAATTGCAGCAACTCGAAATATCCAGAGAATTCCTAGCGGCATCCAAAATTTTATGGAGTATGCTCTGGAATTTCTCCGGGATTTGGCAAAAACTCAGATTGGTGAGAAAGAGTATCGCCCTTGGGTACCTTTTGTCGGTACTCTATTCTTGTTCATTTTTGTGGCAAATTGGTCTGGGGCACTTGTTCCTTGGAAGCTGATTAAGCTGCCAGAAGGGGAGTTAGCAGCTCCAACAAGCGACATCAACACAACAGTTGCCTTTGCCCTACTGACTTCCTTAGCGTATTTCTACGCTGGCTTGAGCAAAAAGGGTTTAGGATACTTTGCTGGTTACGCCCAACCGATACCAATCATGGTACCTTTCAAGATTTTGGAAGATTTCACCAAACCTCTTTCCCTGAGCTTCCGTCTGTTTGGAAACATCTTGGCGGATGAACTGGTAGTGGGAGTGCTGGTGTTTCTAGTTCCTTTGTTTGTTCCTCTACCGGTCATGGCACTGGGCTTATTTACCAGCGCCATTCAAGCGCTCATCTTCGCCACTTTGGCAGCCGCTTACATCGGAGAGGCAATGGAGGATCATGGCGAAGAGCATCATGAGTGAAGTTCGCCTCACTCTAAAGATGTTTCAGTTTTGGCTCACCTCCTATCATTAGTCCGCCTTAGAAGCGGATTTTTCGAGGTAGGAGTCTAACCTGTAGTTGTTTAGTTAATTTAAGGAAAATCAAGATGGACCCATTAATTGCTGCTGCTTCCGTTATCGCTGCTGCTCTGGCTGTTGGTCTTGCTGCTATTGGTCCTGGCATTGGTCAGGGAAATGCAGCTGGTCAAGCAGTAGAAGGAATCGCACGCCAGCCAGAAGCCGAAGGAAAAATTCGCGGTACGCTGCTGTTGAGCTTAGCCTTCATGGAAGCGCTAACAATTTACGGTCTGGTCGTCGCCCTCGTCCTGCTGTTTGCTAACCCCTTCTCGTAATAGTAGGGTTCTTTTTCAGCGCTCAGCTTACCAAAATAATGGAGTCTGAGCGCTGGAAAAGTTGACACAATTTATACCAAAAGTATCCCCATCCCAACTGAGTAGCTGACCTTTTTTAAGCCGTGGGATCTGAAAATAATGATGACACATTGGACAATTTTACTGGCTGTCGAAACAGCTGAAGCTGCTACCGAAGCTGCCAAAGAAGGGGGGTTGTTTGATTTTGATGCCACCCTGCCGATAATGGCAATACAGTTTTTGCTTTTGGTGGTGGTGTTGAATGTAGTGTTCTACAAACCATTGAGCAAGTCAATTGATGGACGGGATGACTATATCCGCAAGAATTTGTTGGAGTCGCGTGAACGTTTAGCTAAGGCAGAGAATCTAGCCAAGCAGTATGAGCAAGAGCTAGGAGAAACTCGCCGGAAGTCGCAAGCGACAATCGCGGCAGCACAAGCAGATGCCCAGAAAGTTGCGGCTCAAAAAATAGCTCAAGCTCAAGCTGAGGCTCAGGCACAACGAGAGCAAGCCCAACGAGAGATTGAACAGCAAAAAGCTGAGGCACTAACGTCCCTTGAACAAGAAGTGGATGCCTTGAGTCGCCAGATTCTCGAAAAACTCTTGGGACGAGAGTTGGTTAAGTAAAGCAAGTGATGGCTGGCATTATCTTGTGGAAGCGTTTTAGCAGTGGGTGTGATACAAGCCTGTGGCGGTGTGAAAGTGGCATTGCTATAAACGAGGCTCTAAATAGGCAATAAAAGTAAGCGACTTCCTAAAGAATAGCTTTGCTTCACACGCCCCCCTAGATTACTAAACCGTTTCTCATCAGATTGCCCGTTGCGGTAGTAGGACAGTTATGTTTCCTAGAAACGTTAATCGCAACGTTATTTTTGCCTTCCGTGTATCCTTCAAAAGTATTTGCAATACTCAATCTTCAAGAGTTGTATATGGATATTATGAGTACTTTCTCATTCCTGGCTACCGCAGCGGCAGAAGTCGCAGCGGAAGGCGGTTCAGAAGGAGGTTTGGGTCTAAACTTTGACCTTCTAGAAACCAACTTGATTAACCTCGTAATCATTATCGGGGTACTATTTTTCTTTGGGCGTAAATTTTTAGGTAAAACCCTATCAGAAAGACGCTCAAACATTGAACAAGCGATTCAAGATGCCGAAAAACGGCAGAAAGAGGCTGCTGCTTCTCTAGCAGATGCTCAGCAGAAATTAGCACAAGCCCAAGCCGAGGCGGAGAGAATCCGAGCCAAGGGTGAAGAAAACGCCCAGGCAGCAAGAGCGGCGATTTTAGAGAAGGCAGCTAAAGATGTTGAAGCCGTTAGAAAAACCGCGACTCAGGATTTGAACGCAGACAGAGAACGTGCGATCGCAGAACTTCGAGAGCGAGTCGCAGCGATGGCGATGCAGCGAGTTGAGTCGCAGCTTCAAGATCACTTAGATGACTCTGCTCAACAACAATTAATTGACCGCAGCATCGCTCTACTGGGAGGTGGATCGTGAAAGGAAGTCTGGTGAGTGGTCAGATACTAGAGCCTTACGCAGATGCGTTAATGTCTCTGGCTCAGTCCAGTGACAAGACAGAGCGTATTGGTGAGGATGTTGCAGCCTTACTGAATCTGTTGAAAGAATCACCGGAGTTGGACGAGTTTTTAAGCAGTCCAATTGTGAAAGCTGAAGACAAGAAAGCCGTACTGCAACGAATTGGTGGGGAGCAATTTGACCCCTACACCAAGAATTTTGTGAATATTTTGATTGATCGGCGGCGCATCATTTTCTTAGAAGGAATCTGCAAGCAGTATCAAACTCTTCTACGAAAGTTGAAGCAGACAGTTCTCGCCGAAGTCACTTCAGCGGTAGAACTATCAGAATCTCAGCAGCAGTCAGTTCGAGAGAAAGTAACCGCCATGACGGGTGCCCAGCAGGTAGAACTGGATACAAAAATTGACCCAGAATTAATTGGTGGTGTCATCATCACAGTAGGGTCTCAGGTAATCGATGCTAGTTTGCGAGGACAACTACGTCGTATTGGTCTGCGCCTGAGCAGTAGTACCTAGGGGCTAGAAGAAAACAAGACACATTGCCTCTCGACTCCAACGAACAACTAAAAACTAAAAACTAACAATTGACATGATTAGCATTAGACCCGACGAAATCAGCAGTATTATTCGGCAGCAAATTGAACAATACGACCAAGACGTTAAGCCCACTAACGTTGGTACCGTCTTACAAGTTGGTGACGGCATTGCCCGGATTTATGGCTTGGACAAGTGCATGTCTGGGGAATTGGTTGAGTTTGAAGATGGTGAGGTTGGTCTTGCCCTCAACTTGGAAGAAGACAATGTCGGTGCCGTATTGATGGGCGATGGTCGCGGCATCCAAGAAGGTAGCCCCGTTACGGCGACTGGTAAGATTGCCCAGGTGCCAGTGGGAGAAGCCTTGATTGGTCGCGTAGTCGATGCCCTAGCTCGTCCGATTGACGGTAAGGGAGACATTCAGTCAAGTGAATCGCGTCTAATCGAATCGATGGCTCCAGGGATTATCGCACGACGTTCAGTTCATGAACCGATGCAAACGGGAATCACCGCTATTGACGCAATGATTCCAATCGGACGGGGACAGCGAGAGCTGATTATTGGTGACCGCCAAACTGGAAAAACCTCCATTGCCGTTGACACCATCCTCAACCAGAAAGAGGAAGACGTTATTTGTGTTTACGTCGCGATTGGTCAGAAGGCGTCTACTGTTGCCCAGGTGGTGGATGTGCTTCAGGAACGAGGCGCATTAGATTACACAATTGTGGTTGCTGCGAATGCCAACGACCCTGCCACTCTTCAGTACTTAGCTCCTTACACAGGGGCGACAATTGCTGAATACTTCATGTACAAGGGTAAGGCAACTCTAATCATTTACGACGACCTTTCTAAGCAAGCGCAAGCTTATCGCCAGATGTCTCTGCTACTACGTCGCCCACCCGGTCGCGAAGCTTATCCTGGAGACGTTTTCTACATCCACTCACGCTTACTCGAACGGGCGGCAAAGCTGAGTGATGACCTGGGTGGAGGCAGCATGACGGCTCTGCCAATTATTGAAACCCAAGCGGGTGACGTTTCGGCATACATCCCCACCAACGTGATTTCGATTACGGATGGTCAGATCTTCCTAACTTCAGACTTATTCAACTCTGGCTTGCGTCCAGCCGTTAACCCTGGTATTTCTGTATCACGAGTGGGTTCTGCCGCGCAAACCAAAGCAATGAAGAAGGTTGCGGGTAAATTGAAGCTGGAACTGGCGCAGTTTGATGATTTGCAAGCCTTTGCTCAGTTTGCTTCAGATTTAGACAAGGCGACGCAAGACCAGTTGGCACGAGGTCAGCGCTTGAGGGAACTCTTGAAGCAGCCTCAATACTCACCGCTATCAGTAGCTGAGCAAGTGGCTGTTGTATATGCAGGTCTGAATGGCTATCTGGATGACATTGCTGTTGAGAAAGTCGCCGACTTTGCCAAAGGGCTGCGTGAATACTTGAAAACCAGCAAGCCGCAGTACATGGACATCCTTCGGAATACGAAGCAGCTCAATGATGAGGCGGAAGGCATTCTGAAGGAATCGATCGCAGAATACAAGCAGACCTTCCTCGTATCGGTGTAACTAGTTGTTGGTTATTGGTTGTTTGTTGTTAGGAAAAAACTCTAACAACAAGCAACAAACAACAAACAGCAAACAACAAACAACAAGATTATGCCTAATCTAAAATCAATTCGCGATCGCATTCAGTCGGTCAAAAATACCAGAAAAATTACTGAAGCCATGCGTCTCGTCGCGGCTGCCAAAGTGCGTCGCGCTCAGGAACAGGTAACGGCTACCCGCCCTTTTGCCGACCGCTTGGCACGAGTTCTCTACGGCTTACAAAACCGTCTGCAGTTTGAAGAGGCTGATTTACCCCTACTGAGGCAACGGGAAGTCGGAACAGTTGGCATACTCGTCATTACAGGCGATCGGGGTCTGTGTGGCGCTTATAATACCAACGTTATCCGTCGTGCTGAAAACCGCGCTAAGGAACTCCAGAAAGATGGAATCGACTACAAGTACGTGTTAGTCGGGCGCAAATCCCTCCAGTACTTCCAACGCCGTGACCAACCGATTAGTGCCAGCTACACAGGCTTGGAGCAGATTCCCACAGCAGCAGAGGCATCAATGATTGCCGATGAATTGCTCTCTTTGTTCCTGTCAGAATCTGTAGACCGGGTTGAGTTGGTCTACACGAAGTTTGTCTCCTTGATTAGTTCTCGTCCCGTAATTCAAACCCTACTGCCGCTGACGGCACAAGGACTAGAAGTACAAGACGATGAAATCTTTAGATTGACGACTCGTGGTGGCGACTTCGAGGTGACACGGGAGAAAGTCACAGCAACACAGCGTAGCTTCCCTCGTGACATGATATTTGAGCAAGACCCAGTGCAAATTCTGGACGCTCTCTTGCCACTGTATCTGAACAACCAATTGCTGCGGGCACTGCAAGAGTCAGCGGCGAGTGAACTAGCTGCCCGGATGACGGCGATGAACAACGCTAGCGATAATGCCTCAGACTTAGTGAAGTCACTCACGTTGTCTTATAACAAGGCACGGCAAGCAGCAATTACTCAGGAAATCCTGGAAGTTGTAGGCGGTGCGGAAGCACTAGGTTAGATTACTAACCAAATTATTTTTAATAAACTGCTAAAAGCGCTTGGGGTAACTCAGGCGCTTTGTCGTAGTTAGGAAACTCGCACATTATTAATGGCTGTTGCTGTCAAGCCACTATTGATAGCTTGAACGATGAAGATTCGTAAAAAGATATCTGTTCTGTTTACAGAAATAAATCCTTAAATTTTGCCAACAAGTCTTTGCCTACTAACCTCCCTTTACATTCTCAAGAAAGCGGTACTCCTAGTTATCGAAATAATGCAAGACCTTCATGAGTGATTGCTCACATCAAGCATGATGAAACTACATTCGCTCCGAAGGAACTTAAAGAGCTTTGGCTCTAATTTTGAAGTTCAAGTTAGGCTTCAGTTTATAGAAACTTAAACTAACTTAACGTAATCTATATTAAATAGAACGTATAAGTAGATACAGAACTTTTCTGAAACTAGACCAAAGCAATTTGCCTCCTCGATACCCATATGGCATGGCTTCATAACCCTGTTGAAGAGTGTCTTGCTGGAGATTTTGGAGGTGGCATCATTTCAAAAACTTCTAAGCTAACGGAGAAAAAAAATGCCTCCTGTAAATGACAATTTCGCTAACAGAATCATTTTGAACGGTGACTCAGCCAATACCACAGGTACTAATGTGGGGGCTACAGGAGAACCTGGCGAACCTAACCATGCTGGAGTGTCTACTCCTATAGAGTCCGTTTGGTGGACTTGGACAGCTCCAGAATCTGGAGAAGTCACAATTGACACGATTGGTAGTAATTATGACACCAGCCTAGCCGTCTATACGGGTTCAGCAGTCAACAGCTTATCTACGATCGCAGGCAACGACGATAGCATTAGTCTGATAAGCCAGGTTACCTTTACAGCTACAGCCGGAACAACCTACCAAATTGCTGTTGATGGCTTTTCTGGAAATGAAGGCTCAATCGGTCTCAATTTCGTGCAATTCGATTCAGTGAGCACCGGAACATCAGACAGCGAGACCCTTTTTGGCACTGTCGGTAACGATAGGATTCAGGGTTTTGGTGGCAATGACACGATTTTCGGCAGCGAGGGTGTCAACAATCTCCGGGGTGGCGATGGCGACGACCTTATTTATGGCGGTTCGCAGCGTGATACGATTTTTGGTGGCTTTGGTAACGATACGATCTACGCCAGTGAGGGGAATAATGCTGTCTTTGGTGATTTGGGGGGCTTTAGTGGTTCGGGCAATGACACCATCTACACTGGCTCTGGCAATGATTTCATTGATGGTGGCTTTGGTAGTGACACGATCTTCCTTGGGGGCGGTGAGGATATAGTTGTCCTGCAATTCGACTTTTTTGGAGAAGCTGATACTATCAACAACTTCCAGCTTGGTCAAACTACTTTCAGGGTGGGTAGTCTGACTAGCCCTACCAATACGAGCAACCTGACTATCACTCAAGGCGCAAATGGTGCTGAGATCTCGGCATTCGGAGATGTCCTAGCCGTTGTGGTTGGGACACAAGCTAGCACCTTGACTAACAATCTCTCTGAGGTTTTCGTGTAGCCGAATTAGTCTAGTGCAAGAAGGCAGAAGATAGGAGGCAGAAGGCGGAAGGAAAGAAAGGTTGTACAATAAGCTTTTTAACCTTTTTGAACGGGTGGGTTATTTCTGTCGCGCTGTACTAGTGCCTTCGTAAGCGTTTAGTACAATTGCAAGAACTGGGGGATACTTTCTCCCAGTTTTTATTTTTCGTCATCGCAGGACTTCCAGTTCAAGAGTTAAAATCTTGCCAAGATATTGCTTGGCTCAGGCTAGGAGAAACTTGTGGATTTGAGATGGCTGGAATGGGGGAAACAACTACAAGCGATCGCACAAAATGGTCTTACCTACACTGATGGAGTTTTTGATAGGGAACGCTACAAGGCACTACAAGCGCTCGCAGCAGAAATCTTAGCCACCTATTCCAACGTAGAACCTAGCTACGTCCTCGATCTTTTTGCTCACGAAATCGGCTATGCAACGCCTAAAGTCGTTGTGCGGGGTGCCGTATTTCGTGACGATACTATCTTGTTAGTAAGGGAACGCGCTGATGGTTGTTGGACATTACCAGGGGGATGGGCTGATGTTGGTGAGTCTGTGCGTGAAGCCGTCGTCCGAGAAGTGTATGAAGAGTCAGGCTATGAGACACGCGCTACTAAGATGCTAGCAGTTTGCGATCGCAATAAGTACGAATATCCTCCTTCACGACATCATACTTACCAGCTTTTTATTCAGTGTGAACTAATTGGTGGCTCCCCTAAACAAAATATAGAAACGGACGGAGTAGAGTTTTTTCGGGAGCATGAGCTTCCAGAACTATCTCTCACTCGCATTGTCCCCACTCAAATCACACGGCTTTTTGAGCATCACCGCCAGCCTGATTTGCCAACAGATTTTGATTAAAGCAGAACTAGGATGTGTAGAAAGGCTTAGGGAAACTACGGATGCTTTTTTCGAGAACATTGAGATGTGCCAGTAATTTCTCGAATGTATTTTTAATAGAGCGTGATTAAACTTGAATCAACCTGATAAATAAGTGTATAAAAGGTCATTTACACAATTTTATTTAAATCAGTATAGATAAGTAGAGACAACATGATGAAGCTAGAGCGATCGCTCTAGCTTTTTTTTAGCTGAAGCCAAACTCGTTATGCTATCTCGATCAGGTTTACAGTAAAATCTAATTCCATATGCTCCACCACGATTTTCACAAGTATTTTCGTGTAGGAGAACTGTACCTACACCACTGCCATTCATGCCGAAGACTTATACTGTCGAAATCCAACACGAAGGGAAAACCCACATTATAGAAGTACCAGAGGATAAACAGATTCTCTCGGCTGCTTATGCCGCTGGCATAGATTTACCGAGTTCCTGCAACGCAGGAGTTTGTACCACCTGTGCTGCACAGATCTTAGAAGGAACAGTCGAGCAAAGCGACGGGATGGGTATCAGTCCCGAACTTCAAGAAGAAGGTTACGCACTACTATGTGTTGCCTATCCGCGTTCTAACTTAAAAATTGAGACAGAAAAAGAAGAGATTGTGTACCAACGTCAGTTTGGTAAGCCTTGAACAAGAAGAATACAGACGTGGCTGTGTTCAGTTCAGAATTCTCCTGAACTTTGGATAAACTAAACTTCTGGTGCCGAGAAGGAGCAAGGGTTGCAATCCCCCACTAAAATTCTTTCAGTGGTGGTGCGTGTGAGGTAGAGTTAGAATCCCTATTTCACTTGTCCCAAGCTGAACTTCTGAACTCCTTTCAAAACATTTGTTAGATGAAGTGTCGTTAACCTGCGGCACTTCATTATTAGTATTCTGCCTAACCTAATAGGAAGATATCAGCAAGAACAGTAGCACCTTCTAGATGTGTTATTGGAGAAGGTGAGTCATAAACAACTAAAATAGACGGCTGTTGGGAAATTGGATCAAATAGCGTGATGCCTTCTGCATGATGATTGCCCTCGCCATAAGGTAAGTCGAGGATTGGTGTAGGTTCCCAAGAGAGGCTTTTGCCTAGTTCATTGAACCCATTTGGCAACCGAAAAAGCTTAACAGGACCATCTAAATCCATTGTTGGTCCTGCGAGGATTAATAAGTCTTGACCATCTACACACAAATCACGAATCCCTAAGCCATTTAACTTGACAAAATGCTTTTTGTAGAGTTTACCTACATCTCCTATTTCTTTTAACTGTAGAGTTGTTGGATTGTTTGCTTCAAGCTCTAACTCTAACTCTAGAATTATTGCCCAGCCTCGGAGTACTGGTCCTCGCATCCCAATAAAAACTTTTTCTCTGGAAATAAGGATACCCTCGATATCAAAGCCATTGTCTTTGCTAGGAATTTCAGCAAGAATAAAGGGGTGAAGATGGGGGTCTGAGTCCAGAGCATCCATTAATAAATTGCCCCGTTCAGTGAATTTTAAGTTAGCGGCTGTTAGCTGCTCATTGGGATTCTCCGGATGGGGGCAGGATTTGAATAACTCGCCATTGACAAGGGGGATACGAGCAAGCAGATAACGATTTTTTTCTGAGGCTACAGTTGCCAGTCGTTCAACATTCTTTTGTTCTTTTTTATCTTCTTTTGGCTTTTTGCGTTTCCAACTGTGTGAGCCGACAACCCAGAGGTAGTAATCAGCATAAGCTAGCCCTTCAATATCAATCTCTTCATCCTTGCCTGCTGGTAATTCAATAAACTGTCCAAGATCAATATGCTGATGATTAGTAAAAGTATAAGTATCATCATCAAATGTTAGACGTTCAAGCGTCGTTGTCTCATCTGAACCAACCCATAAGTGTTTATCAGGAGTGAGGAGAGCCGCTGATAAATCTTCATGAAGGGGTTTAAAAGAATCCTGAAATTGCAGCATCACTTGCTTGAGCAGAGAGGGATGTTCCATCTCACATCTATCCTTTACCCTATAAGGGTTGGTTTGATTGTCGTTGAGGTTGATGCGTAGAATGCAAACGTTAGACTTGCGATCGCATAATAATTTGCAATAACTGCAATTGTCAGTTGGATCTAACTAAATGTTTACACTCAAGCCCTAAAAATACAGGTTATTAAAAAAAATACGAGTAGTTGCTAGCTGACGGCACTGCTAGTGATTGATACACTAATTAAACTTACAAATACAACACGAAGCCAATGACAACACACTTCATCACGGCAGAAATTGACCTACAACAGACACCAACGGAGTTACAGGCTTGCATTGAAGCCGAACTCCAAAAACGAGGTGAACCCCTACGCTGGGCAATAACAGATGTGGATGTCGAGCAGCAGAAAGTGTCTGTGGAAGCGATTGTAACAGTAGCACAAGAGGCTTCTAGCGAAGCGTGAATCAGCGTCCTTACACCGTTGTTTTAATCATTCCGACTGGGATTGGAGCAGCTATTGGTGGCTATGCGGGAGATGCGCTACCCGTGGCAAAAGCGATCGCATCCTGCTCAGATCGCCTCATTACCCACCCTAACGTCCTCAATGGTGCCCAGTTGTACTGGAACTTACCCAATGCGCTGTATGTAGAAGGCTACGGACTTGACAAATTCGCGGCTGGATGCTGGGGATTACAACCCAGGCATCAAAATCGAGTAGGATTAATCCTTGACCAAGGAATTGAACCAGACTTGCGATTAAGGCACATCCAGGCAGCAGACGCAACCAGAGCGACACTAGGGTTAAATCTTACAGATTATGTGGTGACAGACGCTCCCTTAAACGTAGAACTGCGGACAGCCGCATCGGGAGCGAGTTGGGGCACAATAGGGAATCCTGACAGCTTACTACGAGCCGCTGATGTATTGATTCATCAGGCAAGGGCAGAAGCGATCGCAGTTGTTGCTCGATTTCCCGATGATTCTGGTAGTGAAGCTCTCGTCGCTTATCGACATGGACAGGGAGTAGACCCTCTTGCAGGTGCCGAAGCCGTCATTAGCCACCTGATTGTTCGTACTTTTCAAATCCCTTGCGCTCACGCCCCCGCACTCACGCCTCTACCGCTTGACCCTGACTTATCACCTCGTTCAGCCGCTGAAGAATTGGGCTATACCTTTTTACCCTGCGTTCTCGTTGGGTTAAGTCGTGCGCCCCAGTTTGTTGACAAGACATCAAACGTTACATCTCTATCTGGAGACATCTGGGCAACGGATGTAGATGCTGTCGTTGTCCCCGCAAGTGCTTGTGGTGGCAGTGCTTTGTTGAGTTTGAGCCAATCGCGATCGCAAATTATTGCCGTTGAGGAAAACCAAACTTCCATGCAAGTTCCCCCGGAACATTTAGGGATTAAGGCAATCAGAGTACACTCGTATTTAGAGGCGCTAGGCTATCTGGTTACTCATCGTGCCGGTATTAGTGCTGATGCCCTCAGCCCATCTCTCTCGTCCTTGCACTGCTTATCTGTTCGTGGCAAAACAGCTTCCTGATAATCCTGAAATTGAACCCCTGACGCGCACCCAAATTTTAATTGCGATGGGTGTAACGGCTGCCGTGTTATTAATCGTTGCCAAGCTATGGCTGCGTCTCGGCTCCGTTAACCTCCTCCCTTTACGCGGAACTGTTGATGCAATCCTTTTAGGGTTGGGTCTAGCGGTAGCAATTAGTGGGGCAAGTAGCTTAGTTTATCGCCTTTGGCCGGCTTACCGCGAAAGCGCAGACTTTTACCTACAGTTGGTACTGAAGCCTTTAGTATTACCAGACATCATTTGGCTAGGGCTACTACCTGGCATGAGCGAAGAATTGTTATTTCGAGGCGTAATGTTACCAGCAGTTGGCTTGAATGCCACAGGCTTACTTGCCTCCAGTTTATTGTTTGGCGTTTTGCACCTCAGTAGCCCCCAACAATGGCCCTATGTCGCTTGGGCATCAGTCGTCGGATTGTTGCTAGGATTGAGCGCCTTGGCAACTGGCAATTTGTTAGTCCCGATTGTGGCTCATGTCGTTACAAATTTGGTTTCTAGTTACCTGTGGAAACTAAAAAATAGGCAAGTTGAAGCTTAGATGATGGTTAGGGAATTGCAAGAAAATAAGGTACCAATCAACCGGGGACAATCGTGATATCCCATTTGGGCAATGTCTCAGAACGCTGCCAGAAAGGATGGTACTGTTCTAACTCAGTTGGTAGGACTTTAATGCCTTTGTCATAGATGGTTTCGACGTGATGCACAATTGGTGCAATGCCCTTCCAAGTCATGTTGGCAGCCCATTGTATAGCAGCTTCAAGCGAGTCTAAAACTGCGCCGTTCCAATAATTTTCTAGGGCAGCCCAACAGCGTTCTATGGGATTGTACTTGCTATGGTAAGGAGGATAGTAAATCAGTCGGATTTTTACATCAATCGCAATGGAGCAGTTCAACCATGCGTTTGATAAATTGCGTTCGGTCACTACGAGTTGCTGCACCACCATCAAGGTCAATCACCCATTCTGAGATATCGGGATAACTCTGTGTAGCCAGCTTCACTCACTAATGCCTCTCGTACTGCTCTGGCACTGATACGCGCATATAAAAATGTAGATTGCAATTTTGGGTCGGCTTGGGCTTGCGTGTCCACCAAAGAACGGATATCTGCTTCTAGGTTGGGCAGCACTTGTTCACTTTTGTGTCGTCCCCTGGCTTGATAGTTATCTACACATTGGAGTCCTGTTCGCCGTTCATTTAACCCCAGTTGTACACTCTGGCGATTCCACCCCATGATGGTTTCCGCTTTGCGCGCTGACCCATCGAAGTAATCTTCGGTGACCTTGGCTATGAAGTCTCGTTTACGGTATCCCGTAAGTTTTTCACTGGCATCCTTGAACGTAGCTTTAACGGTTGCGTCGAGTATCATCCTGAGAAAGAGTCAAGTGTGATTGGAGCAGGAGCGTCGCCTTTTTTGTTTCCTCTTCTCTAGAGTGGCTGGTATTCTATTTTCCCGCAAGTCCCTTATTAGTTGTTGGTTGTTGGTTGAATTTGAATTTCGTCAACCGTCAACCATTAAATAATTGTCTGGCTAGTGCAGCATAGCGGAAATAAGTGACCCGCTAAAATCTCTCCCTTGTCCCCCTTGTCGCTGGGAAGTGGTTACAAACTTCTGCCGCGCTGCACTAGTGCGATCGCTTGCGGTAAAATTCGATGTTCCTGGACTTGAATACGAGCGTGGAGGGTTTCTGGCCTATCGTCTGGCAAAACCGGGACAGCCGCTTGTAGCAAAATTGGACCACTATCAACTTCTAGGCGTACCAGGTGAACAGTACAACCCGCAATTTTGACACCTGCTTCAATTGCTTGTTCTACAGCTTTTACGCCTTTGAAACTGGGTAATAAGCTCGGATGAATGTTAATAATTCGGTCAGGAAAGGCATTGATGAGTACAGGTGTTACCAAGCGCATCCAGCCTGCCATCACTACCCACTCCACCTTGTACTGCCGAAAGACTTCGACAATTGCTGTGTCCAAGTCTTCACGGCGCTTGTAGTCTCGGTGATTGAGTAGGACAGCCGGAACCCCCCAACGCTCGGCTCTCGCTACTGCCTTGATACCGGGATTATTGT
This sequence comes from Symplocastrum torsivum, assembly GCF_059505465.1. NCBI lineage: Bacteria > Bacillati > Cyanobacteriota > Cyanophyceae > Oscillatoriales > Microcoleaceae > Symplocastrum > Symplocastrum torsivum. Next base: position 8,837 of record NZ_JCACKQ010000018.1, on the reverse strand, counting down.
AAATTAGGACTTGAATCTCGGCGTTCAGTTGTTGGGATGCGATCGCATCAGCCACTGCCTCAAAGTTACTGCCACTTCCCGAAGCCATAATCCCTAGTTTCAATGGTTGTCCTTTTGCTCCTACGGTCGGAACAGTTGGTGAAATCAGGCAAGGAGTAGAATCAGCTAGCGTTGGATTGGTATTCATGCCGCCTTATTTATCGTTCTAATGGATGGGAACCTGCGAGACATTGAATCATCCACCTGCCCTGTGTCTTACTAGGAGCGGTTGGCATCGCTGGAGGAGTTGATGAAGGTGTGTCCGTTTCACAAATCCCTGCAACAGTAAGAAGATCATCACCATCTTTGACGACAAATACTGTACCCGTATAGCTTCTAAGTTCAGGACGTTTGGCTTGGGCTGTCATCATCACACTCTGAGCCTGATTGCCTTGAGGCACAATTTGGTAGCGATAATTCTCGCTTTCCGGTTTAATGCCGATACCTAAATCCTCAATTGCTGTACCAAATTTTTCATTTTCGAGGTAAAAAGCCTGTTGTGCGCGGTTCATCGCCCCAGTCATCAGTTTGCCTTCTGCTTCTCGTGCCTCCCTAGCTTGTGTTTCAAGGTCGGCTATAACTTGCTCTTGTTCTGCTGGTGTCTCAATGTCAGATAGAACTGGAACCCCCGACGGCACTGTTGTTTCCTCAGAAATCTTCTGAAGTAAGACAGCCCCATCTGTAAACGCCGTAGGTCTGGGTTGTCCAGGGTTTGTATCACTCAATTGCAAACGTAGCTGACCATCATCAGTCAGCTCAAAAATAGTCATTACCGTTTCATTCTGTTCTGGCAAAAGCACATCAATGTGCATGGGTTGCACAGTTGAGTCAATTCGATAGCCAAATGGTAGGGCAACAGGAGAATCAGGGACTAAAGGCAAAAGCATAAAGAATTTGCCCTCTGGCGCGAAAATCAACGTAAGCTTCTGACCCGATGGATCTTCCACTTCCCATCGTCCCTGCAATTGTGTTTCTACAGGATTTGTTGTAGAAGTGCTTTGGGCTTGAGCGACTAAAGGTGTAACTAGCGGTTGAGCCTTGACAGGTGTACTGAGGGTACTCAGTAGCCCTAGCAATACGCTGAGTGTGATGAATTTGCCAGTAACTTGGAAACGAGTTTGGCGCTGGCGAAGGTCGAGGAAAAGATTTTTCATGCAAGTCAAGCCACAACTGGCAAATTTGAAAGTAGGGAGTGGTCTTCTTTAGAAGAACCTTGCGTATATATTCAACACTTTTTGAGGATGTCAGTATAGCTAATGAATCTGAAAGCTTTCTTAAAAGTGAGAGTAGGGGAAGAGACGTTTATTCTTTGTGGTGGGCAAACCTTATCAAGGTATTGCAGCTATCTAGAGGAGACTCTTTGAACCGAAAAGCGATCGCAATAATTTGACCCAAGGCAGTGAGAACAGCTTTTTATAGCAGTAGCCACGAATGTTAGGACATTAACGGGAGAAGAGCGTTCCTTAGCTAGAGGCGATTTGACCCAAAGCTGACCGCCCAAAGCTAACTACTGATTGCTATAACATGTCAGATTGAAACAAGGTTGAACTTAGCCTACCCGTATTTGTCTAATCTTGAGCAGCGAACAATCCCCCATGAGTGAACTTGAACTATTGATGTTACCGGAGATGGTACACATCTGGCAGCAAACACTAGGTTGGCAGCCAACGACTCAACAGCAGCAATTATTCCAGCAGCTTTATGAAGGAATCTTAGAAGGCAACCAGCAGTTAAATCTGACCCGCATTACTGAACCTGTGGAGTTTTGGGAAAAACACTTATGGGATTCTTTGCGGGGTGTATGGAGTCAGGAATCAGAAGGTAAATGTGAGATTAGTCCAACATCAAAAATTATTGATATTGGTACAGGTGCAGGGTTTCCAGGATTTCCTGTGGCGATCGCATTTCCCGATACTGCCATTACCTTACTCGATTCCACCCGCAAGAAAATCACCTTTCTCGAAACGCTCATCGCTAAACTAGACCTCAAAAATGCTACGACATTAACAGGGAGAGCAGAAGCGATCGCCAAACAACCACAACATCGACAAGCTTACGATATAGCACTCCTGAGAGCTGTTGCACCTGCATCCGTCTGCGCTGAATATTCATTACCACTCCTAAAAAAAGGTGGTTTAGCCATCCTCTATCGAGGGCATTGGACAGATGAAGAAACCGAAACCCTAAAACCAGTTCTTGAACCGTTAGGTGGCGAGATTCAGTCAATTGAAGCCTTCACAACACCCATTAGCCATAGCATCCGTCACTGTCTCTACATCCGGAAAGCATCAGTTAAAGAAGTTAAAACCCCTCAACTAAGGAAAACTGGTAGTGAAACATAAAACATTTTTGTTTGTACATTACTCCACTTGACGCTTAGTAAACGAGCGAACTAGTTACTGCTGGGATAGGCGTTTAACCTCTTGACCACCTAATAATTGATGAGCATCTTCCAAAAGGGTGGGAATTTTGTCAGCATGAGGACTCTCCCGTAAACATTGTCGTAAGTCTAATCCTCTCACTCGGTCTGCTTTATTACCGGGGAACCAGTGACTCGCATTACCCAACATGTTGTACCGCATTTTTCCGTATTCAATCATGTCGTAGGCAACAGCAAGATTCCTCAACCACAGAATCACCCGGATATTTAAACCTCCTGGCGTTTCTTCTGGCTTCGGTAAGCCGACGTGCCAAGTTTTAGCCCAATCTTCTCCTAGAATTGCGATCGCTTCTTCCTCTAGACGCACCAAAATCGGCGGCAAAATCTCCGAAGCCCGATCCAATAACTCTACTGCCTTCAAGTGTTCATCAAAATCCGTTGGTCGTGATGCCCCTAAACTCAACGTATGCACCTGAGGATGGCTTAAACAAAACAAGTCATTAAACACCATTGGGCTAAGCGGTTTACACAGTTCCACTAGCTTTCGTGGCGGCTTATAGAGCATCCCTCCCTTATCCGAAGGACTGATGATAAAGACACCCATATCATGGCGTGTTGCCGCTTCAATAGCAGCCCAATTCAATTGATTGATGTAGTACCAGTGCAGGTTAACGTAGTCAAACTGATTCGTTTCAATCGTCTTGACAATCACGTCCGTTGGCCCATGCGTGGAAAAGCCAAGAAATCGCACCTTTCCTTGGGCTTGCAACTGCCGCGCTACATCGACACAACCACCCGGACGGACACTATCATGCAGCAATTCAGGAGTATTAATGCCGTGTATCCCTAATAAGTCAACGTAGTCTAGTTTCAGATTCGCCAGTGACTTATCAAAAGTACGTTGAAACTCTTTGGAATCTGAAGTTGGGCTAATCTTGGTCTGGACAATTAACCGTTCACGAGGAAATGTCGGCAAAATTCGCCCTAGCTGAACCTCTGAAGTCCCATACCCACGCGCCGTTTCAATATGATTAATACCAACTTCAACAGCTCTACGAATCGTCGCCTCTAGATTCTGCTGATTATCTTTGGGAATTTGCCATTCTGGGACATCCTGCCACTTGAACTGATACCTCATGCCACCGCAAGAAAACACTGGCATTTGTAACTCTGTACGCCCAAATCTTCGGTATTGCATCGTCATAAACACGCTTTGAACCTAGAACTGGCTTTGTGTATCTACACGGCTACAGCAAAACCCTCTCTAAATCTAAATTACTGTGCTTTCCAAAGTGCTGCATACCGCCATACAGTTCAAACTGGGTTGCATTTTGAGAAAGAGACGTTCCAACGGAACGTCTCTACGACTCTTACATTTCTCGGACAATAGGTTGACCATCTTTGACTTCGCCAACCAGAACAATATCAGCAACACCTACAAATAAGCCATTCTCTAGAACGCCTGGAATGTTATTCAGCGTTTTTTCAAGTTCAGCAGGGTTATCAATGGAGTCGAATTTCACATCAACAACCATGTTGCCTTGGTCGGTGATTACGGGGCCAGCTTTTTTGATGCCCATGCGGAGTTCTGGTTTTCCACCTAGCTTTTCAATCGCACGCATGACAGGTGCGATCGCCATTGGTATCACTTCTACGGGTAGCAAGAATGTTGAACCTAAGCGATCGACTAATTTATTCCCATCCACGACAACAACAAATTGGTCTGCCAAGGCATCAACAATTTTCTCGCGAGTATGGGCAGCACCACCACCTTTGATCAAGTTCTTCTGCGGATCGACTTCATCAGCACCATCGATCGCGATATCAATATGGTCAACAGCATCCAGCGTCGTTAAGGGAATCCCGTATTGTTTTGCCAAGACTTCTGCCTGAAACGAAGTTGGCACACCCTTAATGTCTTTTAGATCACCCGACTTGAGGCGATTTCCTAGATATTCAATGGCATAGGCAGTCGTTGAACCCGTACCCAGCCCAACAATCGTACCCGACTTCACTAACGCAGCAGCAGCTTTGCCGACTTCCTGCTTCATTACCTTAACGGGGTCATTTCCTGCGGTCATAATAAGAACTCCTTTGAGGGTACACCTAGTAGTTAGTGGCTTTTGATGGCGTACAGCGCTCCTCTACCTGGATGCTGCAAGAGCCAGTCTACTATCTAGGCGTTACGTTCTCATGATTAGCCATCAATGTAAAGTTTTGTAAGAAAGTTGCATAAGTTGCGCCTCAAGGTCTGAGAAGTCTACGTTGCCCTGTAAATTCGTTGTTGAGAGTAAAGGGGGATGTATGAGAGGCGATCGCTTTTTTCAACTTTTAGAGAATTCTTAAATCATTTCTAGTTCAGTAGATATGTCAGCTCGTAAAGATTGAATCTTGAACTATAGCTTTCTTTTAGGAATAAAATTATGCCACGTCGCCGTCGAAATGCTGTTGTAGATAACAATGATGGTTCAGGGGTTCCTTCCGCTGCAATTAGTTCCGATAATGCCTGGGATTATGAACTCTCTGAGGATATGTGGTTTCAAGCTGATCCTTTTGGTGATACCGGGTCTTGGGGGGCAGTAGCTGATATCACGTTGGTAGATGGGCAATCTTTTCTACTACCGCTCGAAATCATTGATAATGCTTTGTCCGAAGAGGCTCAAACGATCATTTGGAGCATTACTGAGAGTGGCTATGGCTTCACTCAAGAGACATACACCTTCAGTGAAAGCGATGGAATGGGCTTTGTTGAGGTGAGTACGACTGGCACTTATAGCGAGGTTGTAATCACTATTAATGATAACGATGCCATCGACCAAACCTTAAATGGAGATACCACTGGGGTTGCCACCGATGATTCTTTGACTGGCAGTGGCAATAACGATGCCATCTATGGCGAATCTGGTGATGACACTCTCTATGGTGGAGCGGGTAATGACATTCTAAATGGGGGCTTAGGTAGCGATGCGATGTTCGGTGGAACTGGCAACGATACCTACATTGTGAACGACTTGGGAGACACTGTTACCGAGTACCCCAACCAAGGTGTAGATACAGTCAAGTCTTCAGTCAGCTTTACGCTAGGAGAGAGAATTGACAACCTGTTCCTTGCTGATTTCTCCGGCAACATAGACGGCACGGGTAACGCCCTCAACAACAAGATTATCGGTAATGAGGGCATCAACACTCTGTCTGGCGCTGATGGCAATGACATTCTCTTAGGCAACTATGGAGATGACAGCCTTTATGGAGAGGATGGAGATGACAGCCTTTATGGAGAGGATGGAGATGACTATTTAGAGGGAGGTTCTGGTGAAGACTATCTAAATGGTGGTGAGGACAACGACGCTCTGTATGGTGGTGAGGGCAACGACACTCTTGACGGCTGGGATGGCGATGATTATCTCGATGGCGGTGCTGACAGTGACACACTGCTTGGAGATCTTGGCAATGACACCCTGTATGGCAATGACGGTGACGACTACCTTTATGAGGAAGTTGACTATGTTGATCAGTACGGGAATACCTACTTTGGCGGCAATGACTTTCTGTATGGCGGCAATGGCAATGACACCTTAGTTAGTGAAGATGGTGACGACTACTTATATGGCGGGTCTGGCAACGATATTTTAGAAGGTGGCAATGGTAGCGACTACCTTGATGGTTATGGCTTAGGTACAGAATTTGACACCCTAACAGGTGGAACCGGAACTGATACCTTTGTTCTTGGTAGCTACTGGTGGGGTGCTTACTACGTGGAGGATGCGGCTGGCTACGCCACAATTACTGATTGGGAAGCTTCAATTGATACCATTCAATTGTCTGGTAGCTCTAGTGATTATCGGCTAGAGTTTGAAACCAACTGGGCTGGTACGGCGGATTACGATACAGGAATTTACTACCTAGGTGGTACAGGCCCGGAGGAGTTGATTGGGGTGGTGCAAGACACAACCAATGTAGGTTTATCACAGTTCACTTTTGTCTAGTGGACGTTTAAAAAAAAGATTATCAATGCATCACTCGATCGCATAGGCAGTGGTTGAACCCGTACCCACCCCGACAATCGTACCTGACTGCACAAGCGCAGCAGCAGCTTTGCCGACTTCCTGCTTCATTATCTTAACGGGGTCATTTCCTGCGGTCATAATAAGAACTCCTTTGAGGCTACACCTAGTAGTTAGTGGCTCTTGATTGCGTACAGCTCTCCTCTACTGGGATGCTGCAAGAGCCAGTCTACTATCTAGGCGTTACGTTCTCATGATTAGCCATCAATATAAAGTTTTGTAAGAAAGTTGCGTAACTTCTGCCTCAAGGTCTGAGAATCTTACGTTGCCCTGTAAATTCGTTGTTGAGAGAAAGGCGGAGTAGAGAAGAGGCGATCGCCTTTTTTTTACTTTACAGAATTCTTAAATCATTTCTACTTCAGTAGATATTTCAGCTCACCAAGATTGAATCTTGAACTATAGCTTTTCGTTAGGAATAAGATTATGCCACGTCCACGTCGCCGTAGAAATGCTGTTGTAGACAACAATGATGGTTCAGGGGTTGTTTCCGCTGAAGTTAGTCCCGATAATGCTTGGGATTATCAACCGCCTTCCGATATATGGGGTGACAACTTTTCTTCAGATGGACTGTGGTCTACACTAGCTGACGTTACCTTGGTAGATGGACAGTCTTTTCTGCTACCTCTCCATATCATTGATAATAATTTCTCCGAAGTCGAAGTCCCTCAAACTGTTATTTGGAACATTACTGAGAGTGGCTATGGCTTCACTCAAGAAACCTACACCTTCAGTGAAAGTGATGGCATGGGCTTTGTTGAGGTGAGTACGACTGGCACTTATAGCGAGGTTGTAATCACTATTAATGATAATGATGTCATCGACCAAACCTTGAATGGCGATGCTGCTGATAATTCATTGTCTGGTAGTAACACTAACGATGCCATCTATGGCGAAGCTGGCGATGACACCATTGATGGAGGAGAGGGTGACGACAAGCTGTTTGGCGATAATGAATATGACTATGACTATGATGAAACAGGTAACGATACGCTCTATGGTGGAGCGGGCAACGACATTCTAGATGGGGGTAATGGTAGCGATGCGATGTTCGGTGGAACTGGCAACGATACCTACATTGTGGACAACCAAGAAGACACAGCTACCGAGTATCCTAACCAAGGTGTAGATACCGTTAAGTCGTCAGTCAGCTTTACGCTAGGAGAGAGAGTCGATAACCTGTTCCTCACTATTTCTGACGATATCGACGGTACGGGTAACGCCCTCAACAACAAGATTGTTGGTTATTCTGGCAGCAATATTCTGTCTGGTCGTGAGGGCAATGACATTCTCTTAGGCAACGGCGGAGATGACAGCCTTTATGGAGAGGATGGAGATGACAGCCTTTATGGAGGATTAGAAAATGATTATTTGGAGGGAGGTTCTGGTGAAGATTACCTAAATGGTGGTTATAACAATGACTCCTTATATGGTGGAGCAGACAACGACACCCTTGATGGATGGAATGGCGATGATTACCTTGATGGCGGTGCTGGCAGTGACACGTTGCTAGGAGATCTTGGCAATGACATCCTGTATGGTAGTGACGGTGACGACTACCTTTATGAGGAAGTTGACTATGTTGATGAGTTCGGAAATACCAACTATGGCGGCAATGACTACCTAGAAGGTGGTAATGGCAATGACACCTTAGTTAGTGAAGATGGCGACGATGGCTTATATGGCAACTCTGGCAATGACACCTTGGAAGGTGGCAATGGTAGCGACTACCTTGATGGTTATGGCTTAGGTACAGAATTTGACACCTTAACAGGTGGCGCTGGAACTGACTATTTTATTCTAGGTAACTCTTGGTGGGGCGCATACTACGTTGAGGATGCGGCTGGCTACGCCACAATTACTGACTGGGAAGCTTCAATTGATTCCATTCAACTGTATGGTAGCTCTAGTGATTATCGGCTAGAGTTTGAAACAAACTGGGTTGGCACGGCGGATTACGATACAGGAATTTACTACCTAGGTGGTACGGGTTCGGAGGAGCTGATTGGTGTACTGCAAGACACAACAAATATTGATTTATCACAGTTCACCTTTGTCTAGTGGACGTTCAAAAAAGATTATCAATACACCATCGTAAGGGTAAGACACTGCCTTACTCTTACAACTGTCAGCTTATGAAGGCGATCGCGCTTTAGTCGGTGCCAAATGCGATCGCCTTAATTATCTTTTCAGAAGTTTTGAAGACGTTAAGGCTTACACTCCATTTACAGTCTTATTGATATCCAGCCCTGCGACATATTAGGCTGGGTTGTAAAAATTTAAGTCCAAGAGTTTGTGGTAGGCCATTCGTGACAAGTTAAGGCAAAGTAATTGTTGTCAATGAGACAATATACTTA
>NZ_JCACKQ010000017.1:0-79323 GCF_059505465.1 Symplocastrum torsivum | reverse complement strand
AAGGGTTTCCCGAACCTGCTTAAGCTGGTCACTTATTTCTGCCAATATGGTCTAGAAGTGTTAGCGTCGGGAGAGCGAAGTGTTTTTAGTCCGCAGCAAAACGCCGTCACCTCCATCTCCCTTGAGCTAGAACCCCTAGATCGCTCTCGCGCCCGTTACTTATTGGCGGCTGATTTAATTGAGCAGGAGCAGGGAGGAAAGGCGCTTCGTTGGTTAGAAGGATTAGAGTGGGACTATCCTGTATTGGCAGCACAAATTCTCCTCAAGCGCGCACGCGCTTATGAACTTACGGGTAACAAGGCTAAAGCGCTAGAAGCTTGGCAAGATTTGCTCAAACGCTACCCTAATGAGCCACAAGCTGCCGAAGCGTTGTATAAAATCTCTTCAAGCGATCCGCAGTACTGGAAAACAGCAGGTGTGGAATTTCGCCCTCACCCAATCTCAGATCCAGTGCGACACTGGTACTCCTTCTCAGCCGATGATCCACAATACTGGGATATAGCTATTACTCAATTCCCTTCACATCCTCGAATTCTACAAATAGCCCGTGATCGGCTCAAGGAAAATCCTCGTCAGCCACAACTGATGTTGTTATTGGCAAGGTATGCCTTTGATACACCAGATATTAGCTTGGTACTCGACAAACTCGTAAGCCGATACGGTGAGGCAGAAGGGCGCAACGACAAGCCCCTGATCCAGCCAGAAGATTGGGAAGCGATCGCTCTCGGCTATTGGAACGAGCGAAAATATGGTCAAGCGAGTACCGCATACACCAAAGCTCCACGCACACCCCGTAATGCCTACCTGGTCGCACTGGGACTTCAGTATGCTGAGCATCCACAAGACTCTATGCTTGCTTACAAAAAAATGGGGCGCGACTTCCCTCATGCTGAGGAAACACCGACTGCTCTACTCCAAGTTGCTCAATTGAAGCCAACTACAGAGGTACTACCATTACTTGACAAAATCGTTAATCAATTCCCTGACCATGCTGGTGAGGCACTCTACACCAAAGCCGTAACCCTTGATAGCCTTGGAAACGACAAAGCCGCTGCTCAAACTCGTCAATTGTTGTTAACTAAGTATGGCAATTCTGAGGCAGCAGCAGATTATCGCTGGCAGGTGGCTCAATCAAAGGCAAAAGCAGGAGATTTAGAAGCGGCGTTCAAATGGGCGAAGCCAATTGCGACAAACAACCCCGACAGTCATCTGGCTCGTCAGGCAGGCTTTTGGGTCGGCAAATGGGCGAACAAGTTAGGGTATAAGCAGGAAGCAAAAGCCGCGTTTGAACAGGTAGTCGCTAATCACTCGCAGTCTTACTATGCGTGGCGGTCAGCCGTACACCTCGGCTGGGATGTTGGAGACTTCACAACCGTGCGTAAGCTAAATCCTCAAGTCATTTTGCCTGCTACACGACCACCTCTACCTATGGGTTCTCCCGCATTGAAAGAACTTTACCAACTTGGTCAAGAACGGGATGCCTGGATACTCTGGCAAGCTGAATTTCAAAACCGACTCCACCCAACTGTTATGGAGCAATTCACTGATGGTTTACTGCGTATGGGTGTAGGCGACTATTTAGGAGGAATTGCTAAGATTTCGAGTCTGGAGGATCGCGAAAAACCTGAAGAGCAAGCCCAGTATCAGGCTCTCCAGCAACAACTAACCTACTGGCAAGCCTTATATCCAACTCCATTTCTAGAAGTCATCGAAGAGCAGTCACAAGAGTTTGGTGTTAATCCTCTCTTGGTGACGGCTGTAATTCGACAGGAGTCTCGATTCGATCCAGAGATTCGTTCCAAGGCGGGTGCTGTTGGCTTGATGCAGATGATGCCAAATATTGGTGCCTTGGTGGCTAAACGAATCAAGTTGAAGAACTATGCTCTTGATAATCCTAACGACAACATTAAGTTAGGGACGTGGTTGCTCGATGAGACTCATCAAGCCCACAAAGATAACTCTTTATTTGCGATCGCCAGTTACAACGCAGGTCAGAGTAACATCTCCCGATGGATTAGGGAGAAGCAACCCAAAGATCCAGATGAATTTGTTGAAACTATCCCGTTTGATGAGACGAGAGATTACGTCAAGCAAGTTTTTGGCAACTACTGGAATTACTTACGCTTGTATGATCCTCAGGTGCAAGCGCGGTTAGATAAGCACTCAGCTACCCAATCAACAGCAATGCATCAGTGACACCCTCCCTCACTGATACATACTGTGGTTAAACAAGGCACGATCTAAAATCCTGTCGAAGCTTCGCTTCGTCTAGATTCCGACCAATGAAGACAAGTTGATTATTACGGGTTTCCTCAGGCTTCCAAAGGCGATCACGTGTACCCTCAAACAGCATATGAACGCCTTGAAAGACAAAGCGATGGTCTTCCCCTGCTAGATTGAGAATACCCTTCATCCGGAAAATATCGGGGCCCTGAGTTTGCAATAGCTTACTCATCCACTGTTGCAACTTTTCTCCATCCAGTTCACCCGACTCTACCAGTGCCACAGAATACACGGATTCATCATGTTCATGAGCATCTTCACTCAAAAATTGCGGGTCAATTTCCAAAGCGCGATTCAAGTCAAAGGCATTTACTCCCAAAAGAGCATCCATCTCTAACTCTGAGTTGCGGGTACGGTAGACTTTCGCTATCGCATTCATCCCTCGAATCCGCTTCTCCAACTCATCTAGCTGTTCTGGTGTCACCAAGTCCGTTTTGTTGAGCAAAATCACATCAGCAAAGGCAATCTGCTCTTGTGCCTCACTGCTATCCCAATGTTCCCAGATATGCTTGGCATCCACTACAGTCACTACAGCATCAAGCTGCATCTGTTCGCGCATATCCTCATCGACAAAAAAGGTTTGAATCACAGGTGCAGGGTCAGCTAAACCCGTAGTTTCAATCACCAAATGGTCAAACTTATTGCGCCGCCGCATCAGATTGCTGATAATCCGAATCAAATCACCCCGCACGGTGCAGCAGATGCAACCGTTGTTCATCTCAAAGATTTCTTCATCGGTGTCAATGACCAGTTGGTTATCGATACCGACTTCACCGAACTCGTTGACAATCACAGCAACCTTAAGCCCGTGTTCGTGGGTAAGGATGCGGTTGAGGAGTGTTGTTTTCCCCGCTCCTAGGTAACCTGTCAGAACGGTAACTGGTACAGAACTTGATGAGGTGGCAGTAACCATAGTTTGATTATTTTCCTGTAATGATAATCATTATCAGACATTGCTAACAATTTGCAACTGTTGCTAATGCCGGATTGATTATCTATGTCTGTCTGCCTTAACTGACAGTTCCCAGAAAATCCTTAATGATTGGTGCGATGAGGTTGGCATACTCTTCATTCATTCCCAAAGAACCAGGGAGTGTAGTGGATTGGACACCAGGGAATTTAGCGATCGCATCCATTTCTTCCCTTGACTTAGGTGGCACCTTTTCACCGATGATTACCATCACAGGTGCGGGTAACGGTTGAAAGTAGGCGAGAAAGTCACTGCGTTCCTGTACCGGGTCAATCGCACCTGTCACAAATGCGGCTGGAGCATATCTTGCCCCTGGTTGCTGGGTAATTTTTCGCTTGTTGGCAATAAATTCTGGGGTTAACTGGGATTTATCCACATAAACATGACGCCCATACATCAAGCGCAGAAATGAGGAAGTGGTGTTCATCTGGTAGAGAACTTGACCGAAGAAAGGCGATCGCACCAACCCTCTCACACCACCAGCAACCTGCGGAGTTGCCCCCATTGTCGGTAAAGGGCCGCGCCAAGTTGGAGCAACTAAGACAATTTTTGAACAGGAGTCAGGCGTATTTTTCGCCAACTGCATCGCATATCCTGCCGCATGACCAGCCGCAACTATAGCCGTGGGAGTATTCAAGATATCCCTGGCAAAATCTTGCAAAAACTGGTGGTACAAAGCGGATTGATACTCTAGGGGGAAACGATCCGAATCCCCAAAACCTGGCCAATCTAAAGCTATAACCTGAAACTGAGAGGATAAGCTTTGTGCAATACCCCGCATTTCACCTCGTGTAGAGACGGTACTAAAAGCTGGCAGCAGTAACACAGGTGCCCCCTCACCAAGGGTTTCATAAACCACATGGATTGGCTGTTCGTTCCAAGTCCAGCGATAGTTTTGAATAACGCCTCCGATGCCAGTCGCTGTAGAGGCGGGTGTTGAAGTTGATTTTGTGAAAGACGTAGTAGTGTCTTGATTGCTAACAGTCATTATTATCCAACGTGCTAATAATGATTATTTTAGAGCTTGGGACATTAGGCGATAGGCTCTAATTCTGTTGGTGTCGTATGGCTGTTGCGGGTTCCAAACAACTAGCTAACTGTTCTTGCAGTTGCTCGGCTTTTAAGTCACGTCCGATGAATACTAACTGATTGCTAGGTGAATGTTGCCACTGACTGGTTTGAAAGTCAGAGCGTTTGCCACTGAGCTGGAAAATGTGGCGTAGTTTGCTTTCTTTAAACCAGAGTAGACCTTTTGCCCGAAAAATGTTATTAGGTAACCTGTCAATGAAGGCTTGAAATTTTTCTAGGATAAAAGGGCGATCGCTTATGAATGATACGGACATAAAGCCATCATTTTCTAAATGGTCGGAATCACCGTGATGATGTTCGTGGTCATGGTGGAATTCAGTTTCAGTATTTAGGTAGGTATTGGATTGGGAAAGCTCAACATCGAGAATAAGAGGAAGTGGAACTTTACCCTGTTCACACCGCAGTACCTTTGCTTCCGCTTTCAGCGTGCGGATATAGTCTTCCAACTTGTCAACCGTTTTTTGTGGAACGAGGTCAATTTTGTTGAGCAGAATGATGTCTCCGTAGGCAATTTGATTAAAGGCTGCTGAGCTATCAAAATGCTCTGGTGTGAAAGTTTCAGCATCTACAACGGTTAAAATTGAGTCAATTCGCGTGACATCACGTAATTCTGAGGTGAGAAAGGTCATCAGAATCGGTAAGGGGTCAGCAATGCCAGTGGTTTCAATCACTAAGTAGTCAATGTGTTCTTGACGTTCCAGAACTCGATGCACTGCATCAACTAAGCCAGCATTGATTGTGCAGCAGATACAGCCATTGCTCAATGCCATCATGTTTTCATCTACACTGAGCAATAGTTGCGAATCAATATTAATCTCACCAAACTCGTTCACTAAAACCGCCACTTTTAAGTTCTGACGATTTTGCAAAATGTGGTTGAGTAAAGTTGTCTTGCCACTTCCGAGAAATCCGGCGATAATCGTCACGGGTATCTCGCGTTCAAGCAAATCTAAGTTGTTGGTTTCTATCAGGTTACTAAAGTTAGTCATGGCTATGGGGTTCGTGCAGCTACTGGGTAGACACTCTTAAAGAACGCTACTGTTGCAAAAATGTTCTATGGAGTTGGTGAAAAAGGCGATCGCCTTTTGAATTGGTGCTAAACTTGATTGCCTGGAGAAAGGTACTAATGTGTTCAGACGATAATGTCAGTAATCAAAGAGACACCTGAACCCGTAAGGGAAAGGCATCCAGGGTAAAGTCAAGTTAATGCATACCAAAGAATTAATTATCGAAGCAGGTCGCACAGAAAGCCAGTATTGGAAAGACCTCTGGCGCTACCGAGAATTGTTTTACTTCCTAGCTTGGCGCGATATTCTCGTCCGTTACAAGCAAACTGTAATTGGCATTGCCTGGGCACTGATTCGACCCTTCTTAACAATGGTTGTCTTCACTATAGTGTTTGGGGAACTGGCAAAGTTACCGTCTGAGGGTGTACCTTACCCGATTCTCGTCTTTTCCGCTATGCTTCCCTGGCAGTTCTTTTCTAGTGCGCTGAGTGAATGTAGCAACAGTTTGGTAAGTAATGCGAATTTAATTTCTAAGGTTTACTTCCCTCGCTTGATTGTGCCTACTAGTTCAGTGATTGTCAGTTTTGTGGATTTCCTGATTTCTGGAATGATTATGTTAGGGCTGATGGCGTGGTACAACTTTGTGCCAAGTTGGCGTATTCTGTCGTTGCCAGTATTTATTTTGATTGCATTTGCTGCATCAATGGGCGTAGGGTTGTGGTTGTCAGCGCTAAATGTGAAATATCGAGATTTCCGTTATGTAGTTCCCTTCTTAGTGCAGTTCGGTTTGTATATCTCGCCCGTAGGCTTTAGCAGTAGCATTGTCCCGCAGAAGTGGCGTCTCCTTTATTCTCTAAATCCTATGGTAGGCGTTATTGATGGTTTCCGCTGGGCAATTTTGAGTGGAGGAGAACGAACACAAGGTTCACTTATTTATTGGCAGGGATTTACACTATCTCTTGTGTTGGTTGCGTTATTGTTAGCTAGCGGCATCTGGTACTTCCGCAAAACTGAACGCACTTTTGCTGACGTGATTTAAGCGGCAACTCCTAAAGTATGTCAGATACAGTTATTCGTGTTGAAAACCTCGGAAAGAAATACATTATCGGTCATCAAAATCCGGGGGGATACAAGTCATTACGGGATGTGATGGCGAATAGTACAAAGTCTTTGAGCCAAAGACTGCTAAAGCCTTTAGGAAAAAAGCTATCTGACCAAACTGTTGAGGAATTTTGGGCGCTTAAAGATGTATCGTTTGAGATCAAAAAAGGTGATCGTGTTGGCATTATTGGACGTAATGGGGCAGGAAAATCGACACTCCTCAAAATTCTGAGCCGCATTACTGAACCAACTAACGGTCGCATTACTGTTAAAGGACGAGTTGCCAGTCTCTTAGAAGTAGGAACTGGGTTTCATCCAGAACTAACTGGGAGAGAGAATATCTTTCTCAATGGTGCAATTCTAGGGATGAGCCGAATTGAAATCAAAAAGAAGTTTGATGAAATTGTCGCCTTTGCAGAGGTAGAGAAGTTTTTAGATACCCCAGTTAAGCACTATTCCTCTGGGATGTATGTTCGCCTAGCTTTTGCCGTCGCTGCACACTTAGAGCCTGAGATTTTGATTGTAGATGAAGTGCTGGCAGTGGGGGATGCTGAATTTCAGAAGAAGTGTTTGGGGAAGATGGAGGATGTCGCAGAGAAAGAGGGACGAACGGTGTTGTTTGTGAGTCATAATATGACGACCGTTCAAGTTCTCTGTCAGAGGGCTATTCTTCTGGAACATGGGGAAGTCAAAAGAACGGGTTCACCCAAAACTGTAATCAGTCAGTATCTGAGTGGCGACTTTGAAAATTTAGCCGAGCGTGTCTGGATTTCTCCCAAGTATGCTCCTGGTTGTCAGAGTTTACGGTTGCATAGAGTGAGCATTTGCGATCGCACCGGAGTTACTACACCAGATATAGATATACAGCATCCTTTCAGTATCGAGGTTGAGTACTGGGTACTTCAACCAGGAATCAAAGCGGGAGCAACTATTTTGATCTGGAACCATGAGAGAACATTGATTCTTAGTTCTCTAAGCAATCATGATCCAAACTGGCACGGGAAAACACGACCTTCTGGTTTATTCAAAAGTGTTTGCCAATTTCCTGGGAATTTATTAAATAACGGTCGTCACAGCGTCTCGGTACTGTTATGGAAAGATAACTATGTCTCCTCAACACGAGAAGATGAAGTTTTGCACTTTGAGGTGCATGAGTCATCTGGCGGCATGCGGGGCGATTACTTATCAGGTGATGATGATTGGGATGGTGCAGTACGAGTCCTGCTAGACTGGAAAACCGATTATCTAGGGGAGAAAAAATAACGTTTAACTGACATCTCTATTGAAAATCGGGAGTAGAAGAGAACAACTTTTATGAATTTAACTTGGTTAACAAAAGAGGAAGTCGATGCAGCCGTAATGAAGAAATGCTTTCAGACAAATGTTGTCCTTGACATTGGTCCTGGAATTTGTCCTCAATACTTCGTTAAACCAGGCGTACATATTTGCGTTGAACCTTACCTTCCCTATATTGAAAAGTTACGGCAAGCGGGTGTAGATAAGTCCCGATATGTATTTCTCAACTGTACCTGGGATGGGGCAATGAAAATTTTGCCGGATAAGTCAGTAGATTCGGTGTTTGCCCTTGATGTAATTGAACACATGGAAAAGGAAGATGGCTTAAAGTTTCTCAAAGAAGCTGAACGAGTTGCCCGTCAACAGGTTATGATTTATACCCCATTGGGCTTCTATCCTCAAACTTATGACGACCCAGATAAATCAGACCGTTGGGGAATGGGTGGTGGTTATTGGCAAACCCATCGTTCGGGATGGTCTCCAGAAGATTTTGGTGAAGGTTGGGAGCTAATTTGTTGCAAAGAGTATCATTTTGTTGATGAAGATGAGCAGCCTTTAGAAAAACCATTTGGCGCAATCTGGGCGTTTCGTAACTTTAGAGAAAGTCCAGAGAAAAAAAATGAAATGGACTCGTTTGAAGGAATAGCAACAGATGAGCTAGCCTTAGCATTATGGAGGCGCACCAAGCGAAAGGTGAAACGAGTTTTAAATACTTTTAAGGCTAATAAACAATCTAATAATGTTGACAAGATAGTTTAAATGCAGATATGTATGATAGCTAAAAAAGGTTTGGATAGGCTTTAAGAGGTAATAAACTAGTGCGGATTCTCATTCTGGGTGCTAATGGTATGTTGGGTCACAAGTTGACCCAAGTTTTTTCTCAACAATTTGAGGTACTCGCCACAGTGCGTTCTAGTATAGATGCTTTTGCCGGACATCCAGTACTCGTTCAAGAACAGTTGTTGGGAAATGTATCAGTTGAGAATTTTGATAGTATCGTGCGTGCGATCGCACTTGCCAAACCTCACTATATAGTCAACTGCATTGGTATTGTTAAACAACAGCTTGCCGCAAAAGATCCACTACAAAGCATCTCAGTAAATGCTCTTTTCCCACACCGTCTAGCTCAAGTCTGCCAAGCCGCAGGGATTCGTCTAATTCAGATCAGCACAGATTGCGTTTTTACAGGACGCAAAGGAAACTATCTGGAAACTGATGTGGCTGATGCAGAAGACTTGTACGGGAGAACAAAGTTACTGGGTGAGGTGGGTGGCGAAGGTTGTCTAACACTGCGGACATCAATTATCGGACGAGAGTTCGCAAATTCATACGGTTTAATTGATTGGTTTTTGCGTCAAGAAGGGAAATCTATCCGTGGATACAAGAAAGCCATATTCAGCGGATTCACAACTCATGCCCTTGCCGAGATTATTGCTCAAATTATCACCCAGCACTCAGATTTGCAGGGAATTTGGCACGTTGCCGCTGAACCGATCAATAAGTTTGAACTTTTATCGCTGGTGAAAGAAATATACAGACTGAATATCCAGATTGAACCGGATGAGGTATTCCTGTGCGATCGCAGTTTAAATAGCGATCGCTTCAGACAAGCAACTGGATTTATTCCTCCCTCTTGGCAAAATATGATCGAGCAGATGTATCAAGACCCAACGCCGTATTCCAAGCTCCGAGGTGATTATGCTATCAGGTAAAAGAATTGTCGTTACAGGCGGCACTGGCTCTTTGGGTAAGGTTTTAGTACGGCGCTTGCTGTCAGGGGAACTGGGTAGACCGAGTAAAATTATTGTGTTCTCCCGCGATGAAGCCAAGCAACATACCATGCGGCTTGCCTATCAACGACGGGAAACGGCTACCGATGAAGTGATATATCACAATTTTGAAGAACTCTTGCAGTTTCAGATTGGGGATATCCGCGACTATCACAGCGTCAGTGCCGTACTCCGCAACGCGGATGTTGTGTTTAACGCGGCTGCACTCAAGCAAGTTCCAACCTGCGAATACTTTCCCTACGAGGCAGTGCAGACGAATATTAGCGGTGCCGAAAATATCGTTCGTGTGATTCGTGAACATCAACTGCCAGTCGAAACTGTAGTGGGGGTATCTACAGACAAAGCCTGCAAACCCGTCAACGTCATGGGTATGACCAAGGCAATTCAGGAACGCATCATCATTCGCGCTAACTTGGATTGTCCGAATACTCGGTTCATTTGCGTGCGTTACGGAAATGTGCTTGCTTCCCGTGGTTCCGTAATTCCCCTGTTTCACTACCAGATTCGCCGTGGTGGTCCCGTTACAGTTACAACAAGGGAAATGACACGATTTCTCCTGAGTCTCGAACAAGCTGTAGACACCATTTTCGCGGCTGTGAAATATGGGGAACGAGGAGAAACTTATATCCCACGAGTGCCATCAGCCAGAGTCGTAGATGTTGCGGAAGTGCTAATAGGCGATCGCCCAATCCAAACCTTGATTAGTGGCATTCGACCCGGTGAAAAAGTCCATGAAATTCTGGTATCCGAAGAGGAAGCCTATCGCACCATCGAGCGAGGGGATTATTATGCGATTCTGCCAATGCTACCAGAACTGAGAGGCACGGCAAGTCTTGAAACTCCACTGACCAAAGAATATAGTTCAGCGGATGATGTAATGTCGAAGCCTGAACTGGCAAAATTACTAGGACAGAACCATCTTTTGGTAGAAGACCAACCTGCATTTGAGGACGCTCTGGTGGCATGAAAGTTATGACTATTCTGGGCACACGTCCAGAGATTATCCGCCTGAGTCGAATCATTGAGAAGCTCGATCGCGTATGTCACCATGTACTGGTACACACGGGACAGAACTTCGACCCCAATCTCAGCGACATTTTCTTCCAGCAACTCGGTGTCCGAAAGCCGGATTATTTCTTGGGCGTTCGCGGGGACAGCTTTGGGGAACAGATTGGCAAGATTATTGCCGAAAGCGATCGCATTCTTGCCACCGAAAAACCCGATAAACTGCTACTACTTGGTGATACGAATAGTGCCCTTGCTGCAATTGTCGCCAAACGAATGGGTATTCCTGTCTATCACATGGAAGCAGGAAACCGTTGCTATGATGATCGCGTACCGGAAGAGGTGAATCGCCGGATTATTGACCACAGTAGCGATATCTTGATGCCTTATACGGAGCGTAGTCGAGCTAATTTGCTTCGTGAGGGAATTGAGGGACGGCGCATCTATGTTATTGGCAACCCAATTTATGAGGTACTCCAGCACTATCAGGATGCGATCGCCCAATCAAACATCTTAGCCAGTCTCGGCATAGAACCAGGTAAATACTTCCTAGTTACCATGCATCGGCAAGAAAACGTCGATGTTGAAGAACGCCTCATTGCCTTAACTCAAGCACTAGAATGGCTACAAAAGGAATACCAATTGCCGCTCATTTGCAGTTTGCATCCCCGCACCCAGAACAAACTGCAACGCTATGGTATCAGCCTGAACAATGAGCAGATTCGGTTTCTTGCTCCATTTGGGTTCTTTGATTTTATTGCTTTAGAGCAGAATGCTTTTTGTGTACTGAGTGATAGCGGCACCGTACAGGAAGAGTGTTGTATCTTTCAAGTTCCTAATGTCACCATCAGAGATGTTACAGAGCGTCCGGAAACCATCGAATGTGGCAGCAATATCCTCAGTGGTGCAGATCCAGAGATGATTCTCCAATGTGTCCGCACTGTCACTCAGTCAACCTGCCAATGGACAGTACCACCCGAATATTTGGTAGAACAGGTAAGCACTACAGTTGTAAAAAGCTTAATCGGTTACTTGCCAACGGCAGGAGCTTGTGTTCAGAAAGGTTAGTACAACGGATATCGGCATATTAGAATTTGCTTTTAGTAGAGGTTCATCAACATGACATCGAACCCGAAAATCTCTATTGTTATCCCCGTATACAATGGCTCTGATTATCTCAAAGAAGCTATTGATAGCGCTTTGGGGCAAACCGCCCCAGATTTTGAAGTAATTGTAGTGAATGATGGCTCTAATGACGGAGGTAAGACAGAAGCGATCGCCAATTCTTATAGCGATAAAATCCGCTATTTTTATAAGGAAAATGGAGGAGTCGCCTCTGCCCTAAATTTGGGCATAAAAAATATGAGGGGCGAGTGGTTTGCTTGGCTAAGTCACGACGATTTTTTTTCAAAGAATCGAATAGAGCAAGATTTAATTTTGATAGAAAAGCATCCTGAAGCCAAAGTCATTTATTGTACTCTTAAGGATGTTGATTTTCAAGGAGAAATCCTTGAAAATGTAAAATATCCTATTGTACAAGTTAAAAATTGCTATGAAGCTTTAATGTTTGTGAATATGTGTGCCCTAACTATTCATCAATCTTGTTTTAAAACTATAGGAGTGTTTGACGAATCAAAAAGAACTTCGCAAGATGTTGACTTTACACTTCGATTAGCCCGTAGGTTTTCCTTTTATTTAAACAATAACTCAATAACCTATAGAAGAGAGCATTTAAATAGAGGTACATATACTCTAGCTGAACCTTATAAAAAAGAATTACAGAAATTCTGCGATATTATTCATAATGAACTATCCTTTAATGATTTGTTTTCTAACTTAACGGCTAGCGATAATGAGGATACGATTGCCAATGCTTGGTTCTCTCTAGGGCATTTGTATCAGTCTTTTGGAGCTGAGCATTATAGTAAAGAATGTTATAAATTAGGAATTAATTCGTATAAAAATAATTTTACACGCTTGGTAAAAATCTTTAATTTTAAGACAAAAAAGATTGAAAGCTATATTGCTAATAACTGGATTAACCGATTTCATCTTTTTTTTAAAGGCTTTAAATGGTAAAAGTACATTGTGTAAAAATATTAGGATAGCCAATCATGTCTAAGAATCATTTTCATAAAAGCTGAGTCATTATTCGCTTTCCTGTAGTAAGATAACTTGGCAAACATATAATTGAGTTCAGCTAGAATAAATCTGAGATAATTTACATCATTTTTACTCATCCTTAAATAACTTTTAGATTTATTAAAAAAATGACGTAACTCAGTAAGAAATTCTTTAGAAAGGTTAATCTTTCCCTTGTTCATTCTAATAGCTGTGTAAGCATGACAATTTCCCTCATTTCGCAACCTGGTATTTAAGTACTTCTGAGTCATCCTAGATGGCGGAATTATGTGGTAAATAATGGATGAACCTATGTAGCCGAACTTATATCCGAGTTCCTTAATTTTGATATTTAGTCCTGTCTCACCATCACCAATCCAAACACCTGCCACATTCTCTGGATTAAATCCCCCTGCTCTAAAAAATACTTCCCTTAATATTGCTTGGTGACAACTGTAAACATTACAATCATCGCTCGATATAATAGTCTCTTCAGTTGGGTTGTTAAGGCTTAATCGTGAATTAAATAAAAGTTTTTCAACCCATTCAGGAGGCTGAGTCTCCCATTTTGGTAATACTCGTCCTGTGGCAGTAGCAACGGTTTCATCTAATCCAAATATTTTAACCATTTCCGAGAGAAGATTTGGTGTTGCGAGCATATCATCATCAGTGAAGTAAAGAAGGTCACCACTGGCAAATTTTGCAGCCGTATTGCGGGCAAAATGCACACCTTGTCTTTCTTCAAAAAGCAAACGTATCTTACTATGGTTCAAATAAGCATCTAAAACTTCCTGAGTGTTATCTGTTGAATTATTGTTACAAACAATTACTTCAAAATCATGATAATCTTGACATAAAAAGCTTTCAATTGTCTCAGCAATGAATGAACTTCTATTATACGTAGGTATTATTACTGAAAATTTTTTAATCTTTTGTGGAGCCATAACAAAGGCTTGAATAGTTTTGTACAATAGCTTATCACCTACAAGCTATTGTTATCCACCATCAGATAAAGAATATATATTAAAATTAAACTCTCAGAACCAAATTCAAACTGGAAATAAGAATGAAAAAACAGCTTATTAATATTGGTAGAACCGGAAACAAACTCCTTGCCCGATTTGGCTTTCAGATTGTGCGTTATGTGCCAGTATCTGGTGGTTATATATCAGCCAAAGATACCGTAGAAGCTGCGGCAAAAAATAATCAAAGTGTTACTGATTATGTTGAGACAATGTGGCAAGAGCGAGGTATAGCACAGCAGGTTATTGATTGTTTTAAAGACTTTGGAGCTTTAAGTCCATCTACTAAACGGGTCTGTGAAATTGGCACAGGTACTGGTATGTTTGCTGAGACAATTCTCAAAAGCTGTGATATCTCTCAGTACGAAAGTTATGAAATTGATAAAGATTGGGCTGAGTGGCTATCAATCACGTATAAAATAGTCTCTCATCCTGCAAACGGCGAAAGCCTAGATTGTACAGACTCAAATTCTCTAGATCTTGTCCATGCTAATGGAGTACTTGTCTACACACCATTTCTCATAACTATAAAGTATTTCTTGGAAATTTCCAGAGTAACTAAGTCTGAGGGATTTGCTGTATTCGACATTCTTTGCGAGGAGTGTTTCGATGAAAATTTATTAAGAGCATGGCTAGATTCGCCGCATTTATATCCCTGTATACTACCTAAGGAATATGTAAAAGATTTTTTTACAAAAAATGGTTTTTGTTACATTGGAGAGTTTTTTAGAAAGTTTGGAATAGGTAAGTCGCTTTACTTACTATTTAAGAAGCAATAATTCCATGAATAAAGTAATTACAGTCCAAAAAACTTACTGTTACAGATATCAGCTAAGCCGAATAGCCTTTTTCTATCATTATGGAAAGATATTTACCTTTACCTTAAGCCAACTCAATGCGATTCTGACATAAGTTGAACAAGTTTCTTTTGAAATTCTTGCTACTTGAATTGATAGATATCAAAATTACCGTAAAATATTTTTCATCAAAGAGGTAATATGTTTTTCTCGAAAAAGGCACTAAAAGATTTCGCTAATAAGACTTTGTCAGATGATTTTCTTGAAATCGCAAAACTTTTAAGAACGCCTCTGTATCATAGGAAAGAACGTAAAAGAATTTCAACAAAAAATGAAAAAGTAATTAATTTACTCTTAAAAGAAAAAGAGCCAATAAAGCTAGAATTCGGTGCCGGGGAGAATCGGGGATTGAGAGGGTGGACGACGATAGACATTTATGAAACTTGCGACCTCTGCTTAGATCTATCTCTACCATTACCTTTTCCAGATAACTGTGTAACCCAAATCTATTCATCTCATTTTTTGGAACATTTTTCCTATCCTACTCCTATGACTGGGTTACTTGCTGAATGTTACCGTATTCTCAAACCGGATGGCATCTTCAGTGTAGCAGTGCCAAATGCAAGGATTTATCTAAATGCTTATTTTAATCCTGAAAACTTTAACCCTGAAGAATACTGCATTTGCCGACGAGCTTTGCATGAAAATTCAAAGATGGATTATGTGAATTATATGGCTTATATGGATGGAGAACACTACTATATGTTTGATGAAGAAAACTTATTAGTTATTCTTGCTAATGCAGGATTTAAGAATGTTAGGCTTCGAGAATTCGATCCAACTTTAGATCTAGAAGAAAGAAGATATGAATCAATTTATGCACAAGGCGAAAAAAAAGCATAACCTGTAAACTTAAGAAAGTACTAGTTAGACTAAGAGCCTTAATGGCTTGGCATTTTATTAGTTGACTTGGCATAAGAGGATTTGAATAAAATTGTAATATTTTGGAGTACGTAAGGTGCAACCTGAATCCATAACCTATCACGATCAGTTATTAGCAATTATCATTTGGAATCAGTTCAATGAGTCTGGTATTCACTTCTTCACCCCAAATGAACTGTCTCAACAGCTAGCCTATATGCACCATCCAAGGGGTAAAGTTATTGAACCTCACGTTCACAACTCTGTCATCCGTGAAGTGCAATACACTCAGGAAGTCTTGTTTATTAAAAAGGGCAAATTGCGGGTAGACTTTTACAACGATCAACAGGAATACTTAGAAAGTCGAATGCTTGAAGCTGGTGATGTGATTCTCCTAGTTACTGGGGGGCATGGTTTCGAGGTACTAGAGGAAATTGAGATGATTGAGGTCAAGCAAGGTCCTTACTTGGGTGAGCAGGACAAAACTCGGTTTATCGGCATTACTGCACAGCAAGCCAAAATTGTTGAATAAGCACGGAAAATTCAACAAAACACTCTCATCGCTAAGTACTGTGCCATGATTATCAAAAAAATTGTGAGGAATCTGCTGCCGCCTATTGTTGTTAAAGCAGCTAACTACGCGACAGGGAGGACACTACCAAGAATTAACGAAAAAATGTTGCAGCAGTATTTGCAAAATGGTAGAGTCCCCTGGTCGTCTGGCTACGATCTTTACAAGATCGAGTTGATCACTCAGTCAATATCAGATGATACTTTGCTAAGGCGTTTTCGTTGTAGTGAACCCCTTTCTCCTGATTATGGTTTTGGAATTGATGAGCGCTGTGTTGAGTATCCCTGGCTAGTAGCTAATCTCTCAGAAAATGCTAAGTGCCTTTTAGATGCCGGTTCTGTCTTAAATCATCGCTTCATTCTCAACCATCCCACATTTGAAAATAAGAAGCTGCACATCCTTACACTAGCTCCAGAGGAGAACTGCTTCTGGGAGAAGGGAATTTCTTATTTGTACGATGACCTGCGCGATATTCCCATACGCAATGATTATTACGACACGATTATTTGCCTATCCACGTTGGAACACATTGGATGTGATAACACACTTCACACTCAGGATGAAACTTACCAGGAGAATCGTCCAGAAGATTTCGTTCTCGTGATGAAGGAGTTGCGTCGGGTACTCAAACCCGGCGGTTCACTATTTCTTAGTGTTCCCTTCGGAGTTTATCGCCAGCTCGGTACATTTCAGCAATTTGATCGCGAATTGCTCTCTCGTGCTGTAGAAGCCTTTGAGTTAGCTAGCGAAGTCACTGAAACCTTTTACCAATACACTGCTAACGGTTGGCAAATTGCTACGGCATCAGATTGTGCTGAGTGCGAGTACGTGGAATGGGTTGCAAAGGCATGGCAGAACCAGCAATTTCCTGATCCTATTCCCGTAGAGCCAGATCGAGCGGCGGCGGCTCGTGCTGTAGCTTGCATTCGTCTGGTTAAAGGATGACTCAGAGGCGTATCGATCTCCAAAATTGTTGAGTTAGCCATGAACCCGATTCCAGTCAACGAGCCACTGCTTGACGGCAATGAAAAGAAGTACCTGAACGAATGCATTGATACAGGCTGGATTTCATCGGAAGGACCTTTTGTGAAGCTGTTTGAACAGCAGTTAGCGGTTCGCGTACAACGCCAGTATGGGATTGCTGTGTCCAACGGTTCTGTCGCTCTTGATGCTGCCGTCACTGCTTTGGGAATTGGGCAAGGGGATGAGGTTATTCTGCCTACGTTTACGATTATTTCCTGTGCGGCGGCAATTGTTCGGACTGGTGCAATACCTGTCGTAGTAGATTGTGACCCTGATACCTGGAATATGGATGTCAGCCAGATTGAGGCAAAAATCACATCTAGAACAAAAGCAATTATGGTTGTCCATATCTATGGATTGCCTGTAGATATGGAATCCGTACTCACATTGGCGGATAAGTATGGGCTGCAAATTATCGAAGATGCCGCTGAAATGCATGGTCAAACCTATAAAGGTCGTCCTTGCGGTAGCTTTGGCGCATTAAGTATCTTTAGCTTCTATCCCAACAAGCATGTCACAACAGGTGAAGGCGGCATGATTGTTACTGATGATGAGCAGCTAGCAGAACGCTGCTGCTCTTTACGGAATTTGTGCTTCCAACCGCAAAACCGCTTCGTTCATGAAGAGTTGGGCTGGAACTTCCGCATGAGTAACCTACAAGCGGCATTGGGTGTCGCTCAGCTAGAGCGACTTGATGAATTTGTCGCTCGTAAACGCCGGATGGGGCAATTGTACACGGAGCTACTTTCAGATATTCCTGGGTTACAACTACCCGTTCCACAAACGGATTATGCTGCCAATATCTATTGGGTGTACGGTATTGTTCTCAAGGACGAGGTACCCTTTGAGGCTAAAGAAGCAATGCGTCGTTTAAGCCCGTACAAAATTGGCACGCGATCGTTCTTCTGGCCGATGCATGAGCAGCCTGTCTTGCGAAACATGGGCTTATTTAATCAGGAGTCTTGCCCTGTGGCGGAAAGAATTGCTCGTCGTGGTTTCTATATCCCAAGCGGACTAGCACTGAGTGATGAACAAATTGAACAAGTCGCACAAGCGGTTTTGGAAATATTGAAATAAGGTTTTGACAGAGTATGAATGTTTTTGGCAACTACGCCCGCTACTATAATTTGCTCTACCGCGATAAAGACTACGCTGGAGAAGTACAGTTTATTCATCAACTGATACAAACTCATGAGCCAAACACACAATCTATCCTTGAGTTAGGATGTGGCACTGGCACTCATGCACAGCTACTAGCTAAAGAAGGGTACGACGTTCACGGTGTTGATCTAAGTGCCGAAATGCTACAGCAAGCTCGCGATCGCATGACCCAACTTCCCCAGGAACTAGCATCGAAATTAACCTTTTCTCAAGGGGATATTCGGACAATTCACCTCGAACGGCAGTTTGATGCAATCATCTCACTGTTCCATGTGTTCAGTTACCAAACTACAAATGAAGACTTGCAGGCTGCTTTTGCTACAGCACGCCGTCATCTTAAGCCTGGGGGAGTGTTTATCTTCGACTGTTGGTATGGACCGGCTGTATTATGCGATCGCCCTTCTACCCGCGTTAAGCGTCTGGAGGATGAAGAAATAAGTATCACCCGGATTGCTGAATCAGTAATGCACCCCAATCAAAATCTAGTAGATGTTAATTATCAAGTCTTCATCAAGGATAAAAATACTGGTGCGGTTGAGGAACTTCAGGAAACACACCCAATGCGTTACTTATTTAATCCGGAAATAGATTGGTTGTTGAAAGAGTCTGATTTTAAATTGCTTGAGAACCGAGAGTGGATGAGTAACCGTGAACCAGGCTTTGATACCTGGGGAGTTTATTTCGTTTGTCTGGGATGAGGATAAATCTAACCATGAACAATTTCTGCTCTATCTTCTTTTATGAAGGATATGTTTGTGTTGCACCAACTATTATTAACTTATCTAAATCACTTAATAATCATGGATATTTAGTAAATATTTATGCAACAAAAACTCAATTCACCAATATAGAAAAGATTGGAAACAGCACAACAGTAACTTACTTTCATAAAGTCTCTCACGTACCTCTAATATCTCGCTTAATTCTGACTCTTTATTACAAACTCAAAATAGAAACAAAAATCCCGTTAATAGAGCTAATAGTTTTCGCTTATCATTGTCTTGTCAATCTATTTAAAGCGAACAACTCAAAATCCTTGAAAAAGAATATTAGTATAGGAGTAGATACAAATGGCTCAATTTTAGCCTTAATGGAATCTTGTTTTTTTAAACGTAAGTTTGTTTACCTTTCTTTAGAACTTAATGATCCAAATAACTTAAAAGGACTGGCTAAAATTATAAATTTGCTTGAGCGGTTAGCTTACAGAAAGTCTGAGTGCATAATTGTTCAAGATGAAGATCGTTTTAAAACCCTGTGTGAATACAATCAGTATCAGCATCCTCAAGTCTTCTATTTACCCAACTCATCTAGTTCTTCAAAGGCAATAGTTGAAGTGCTACAGACCAAAAACTACTTTAGGGAAAAATTTAATTTAAATGAAGATCAGTTTTCTTATATAGTCCTTCAAGCCGGCGCTATAGAGGATGCTGTTTTATCAAAAGAGCTGGCTCAGGCTTTTGCATCTATAAATAATAGATGTGCTTTAGTTTTTCATGAACGAGAGAAAAGAGAACTTTACGATCCATATATAAAACTATTGCAGGAAATTAACTCAAAAAACTTGTTTCTCTCCCTGGAACCAGTACCCTATGAACAAATTGATTGCATTTACACACCAGCTACCATAGGTTTAGCCTTTTATAAAGATATTAATAACAATTATTCTCAGATTTCTATGGCTTCTGGCAAGCTATCTTATTACTTAAAGCATGGTAAGCCTGTAATAGTTAATAACTTACAGTCTTTAGCAAGATTAATAGAAAAATATAAAATTGGTGTTGTAGTACAAGACCCCTTAAACTCGTTAGAGATGGAATCAGCAATTGAAACAATATTAAGTAACTATAGTTTTTATAGTAAAAATGCAAGTATTTGTTTCGAGGAGGAGTTTGATTTCGCGAAAAAAATTAATCCTATATTATCTTTTATAGAAAGTCTATGATACAGAACTGGACGCTAAATCTGGGGTAGCTAAATGCATTTGATATGAAAAAATTAAAGTACGGTTAGCTACAGTAGCCGAACCGTACTTTCAACAAATTTACTTTAGGTGCAAACCGACTTAGATATCCAAATCAGTGAAGTTCAACCGAGAACCATAGGTTTCGATAAATTCACGGCGCGGTGCAACGCGATCGCCCATTAGTACTGTAAAGATGCGATCGGCTTCAGCCGCGTCTTCGATCTCTACCCGCTTCAACGTGCGAGTTTGGGGATTCATCGTAGTGTCCCACAACTGAGTAGGCATCATCTCACCCAAACCTTTGAAGCGTTGGATGGTGTAGTTGGCATTTGCTGGGAACTCATGCTGAACGAGGTTGGTCATTTCGCGATCGCTATAGCAATAGTAGTGGTTGCGTCCTCGCTCTACTTTATAAAGTGGAGGGCAAGCAATATAGATGTAGCCCTGATCGACAAGCGCTCGTTGATAGCGATAAAAGAACGTCAGCAAAAGGGTGCGGATGTGCGCTCCATCCACATCAGCGTCAGTCATAATGACGATGCGATGATAACGTAGTCCTGAGGGATCAAACTCCTCACCCTTAATGCCCAAGCCAAGGGCTGTAATCAAGGACTGAATTTCAGTGTTCTTGTAGATTTTGGCATCATCTGTCTTCTCAATGTTGAGGATTTTGCCCCGTAGAGGCAGAATGGCTTGGAACTGTCTGTCTCTTCCTTGCTTAGCTGAACCACCCGCTGAATCCCCTTCTACAATGAAGATTTCGGATTCTGAGGGGTCTCTGGAACTACAATCTGCTAACTTACCAGGTAAGGGAGAAGACTCCAAAACTGATTTACGACGCACCAAATCACGCGCACGACGGGCAGCTTCAGCGGCTTTGAAGGCTTGGATGGCTTTGTCTAAGATGGAGTCTGCTACGTGGGGACGGAACTCCAAATACTCCGTCAGTACCTCGCCTACGAGAGAATCAACAATCCCTCGTACTTCTGTATTACCCAGTTTCGTTTTCGTTTGACCTTCAAATTCTGGGTCGGGTACTTTGACAGAAATAACACCCGTTAACCCCTCACGGACATTCTCGCCGCCGAGATTAGCTTCATTTTCTTTGATCTTGTTGCGCTTACGGGCGATCGCATTCATCGTCCGCGTTAATACTGTCTTCAGCCCCTCTAAATGAGTACCACCATCAATCGTGCGGATGTTATTGGCAAAGCCCAAGAGGTTATCACTGTAGGCATCGACACACCACTGCAACGATACTTCGATTTGAACCCCGTTGCGCTCTCCTTGTATAAAGATAACTTCCTCGTGGAGAGGCTCCTTCTCACGGTTCATGTAGGCGACATATTCCTGAATGCCACCCTCGTAGTAGTAGGCTTCTACCCGTGGTTCTGCCAGTCGGCTGTCG
Organism: Symplocastrum torsivum; assembly: GCF_059505465.1. NCBI lineage: Bacteria > Bacillati > Cyanobacteriota > Cyanophyceae > Oscillatoriales > Microcoleaceae > Symplocastrum > Symplocastrum torsivum. Next base: position 57,795 of record NZ_JCACKQ010000017.1, on the reverse strand, counting down.
GTAAACGTAATCCGGACACTAGCATTGAGGTAGGCTAACTCCCGCAGACGCCCTGCCAAGGTTGTGTAATCGAACTCAATGCCATTAGCAAAGATTTGTGTGTCCGGCATAAAGGATACTGATGTGCCAGTTCTTGCCTCTTTATAAGGCTTTGCAATCAGTTGAGTAACAGCGATACCCCGTTCAAAGCGTTGGGTATGTACTTTTTCCTCCCGCCAAACCGTCACTTCTACCCACTCAGAAAGTGCGTTAACAACCGAAATCCCAACGCCGTGTAAGCCCCCAGATACCTTATATCCACCACCGCCAAACTTACCCCCAGCATGAAGCACCGTCATTACTGTTTCCAGTGCCGATTTCCCAGTCGTGGGATGAGTATCAGTCGGAATGCCTCGTCCGTCGTCTGTAACGGTGACAGAACCATCAGCATTGATGTCAATTTCTATATGGGTGCAGTAGCCAGCCAGAGCCTCATCAATAGAGTTGTCTACTACCTCGTAAACTAGATGATGGAGTCCCCTTGGGCCAGTAGAACCGATGTACATCCCTGGGCGTTTACGCACCGGTTCGAGACCTTCCAGAACTTGAATCTGATCGGCACTGTAACTACTCGTCATGTAAGGGATTCTCCACTAAAAGCTTTGAGCCGTTGTAATGCTTCAAAAATGGCAAAACACTCTAAGATTTTAACATAAAAGGCTTTAAGGCGGCTACAGCGCAGTTTCACGAGCAATTTATATAGGGGATGAACCCATTGCATAAGGGCAAAGGAGCCGAGGAGAGTGGGAGACAGGCAAGACAAGGACAAAGTTTTCAGAAAACTCTCCCTTGTCCCCCTAACTCTTTCACCCCCTCAGGATTAATTGTGATTTGCGGGGCAACAGCTACAGGGAAGTCAGGGTTGGCTTTAGAATTGACGCAGCGGCTAGGTTCTGTGATTCTCAGTGCTGATTCTCGTCAGGTTTACCGAGAGTTTGATATCGGCACGGCAAAGCCTTCAGTGGCTGAACAACAATTAGTACCACATTATTTAATAGATATCTGTGATCCAACAGAGACGTTGACGCTGGCAGACTATCAGCAGCAAGCACAGGTTTTGATTAACCGTTTCTCTCTTCCCTTACTAGTAGGAGGTACTGGTTTATACATTCGTTCAATTGTGCAGGGGTTAAAAATACCAAGAGTTGCGCCTCAAAGTGAATTGCGATCGCAACTTTCTTCTCTTGGTCAAACCCAGCTTTACGCCTTCCTCCAACAAGTTGACTCAGTAGCTGCCCAAAAGATTCACGCTAATGATGAAGTGAGGACATTACGGGCATTAGAAGTATTTTATGTCACCGGATATCCAATTTCAAAGCAACAAGGAGAGAATCCTCCGCGTTACCCAATTCTCCAGATTGGCTTGGAATGTAGCGACTCTAACACTCTTATTCGCCGTATTGAACAGCGTACTGAGCAAATGATAGCCTCTGGTTGGGAAGCAGAAGTCAAAGCCCTTTGTCAGAAATACGGTATTGATTTACCACTGCTGGATACACTGGGTTATCGAGAAATGAAGCAGTATCTTGCAGGTGATACTTCTCTTACTGAAGCGAAAGAATTAACAGTTTTGCACACTCGGCAATTTGCCAAGCGACAACGCACCTGGTTTCGGGCTTATCCAGAAATTGAATGGTTTGATGCAGACAATCCTGAATTACTAGAGAAGGTGTGGCAACGAGTGCAGGAGTTTGTCAACAATCTTAAGTAGAACAGCTAGGATGCGATCGCACCCTTTTTCCGTGTATCCACAACTTCGTCATCAGAGCGATTGTGTCAAAATCAACAAGAATGGGTCTGTGGCACGAGTACAATGATTGGACGAAAACTGCGGCAGCGCTACCAAATCATCAAGAAATTAGGAGCCGGAGGATTTGGAGAAACCTATCTGGCTGAAGACTTAGATATCCCTGTCACTCCCAAGCCTAAATGCGTTGTCAAGCAGCTCAAGCCAAAGGTAATAGCTCCAGACATACCGCAGATTCCGCTCGAAGATATTGTGCGTTTATTCGAGAAAGAAGGGGAAACTCTCTACAAGCTGGGTCAAAATCATGACCAAATCCCCAAACTTTACGCCTATTTTGAGCAAAATAGAAAACTTTATCTCGTTCAAGAATTCATAGACGGGCATGACTTGATCCAGGAAATCACTTCGGGTAAGCAGTGGAGTGAGACTGAGGTGATTAAATTCCTGGATTGACCAGATAGGGCAAGTAATTATTCCATTAGAATTTGATAAAGCTTTGCCCTTTTCTGAAGGGCTAGCAGCGGTTGAGAGCAATAAAAAGTGGGGCTACATTGACCAGACAGGGCGGGTAGTCATCCGAACTCAGTTTGATTGGGCTAGCCCTTTTTACCAAGGGTTGGCAGCGGTTGAGAGCAACAAAAAGTGGGGCTATATCAATCAAACAGGGGAGATAGTTATACAATTACAGTTTGATTTTGCTCGTGGCTTTGCGGAAGGACTAGCAGTAGTTAAAATTGGTGTTCAGTGTGGCTACATTGCTCAGACAGGACAAGTAATTATTCAGCCTCAATTTTATTTTGCTTCTGACTTTTCTGAAGGAATGGCATTGGTCATCCTTAGTAAGGACTGTCGCTACATAGACAAGGCAGGAAAGCTTATTTATTAGTCCGTGAGGCTGTGGGGAATGGCAGGGCGTTGCCGTTCTAAGGATTTCACAGTAATTATTTATCTGAGATGTCTATTCTTACTATTTGCTATAGAAAGCGATCGCACAAGCTTCACTCTCTTGTTTGATAAGAATGCTTGGCTCAGAAAGAAGCAACAAGGGTTGATAAATTGCTCATCTCCATACACAAACTAAAATAAAAGTCAATATCACCATGCTCTTTCATTGCCTGCAAAAGAGATGCAAAATGCAATGCACTTGCTAGACATCCGCCATACTGAGGAGTAGAAGCCGCAATCATCATGGGGAGAATTGATATGTCTCGGTCTGTTGCATCAACAGAAACCCTAACATTTGAAGAATATCGGTTCTACCAGGGAGAGCCGGATGTCCTCTATGAACTATTTCGGGGACATTTAATACCGATGGCAACGCCAACAGCATTACATACAAGAATTTGTGATTTTCTAGTCTACAAATTGAAGTTTTACTTTGCTGATCAAAACCTACCCCTGATTGCATTAACTACTACTGGAGTCAGAACAGAAGTTGATTCTTCCCGCATTCCAGATGTTGTTGTTTGCACTTCAGCGCTCTGGGAGCAAGCCTGTACCAGACCTGGTTCTGGAATTCTTGACCTTGGTGAAGTGCCGACGTTGGTAGTGGAAGTCACCAGTGACAATTGGCGAGAGGACTACATTCGCAAAAGGGCGGAGTATGCTCTCATCGATATTCCTGAATATTTGATTGTAGACTCCAATAAAGAGCGAATCTGGGTCTTAAGTCATCCTGAGGGTGAAGAGGGTTATCAACGGGAAGAGTTCACTCGTGGGCAAGAATTGAAACTTGTGCAGTTTCCTGGATTAGTTTTATCAGTCGATACAATTCTTTCTCCTCCATTAGTAGAGGACTTAATTAGGGAAGAACAAGCGCAACGACGACAGCTTGAGCAACAGGTTGATGAGGCGCGACAACGGGCTGATGAGGAGCGACAACGAGCCGAACGATTAGCGGCTAGATTACGTGAGATGGGAGTAAACCCAGATGATATCTAGGTTCAGCTTAAGCGAAGGCTGATTGTAGGATGAGCGATCGCACCTTACTTTTGTATTTAGAATCCCAGATTACAAATGTAGGGACATATAAGAATACGCCCCTAATAGAGAAAAGCGATCGCACCTACTACAGCACTTTCTTCAAATGCTCTGCCAAACGCATCGCTAGCGCGGCAAGCGTTAACGTTGGGTTAGCGGCGGGAGAGGTAGGAAATACAGACAAGTCACAAGCATAGAGATTGTCGTAACTTAAGAATTTCAAGTTTGTATCAACCACTCCATCATTGTTTGCACCCATCCGTAACGTTCCAACTTCGTGGGCAACTCCCCCTAAATCACCCACTTTGAGGCCAAGATTTTCACCCATTAGCGCCTCACCGCCCAACTGCTGAATAATCTTATCTTTAATCGCGTTCACTTCCCCAAAGAAAGCATTAGCACTAGGGCTAGGCTGCATCCGTACAGAGGGCTTCACAAAAGAGGCACCATTGTGATCAACCCCATTCTGAGCCATTAGGGGAGCATTGAACAAAAAGACAATCTCACAGAGCATTGCATTGCCTTTCTGCTGGCGGTGTGCATTGACAATATCAGAATCAAGATAGCGTCCCTGATTAAAGTCAGCTCCCAACTCCAACACAATATTGTAGGGATGCTGAGTTTCTGATGCCTGTTTATGCCACGAGAGAACCTTACTAGCAGCCGCAACGTTGTAGAACGGTGAGGTAGCGGGAACAGCAAAATGAGTGAAGAAAATGGGATGATCGGTAATACCCACTCCAATCTTGTTATTCGGATCTAAAAGTTGACTAAGCTTCGCTAGCTTTGCACTCTCAATTGTTCCTGCTGAAAGGACAACCTGCTTTGCTTGGAATTTCCGATATTTCTTAGCAATCAAGTCGTAGGCAACGACTTTTGTAACTGAGGTGCCTGTAGTTTCTAGCTCAACGACGGGATGATTGAGATTAATTGATAGATTTTGATTGCCGCTTGCACCATTCGTGAGTTTGGATTCCATCAGCAAATCAGCCGTGGAAAACATTCCTGTGGGAATTGTGTTCAGGTCAACATTGCTATGCTTAACGGCAACTGGAGCATCAATATGATTGAACTCAGGCAGTTGCTCTTTTAAAAACTTTTTGACACTTTGCTGATAAGTTGATGAGGGTAGTGCCAACCGCATTAAGTCTTCTGCTAGCTGATAGCCACTATCTTCTAAGTACCATTTGATTGGAGTCGGCCAAGCATCCATTTCCCAGGAAGACATCCGAGGAATTAAACCACCCCAAAAAACTGAGCGACCGCCCAAATTAAAAGCTTGTGCTCCTTTATATTGAGAGTCATTAGGCTTGACATAGTTCTGGATTTTGAACTCATCAAATAGCCCCCAGACATGCTTATCAAATTGCCCAACCTTGTGCTGACGAGGGAGATTAGCAACATGGGTTGGAAACAAATAGCTACCAGCTTCTAGGACGAGTACATCGACACCCAAATCTGATAATTGGTCAGCTAAAATTCCGCCACCAATGCCTGAACCAATAACGATGACATCAAATAAGTGAGCTTCGTCTAGATTTGGCTTGAAGAAGAGATGTTGTACATAGCCGTTTTCAACGATCGCTTCTGTGATTGGAGGAAATTTAACTGCACCTTCTTCGTAAAGATAATCCCCACCCGCTACAGGCTGGAGATTAATGTTTAGCCCCTCCATCCAGTAGGTTTCTTCGAGTACAAACTTGAAGAAGAAACCCTGTTGATAGTTGGCTTCAGGTAATTCAAAGCGCCATTCGTCATTCTGATATTCGCCCGGAATATCTTTCTCCCATCCGTCTACATTGTTCCGAAGGGTAATTAGCCAATCTGGAGTATAATTCGCTGTGTTGAACCGAATTGTGAACATACAGTTGATTCCTAATGGTAGCCGTTCTTAAGTCGGGGAAGATAAGTGACGCTCTACTGGTTCAATTGTGCGAAATCCCTAGAAGTTAAACAGTACCCATGTCGGGTACTTTTTTAGTGGTAGATTGTAGCGAAAGAAACATTATGCGATCGCCTTTTCTCCTTAGCCAGTTGTCAATCTTCGACATATCAGCAATTTTTAAAGTTAATAGTGTGAGCAAAATGCTCTGAAAGTTAGGCGTGGTAGCTTAGCTGTAGAGGTAAAAGGGAATACTAACGGTTGTGATGACGCGGAGGGGAGAGAGACGGCTGGAGGCAAAGACGATCTATGGGAAGCAACCGTTATTTATAAAGTGACTCACTACGATGGATGCTAGCAAGCTTCTAGAGCGCTATTCAGCAGGAGAGCGAGGTTTGTATTTTCCTAATCTGGAGGGTATGAACCTGAGCGGCATGAATCTCAAAGGTGCTGAGCTGTTTGATGTCAAACTAATTCGTGCTGACTTGAGTAATGCTGATTTAAGTAATGCAAACTTGAGTCGAGCCATCATGAGTCGAGCCAATCTGAGTCATTCGTTTATGAGTGGCGCAATCTTGAGTGGAACCATTATGAGTCGAGCCAACCTTAGTGGCGCAACGATGAGTGGCGCAACGATGAGTGGTGCAATCTTGATTGGTGCTTTCCTGAGTGGTGCTGATTTGTATCATGCCAATTTAAGAGGTGCACTCCTCAGACATGCTGACCTGTATCATGCTTATTTGAATGGTGCCCTCTTAAAAAATGCTGAGCTGTATAACGCTTACCTGAGAGATGCCGATCTATTTGGCGCAAATTTGTTTGGGGCAAATTTATTTGGAGCAAACTTGACCTGTGCTAATTTGAGCTGTGCTAATTTGAGCTGTGCTAATTTGAGTTTTGCCGATTTGAGCGGAGCAAACTTAGGTGGAGCGAATTTAAGAAGTACTCTGATGTGTCAAACGATAATGCCCAATGGTGAGGTGTCGAATCCTAAGTGTCCCTCATACTTGCAATAGAGCTGAGGTTAATTCCCTATTAGCTAATTAGTCGCGGGCTAATTTCTGGACAAATGCGCCATGTTCAGGAGACTGCACCCCCTCTTGTAAAACTGCGAAGACGCGCTGCATATTCCCAGCCAATAACTCTGAAACTGCTAACCACAACCCCGGAAAGACTCGACTCCGGATAATTCCATCAGCATCAATCGGTAAATCGAAATATTCACCCTTGTCTAGATAGAACCAGCTAATTTTTCGATCGAGGACTTGCCAGACGATATATTCCTTCACTCCATTACGACGATAGGCTTGTTTTTTGGTGTGAAGGTCGATGGCAGCACTGCTAGCGGCAATTTCGACAACCAACTCTGGAGGGCCTTCAATATAATCATCCTCACTCAGTCGCGCCTGTCCACCTGCTTCTGGCATGATCAGGAGAACAACATCCGGCTGAGGTTCATTGTCGATATCAAGCCGCACTGTTGGAGCATCCCCCACCGCAACCCCTGGTGTTGTCGCTTCGTAAGTTACCAACCATCCGATCATCCAACCATGAGGTTGGCCGTGGCTTTTGAAGCGCAGTGCAGCAGGCATGTAGACAATTCCTTCGATCAACTCGGCTTTCTTGAGCTTGGGCATGGCGTTGTAGCGGCGCTCAAATTCATAACGGTTTAAGCGATCGCCATTTTCTAAGGGGGGAATTGTCCAATGCTGAGAGGGTGTTTTAACCATACAGCCGCAGTTGGGGTAAACCTATGCTCATCCTACCGAATCATATGTACCACTCAGTACTATTCCCTGTAGATCTGGTCACTCTCTCGGCGCATCCCAGTCAATAACTCTGCACCTGATTACCAACCATCTAGCGTGTCCTCTTCGCCCCACTTCGCTGGTGACTCAGCGGCTTTAGGAGTCGTAGAATGATTTACTTCATACGTTGGAGACGGTAAAATTTCCAGTTGCCGATGCTTCAACTTTGGCTTTTCGACTTCTTTTCGTTTCTTGGCGGGTTCGTTTCTGGATTCTGAGCTATGCCGACGCTGGGATGTTCCTTCCTCACTAGTATCTTCTGCCACGACTTCATAGAGTATCGCTAATTTATTGTTATCTGTACCCTTACGCAACACTCTCCCTAATCGCTGAACATACTCGCGTGCTGAACCTGTACCCGATAAGATAATCGCTACACGCGCATCTGGGACATCTACACCTTCATTCAAAACGTGGGAAGCGGCTAAGGTTTTGTATTCTCCCTCTCGGAAGCGCGTCAGGATATCATGGCGTTCCTTTACGGGTGTCTGATGAGTAATAGAGGGAATCAGTAACTCTTGCGAGATGCGGTAGACGGTGGCGTTGTCGTTGGTGAAAATAAGGCTGCGTTCTGGGTAATGTTGGGCAAGTAAGTCTATGAGAATTCGTAGTTTGCCATCGGTGCCAGAGGCAATTTCCTTGGCTTCTCGATGGGCAAGCATTGCTCTGCGTCCGGCTGGCGATCGCGCACTTGCCATGACAAATTGTTGCCAGCCTTGTAGACTACCGAGGTAGATATTTGATTCCTTCAAAAAGTCATTGCGAAGTTTAACGCACTCATTGTAACGATCGCGTTCTTTTTGTGAGAGCTTGACTTTAATCTGAACAACCTTATGCTCCGCAAGTGCTGAACCAGAAAGTTCTTCAGGCGTTTTGCGATAGACTTCTGGCCCAATCAGAGCATCCAGGTCATTATGACGCCCATCGGAGCGTTCTGGGGTTGCCGTCAGTCCCAAGCGGTAGGGTGCGATCGCATATTCCGCAATCACTTTATAAAAGTCTGTCGGCAAGTGGTGACACTCATCAAAAATTAACAATCCGTAGAGGTTTCCTAGTGCTTCGGCATGGATAGCCGCACTGTCATAGGTAGCAATGAGTAAAGGAGTGCGATCGCGTGAACCTCCCCCCAGCAACCCCAACTCCGCATCGGGAAATGCCGCTTCCAACTGAGCATACCACTGGTGCATCAAATCCAGCGTTGGCACTACAATCAGGGTACTGCGAGGCGTTGATTGCATCGCTAGCTGAGCTAAGTAAGTCTTCCCCGCCGCTGTCGGTAACACCACTACCCCTCGCCGTCCTGTCTGCTTCCAGGCTAAAAGTGCCTCGCTTTGGTGAGAGTAAGGTTCCATCTCAAAGCTGGGAACCAAATCTAGCTGGGAAAATTCCTTCGCCTCATCACTAAACGTCACACTTTCAGCTTGCAAAGCTTCCACTAGCTGACGGTAATGAATTCCAGGAATACGAAACTTCTCCACCCGATCATCCCAAGTGGCATAATCCACCCAGGCTTTGCCTTTGGGCGGTGGGTGCAAAATCAGAGTTCCCCGGTCAAAAGATAATGTAGGGGTACGAACCATTAGTTTTAACTACTCAATCCCCCGATAATTTTAAAAGTGAATCGTCCACAGCTTCCCGATTCTCCTCTAGTCTCTTCCAATAAGCTGATTGCACAAGCAGCAAGTGCGATCGCGTTCCTTGTCGGCTTTATTGTCCTAATTGGCTGGATGCTCGATCACTCACCCTTGAAGAGCGTCTTTCCCAATTTAGTCACCATGAAAGCTAACACGGCTTTAGCGTTTATCCTATCTGGGGTGTCACTGTGGCTGTTGCCCACCGAAGACAAGAGTAGCGCGACAAGAGAAGAGGAGGCGGGAACACAGGAAAAAAACGCAGAGATTTCTGCTGATAGTCGAAATAGTGCGTTGCCAACTCTCAGAGTGCCCTCTTCCAGGAGTCGAGTACCACGTTGGTATCGTCAAGTCCATTCGATACGTTCAAGGCAGTGGATTTCCCAAATCTGTGCTTTCACTGTAGCGATGATTGGCTTACTCACGCTTAGTGAATATCTCTTCAACTGGAACCTTGGGATCGACCATTTGCTGTTTCGTGAGCTACCGGAAGCGGTGGCAACGTCACATCCAGGCAGGATGGCTCCTAATACAGCTCTGAATTTCGCCCTGCTTGGTTTCGCCTTGCTGCTTTTGAGTCAGAGAACCCGTCGCTGCCACGGTGTTGCCCAGTTCCTTGCCCTCTTCGCCGCTTTAGTTTCCTGGCAGCCGTTACTCGGTTATGCCTACCAATTTCAGTCTCTTTACGGCATTGCCTCCTATACGAAAATGGCACTACACACTGTAGTGACGTTCATTGTTCTGTGTATTGGTATTTTATTTACCTATCCACAACAGGGACTAATGAGAATCGTCACTAGCGATCGCCTTGGGGGATTTATCGCACGTCGTCTCTTAGTTGCGGCGATCACTATTCCCTCAATTGTGGGCTACCTTATCCTCCAGGGTTATCGCGCCAAGCTTTACAGTGCCACCTTCGGGTTGTTGCTGCTGGTAATGGTGACGATTGTTGTTTTGTGCGTTTGGATTTGGCAAATTGCCCAGACGTTAGATCGAATTGAACGCGATCGCTCAATGGCACAGCAGTCATTGCGAGAAAGTCAAGAAAGGTTTCGCGCCTTAGCAAACTCCACGGTTGAAGGCATTCTGATTCATGAAGCTGGAAAAGTTCTGGATGCCAACCTTGCCTTAGCGAGAATGTTTGGCTACGAACTGAGTGAGGTAATGGAACTGTCAGCCGCAGACTTTTTGACCCCAGAATCTTATGCGATCACCTTAGAAAATATCCGATTAGGTGATGAAAAGCCTTATGAGCTAACGGGTTTAAAGAAAGACGGAACACCCTTTTCCTTAGAAGTAGAAGGAAAAAGCTCTCTGTACCAAGGTCGTCAGGTACGGGTGTCAGCGTTGCGCGACATCACAGAACGTAAACAAGCAGAAGCGGCTCTTAGGGAGAGCGAGAAGCGATTACGACGGTTGGTTGAGTCAAATATTTTTGGTGTTGCCTTCGGTGACTTTATCGGCAAAATCAACTACACCAACGACTACTTCTTGGAAATGACGGGTTACACACGGGAGGAAGTGCTTTCAGGGCAAATCCACTGGACACAGATGACACCGCCCGAATTTTTACACTTGGATGCACAAGCAGCAGAAGAATTAAAGACGCAAGGTATTGCAACTCCCTTTGAAAAAGAGTACATCCGAAAAGACGGGAGGCGAGTGCCGATTCTGATCGGTGGGGCGATGTTGCAAGAGCCTTATGATGAGCAACAAGAACTAATCGCCTTCTATCTAGACTTAACTGAACACAAGCGAAGCCAAGCGTTACTTGCTGCACAAACTCGTATTCTGGAACTAATTGCCACGGGTGCCGCACTCCCTGATGTGCTGGATGTTCTAGCTCGATCAATTGAGGAACAGTCTGATGATGCTCTATGTGCTATCCTCCTCCTGAATCAAGACGGGACAATGCTGGGTGAGTGTATCGCTCCTAGCATTCCAGAAAGCTACAAAGAAATTACAAACCAGGGTGTTGCTGTTGGCGCTTGTTCAGGGAGTTGCGGCACAGCCGTTTATCGTCGGGAGCCTGTAATTGTATCCGATATTGCCAACGATCCACTCTGGGCACAATGGCGGGATTTGCCTTTAGCTCATGGTTTACAAGCTTGCTGGTCAATGCCGATTTTTGGTAAGGATGAGGAGGTTTTGGGTACCTTTGCGATGTATTATCGAACACCGAAAGAACCCAGTCCTCAAGACCGGAAATTGGTGGAGGTATCTACTCATTTAGCAGGAATTGCGATCGCCCGTCAACGAGCGGAGTCGGCGTTGCGAGAAAGTGAGGAGCGATTCCGAACGTTTTTTGAAGAAGCACCCATTGGTATTTCTGTTGTTGATTTGAGTGGTCGGTTTCTAACGGTAAATAAAACCTACTGTGAGATGTTGGGATACTCTGCACCAGAATTGCATCAACTTACCTTTGCGGCAATTACCCATCCTAACGATGTTCAAACCGATGTTGTCTACGCAGAGCAGCTATTCAAAGGTGAGATACCGATCTATCAGATTGAGAAACGCTATATCAAGAAGAATGGCGAAAGTTTATGGGTTAATCTGACTTCGGCAATGGTTTCTGATCAGGATGGGACAGTCTGTTTTGGATTAGGGATGGTTGAGGACATCACTGAGCGTAAACGGACTGAGGAAGCGCTTAGCGAAACCAACCAAACCCTGCAAGCGCTGATTCAAGCTTGTCCCTTGGCGATTACAGTTTTTAGTCTTGATGATGGAAAAGTGAAGATGTGGAATCCAGCCGCTGAGCAAATCTTCGGCTGGAGTGAACAGGAAGCAGTAGGGCATTTTCTCCCTTCTGTTTCTGAAGACAAACAAGCGGAATTCTTAGCCAATCTGGATTTTATTCGGCAAGGCAATACCTTCACAGGTATGGAAGCTCGTCGCCAAAAGAAGGGAGGTTCAGAGATTGATATCAGCGTTTGGGCTGCGCCTCTACGTGATGCAGAAGGCAATGTTAGCTGTATGTCAATTGTTGCCGATATTAGCGAACGCAAACGTACCGAAGCAGCACTCAAAGAGAGTGAGGAGCGGTTTCGGAAACTGGCAGAAAAGGTTTGTGTCATTCCTTGGGAGGCTGATGCAACCACAGGGAGATTTACCTACGTCGGTCCACAGAGCCTACAAATTCTTGGCTATCCGTTATCAGATTGGTACACTGACAGTTTCTGGTCTGAACACATCCATCCAGAAGACCGAGACTGGGCGATTCAATATTGCTTAGACTGCTCAGCTATCCTTGAAAACTACGAATTTGAATACAGAATGTTGGCAGCTGATGGACGAGTTGTGTGGCTGTACGACATTGTAAATGTTGTTCGGAGTGAGGATGAGCCTTCTGTACTGCGTGGATTCATGATTGACATCACCGAACGCAAGCGAGTAGAGGCAGAACGCGAGCAGTTGCTAGTTAGTGAACAGGCAGCCCGTAGTGAGGCGGAATCGGCAAACCGCATGAAGGATGAGTTTCTCGCGACACTCTCCCATGAACTGCGTACCCCCCTCAATGCCATGTTGGGGTGGACTCAGCTACTCCGTACCCGGAAGTTTAACGAGGCTACCGCTGCTCGTGCCCTAGAGACAATTGACCGTAATACAAAGTCATTGGCTGTACTCATTGAAGACGTTTTAGACGTTTCCCGGATTATTCGGGGCAAACTCCACCTCAATACCCGTCCAGTCGAACTGACTTCTATGATTGAGGCAGCAATTGATACAGTACGTCCGGCAGCGCAGGCGAAGGATATTCGGATTGAGTCGAGATTAGATTCATCAATCGAACCAATCTTAGGGGATGGCAACCGCTTACAGCAAGTTGTCTGGAATCTCCTCTCTAATGCTGTTAAGTTCACCCCCAAAGGTGGGCGAGTTGAGGTGCAACTATCAATAGTCAGTAGTCAGTTAGCATGGACAATGGATAATCGACAACAGACAATGGATAAATATGTCCAAATTCAGGTGAGTGACACAGGTAAGGGGATTGCTCCTGAATTTTTGCCCCATGTTTTTGACCGCTTCCGCCAAGAAAATAGCTCCACCACTAGAGCTTATGGGGGATTGGGATTGGGATTAGCCATTGTCCGTCATTTGGTGGAACTGCACGGGGGGACTGTTCATGCCGATAGTCTAGGCGAGGGGCAAGGAGCAACCTTTTCAGTACAACTCCCATTAGTAACAGTGCTTACAGATGTCACTAATCAATCACCTGTTGAGTCAACGGTTGAGGATAGTGTGCCGCTTGACAACCTGCCAGATTTGAAAGGGTTGCGGGTTCTCGTGGTTGATGATGAAGCCGATGCCCGTGACTTGCTGACTACTATACTTGGACAGTACGGTGTTGAAGTGACTCCTGTTGCAACAGCAAGTGAGGTACTGGAGGTACTGCCACGGTTAAAGCCGAGTGTATTGGTCAGTGATATTGGGATGCCGGGACAAGATGGCTATGCCCTAATTCGGAAAATAAGGGCATTGGATGCCGAGCAAGGTGGACAGATTCCGGCTGTGGCGTTGACGGCGTATGCTAGAGCGGAGGATCGAATCCGGGCACTTGCATCAGGTTTTCAGTTACATATGCCTAAGCCTGTCAATCCAGAAGAGTTAGTTGCAGTGGTTGCAAATCTAGCAGGACGAACGGGAAAGGGATCTTAACGAGGAATGGGGAGATGCGATCGCATTAATCCTCGGCAAGAGTACCCTGAAGCTTGCAAATAGCTTTCAGAACTTGTAGTAACTGGATAGAACGCTCACAGCTAACGAGGTTAAGTTCTGGCATCAGTTGATAAGTAGGGGGAGTTCCTGACTGAAGATACACAAATTGATAACGTAGTCCGTTTGTCGCCAACCCCCAAACTGATTCTTGCTGCTCCAAGCTTTTAAAGGCATAGGTAAGCAGTTGTGGTAAACCCTCAAAAACTTCAACCGTACTGTTTTTAGCTTCAAGCACTAATACCCAAAAACGTGAAATTGCTGTAGCAGCTTGGGCATTGCTAACCGCCAAAATATCCATTCGTCCGGTTATTAATGTATCTTCGTCTTCAACGAGAATCTCCTCAATGCCCTCTTCCAAAGTAATCTCAATCGGTGAGCGATAGAAGCCACTTAAACGCATTAGTGGAGCAATAGCGAGGAACTTCACCTGCCCTTCAGACACTTTACCGGCTGACAAGTAGTTATCAAAGTCATCTCGGATTTGCCCAAGTTCCTGCTGTTCAAACTCTGTGATAGTTTCTAGGGATAATAAAGATGTAAAGGAGTTATTAGATTGTCTTTGGAAACCCAAAAGACGATGAACATCTCTTAGAGTTAAGTTTTTTGTGTTTAGTGTGGGCATCGGTTTTTAATATGTAGGCTTCTCTCAGGAAACCGAGAGGAGGCTCAGTAATTTTTGAGTAAATGCGATCGCATCCTAAACTTCATTCCCCACCAACGGCAACACAGTAATAAACTCCGAAAAGCGGTTAAAATCAACAACGTTGTGCGTGAGTAGTTGACTAATTCCGTAAGCTTGCATCGTGGCTACGATGTTTGCATCATGCACCTGTTTACCACCGATAGACACTTGCTCCATCAGCACCAACAGCCTTTCTGTCACTTGAAGGCTATCTTCAGCTACACGAAAGCGATTGGTAAAATATCGAACGTCTGCAATAAGAGATGCAACAGGTATGTCTCCTGTTAATTCTCCCTGTCTTGTCATACCAGACAGATATTCTCTTAGGGTTTGGCGGCTAATCCACAGATCAACTCTTTGCTCATCAAGTGACTGAAGTCGCTCAATAGCCTGTCGATGAAAGGGAGACATCGCCAAATTTGCGTAGATTAAAATATTTGTATCGATAAAGACTGGATTATTAATCGTCGCCATAGAGATCTTGTCTACGGAAAGTTAGGCTTTCTTTGACCAGTCCAACTGGATAAGCTGAAAATTTCAGTGGTAGATACTTTCTTTGACTAACCAGACGCTTTTCTTTTGTCACTGATTCCTCATCAATTACTAGTACTATCTGATGCTCTCCTGGTGGAATATCTGGTGGCAGTTGAATTGTAATTTTACCGTCTGTAGTTACCGTGACTGTCGCTTCTATCGCTTTCACCACCTTGCTCCTTATAACTCTAGTTGATAACTTGGGGAAGTTCTTGGCTGAAGATACACAAACTGATAACGCCGTTGGTTTATCACTACTTCCCAAACTGATTCTTGCTGCTCTAGCCTTCTCAAGGCAAGCGATCGCTTTTTGATCCCGTCTTCATAAGATTTTATTCAACTTGATACAAAAACTGGCTGTTTTGTCACTGCCAACTGTTCCAGCAGCTTAGCGGATAAACTCGGTGTGTCGTAACGGGTAATGTCGGCTTGAATAAGTTGAGCTTTCTGCCGATAGTGGGGTGATTCTAGGATTTTCTTCACAGCGTTTTTTAGCTGCGTTGACGTAGGTGTCTTAGTTTTTAGGTTAATACCCACCCCAGCCCACTCAATACGAGTACATATCTCTGGCTTCTCCTCCGTTTGACCTGCGGCGACTAGTGGTACACCATGCGCTAGAGCCGCCTGCACGCCGTTGTACCCGCCATTTGTCACCATGACATCGACGTGTGGCAGAAGATGGTAATAGGGAATGAACCGTTCTAGTCTGGCATTCGCTGGGAGAGGGGCTTTAATATTTTCTATCGGTTCGCCACCAGTCGCAGCAACAACTAACACGTCTTCATCTGCAAGTGCCTGGAGTGTAGGGACAATCAAATCATCTGCATCAGTGGCTACTGTACCTTGCGTAACGTGGATGACGGGCTTTCCCCTTTTTACGTCCCACCAAACAGGGGGTGTAAAATCAGCAGGTGGCTCTGGCAAATAGGGTCCAATAAAATGCACTTGGGACGGCAAGTTGCTACGAGGGTATTCAAACGCTGGAACCGTTCCCTGTAAATAAAGATATGGGGATACAACAGCATCAAAAAAGCTCGTTTGGTATGGCGGTAATCCAATACTGGCTCGGAGTTGGTTCATGTAGTCAGTTACATCCTTAAACAATCCCCGCTCGAACACCCAGTTTAAAACACCATTACGCAAGCGTCCGAGTGTAGAGGCATCAGGTCGCATTCCCAAGCCAAAAGGCGCTGTATCAGGGCTAATAATCCCTAATGCCGTAATTCCGAATGCTGCCCAAGGTGGTCCACCCGTTTCGTGAACCCAAGCAGCACCCAAAAAACAAACATCGGATAAAAGTACATCGGCAGGGAATTCGCGCAGAATATCTGTCAAGTCTTTTACCTGCCCAACAGCCGAGTCACAAAAAAAGTGTTTGAAATCAAATTTAAACTGCGCTAGCCCTTTGAGATTTTTCCTTTTTTCTCGCAATGAATCGGGCACGTTCTTGAGGTCGGAGAAATCCATTCCCGTGCGTATAGGAAGGAAGCGTGCGCCAGTTGCCTCAATCTTGGACTGTAAGGTTTTTCCTGAATACCACCACACCTCATGACCACGCTCCACTAGTTGGCGAGCAATGGGTAAGGCCGGATTGACATGTCCAACTAGAGGAATTGTAGTGATGAGAAAACGAGCCATTTTCTTAGTCTCCACCAAATCTAATTTGAGGGAAGATGTGAATAAGTATTCATGTTCATAAAATATGAATACTTATTCGCGTTTGTCAAGACATGAATAGAAAATGTTTGAAGGCTCATCCAACTCTGACCAGATGCGGCGCAAGCCGCAACAAGCCCGCAGCATTGAACGGGTGAACCACATTCTGAACATTGCTGACGAGGTATTTGCCCTCAGGGGTTTTGAGGGGGCGACAACAATTGAGATTGCCGCTCGTGCCAAGATGTCAGTCGGGTCACTCTATCGTTTTTTCCCAGATAAAGTGGCAATTCTCAAGGCTCTGGCAGTTCGCTACCTTGAACAGTTGCAGTACGCGATC
Organism: Symplocastrum torsivum; assembly: GCF_059505465.1. Taxonomy (NCBI): domain Bacteria; kingdom Bacillati; phylum Cyanobacteriota; class Cyanophyceae; order Oscillatoriales; family Microcoleaceae; genus Symplocastrum; species Symplocastrum torsivum. The sequence continues at coordinate 40,774 of NZ_JCACKQ010000017.1, read as the reverse complement.
GCACAATTACACACGCCAGAGGCTGTCCATTTACCGTTGTCTGTCTATGTTGAGCAAGCCAGTGATGCCTTTAATCAGTTCTTCATTGAACACCCTGGTTTCCGTTCAGTATTTGTACATTCACACGGAGCCTCAGCAGAAGTGCTAGCAATGCAGGCGGAGGTTGATCGTCAAATTGCTAAACAATTAGCAGCGTTTTATGCTCTACGTGTTCCTATCTTGAAACCAGAAGAATCTGAGCTGATTGCTTTAGTAACTGTGTCAATGGTTGGTAAACTTCATGTCCTTTCTTTGAGCCGAGATGAAGCGTTTCGAGAACGAGTCATGGCAGAAGTTAAGAAGCTGACGCTAGTCTACTTACAGTTGTATCTTGCAGAGTAAACCTTTACTGGGAGAGTTTCTCAGCCCTTCCGTTCAGCAGGGGATGTAGGGAGGCAGAGGAAGCAGGGGAAGCACAGGGAGAGAAAGTTAGCTCTTTGAATGCATGTCGGTATTAGAAGCATTAAAGATGTATATGTGACACTTTTTATAACTTGAGAGCTACTAAGCTATTACGCCTTTAATTTGTAATATGCACTCATGGAAAAAAGTATTTTCCTTTCACCTTTCACCCTTCCCCTTTTCTCTAGAGGCATAACAGCTTACCTGTTATCGATTAAGCGAAGACGCACGGGCAGGAAATCCAGCATTGTTGAGAGCGTTAATTGCTGCCTTATAGTCTTGTACCCAATATTTAGAATCAAAGCGAACAAATTGGTGTTGCTGTGATGTGGCTACTGTTGCTAAGACTGGTCTTTTCGCATGATTTTTTTGCCCGGAGTATTCTTTCAGAATAGTTCTTAAATGGGTGAGTCCATCTTTAGTGACTCGCTCTGGTGGTAGTTCAACAACTACCATTTGTACAGTTTCAATAAACTCAGCATCCTCAATAATCATCTGAATTTGCTCATCTTTCCGATCTACTTTGCCCCAAACAATGATGCGGGCATCAGCTTTGATGAATTGTTCGATTTGCTTATAACTTTTAGGAAAGACAACACCCTCGGCTTGACCGCTCAGGTCTTCCATCTGCACAATTGCCATAGGTTCACCTTTTTTTGTGATGATGGGCTTGACATCCGTCAGCATCACGATTGCGCTAAGAGTCGCTCTTTGATTTTGCTCAGCTAAGTCCGAAAGGTTAATTGGAGACATAAGTTTAGCGACTTGTCCCACTGATTTTAGAGGATGGTCAGATACATAGAAACCTAGCAGTTCTTTTTCTAAGCGTAGCTTTTCCTGCGCGGAAAAATCAGGAATATTAGGAGGCTGAGGGGCAGATTCTAATGCCGCATCATTAGTGTTTTTGGTTCCATTCGTGCTTCCTAAAATATCGAAAATGTTAGTCTGTCCACTATCTCGATCTTTCGCCCGATCTTGCGCCCAACTAATTAATGCTTCTAGATTTTCAATCAGTTGCTTACGATTCGGTGAGATACTATCAAAAGCACCAGAGTAAATTAAGGCTTCCAAGGCTCTACGGTTAACAGCACGTAAATCAACGCGATCGCATAAATCCGCGAGTGACTTAAATGCACCATCAGTATTACGGGCATTTAAAATACACTCAATCGCCCCTTGTCCTAAATTTCGTACTGCTGATAATCCAAACAATATTTTGCCAGCTACAGGCGTGAAATCAATCTCAGAACAATTGATATCAGGTTGCAATACATCAATTCCCATGCTTGAGCAGGTACCGATATATTTCTGCACCTTGTCTTGGGTTCCACTACTAGCCGTGAGTAGTGCCGCCATATATTCAACGGGATAATTCGCTTTTAGGTAAGCGGTTTGATAAGTAACATAACCATAAGCTGTTGAATGGGATTTGTTGAAGCAATTTGATGCCACTTTCCCATTTGCCAAAATAAAGTTATGGTCACGTTCCACACCAATGTCATAAACGGGTTGAATCCCTAATGATTTACGATCAACAATTTTCACCACGTTTATTACTCCTAAATTTAGCCGTAACTTTGAAGAGTTAGTAGTTAAGGATTAAACAAACTACTAGCTACTAATACCAATTCTCCATGAAGATGCACTAAATTATAAGAGACAGAGGTAAGGGTGTAGGGGTATGGGAAATCGGTTTTGAGTAGAAGTGCATGAGAGCAGTGAAGAATTACAACACCGGCTGCGTTATGCAGTAACTGCTGCAACAAAGGAGCGGGTAATCAAAGTTTCGATTGAGGAAATGCATTCTACCTGTTATGCCTTCTTACCTGCTACTGGTTCAGCTATATTTTCCATATCGACCAGATTCCACTTTAAACCTTTGCTCCTATATATACGCTTCTGCAAATTTGGATAGTCACCGATATCATAGTCTAGCCTTTGACCAACTACTATACATTTGAATATAGAATTGCCTGTGTTTTTCAGCTTGTGCGGCTTACCACCAGCGCGATATCCAATAAAATCTCCTGCTTTAACTGGATAAACGCTTTCTCCAATTGTTGCCTCAGCTTCTCCTAAGAGAACGTATACGCACTCTTCTTCGTGATAGTGCATATGAAGCTCCGTTGATTCACGTCCAGGCTCTACTTCAATGATGTGGAAACCGATATTTTTTAAACCTGTCAAATCTCCTAAAGACTTATTCAGTCTGCGAGCATTGGAGTTGAGAAAATGTGTTTTTTCCAGCCCTTCATAAAACTCAATCTCTTCTTTGGTGACTAAATACTTTTCCATTTCTTGATACCAAGGTGCTAAAAAAATTTGATAGTGAACAAGCGAGGGATCTAAAGATGAATAAGACGGAAGTTAAAACAGGTTCAAGGCTTCCATCTCAGCAGAAGTGATCGCTTCTATTTGTGGATGGAATTACATCATCACCTCGTTATTAAGTGCAACCTTCCTAGAGAATTGGTATAACAATTTCCTCAAGACTTTAACAATCCTTCCTGAGTCAGAAATTCTTTTGCTACTTCTGCTGGTTCACGCTGTTTACCGCTTACCTCATAGTTTAGGCGTTGCATTGTCGCATCTGTCAGTTTAGGAGAAAGGGTATTGAGAGTATCACGAATACCCGGATTCTTATCCAACACTTCCTGACGCACAACTGGCGCAACTTGGTAGGGTGGGAATAACTTCTTGTCATCTTCTAGGACAACTAGCTTCAAGGCACTAATCTCTCCATCTGTGCCAAACGCTTCAACGACATCGGCTTCACCATTTTTTAAAGCTTGATACCTCAATCCAGGATCGAGAGGAATCAGTTTTTTGAATTCAAAGTTGCCATAGACTTTTTTAAGACCGGGCAATCCATCCTCACGCTCCTGAAACTCCGCTGTGCTGGCGATTGTGAGTTGATTTGCCTTCTTCACCATGTCGGAGATTGTCTTGATGCCATATTTTGCCGCATCTTCCTGACTCATCGCCAAGGCTTGAGTGTTGTTCATCGGCGCAGGCTCTAGCCAGACTAAGTTGTATTTTTCTTTATAAGCTTTGGCAACTGTGTCAAATACCTGCTTTTGGTCACTATTGGCAGGTTGCTTCAAAACTGTTAATAAACCTGTGCCAGTGTACTCTGGGTACAAATCAATTTGACCACTTTCAAGACCCGCTTGGGCGACGGGTGTACCTCCTAAGTTCAACTTACGTTCAACTTTGATGCCACTGTTTTCTAGGACTAGAGCATACATTTCGCCCAAAATGAATTGCTCGGTGAAATCTTTTGAGCCGACTTTGACTGTTTCACCACTACCACCACTCCCACAGGCAATTACGGTAAGAGTCGTCAGCAAGGCAAGTACAAGCAGAACAAATGAGCGACGAATTAGCTTCATGGCAAAGTTCGGATTTAGTTAGATGCAATTAATTTTAAATAGAGTAGCGTCATCTGTTAGACAAAAATCTGTAGTTATAGCGGTTCTCCTAAAGGATGAGGTACAATATTCTGGGTTTTCGGGAATGGGGAATAGGCAAGAAAGTAAGATGTACCTCACTGATACGAGCATCGCTATAAAAAAGCGATCGCTGTTTTTCCCCAGAAGTTAAGTGAGCGTACCCCAATGATAAATTGAGCCGTTGGAACCTCTCTAGCTATTCCCCGAATAGCACTAACGTCACTACTCCCCATAAATCGTTACAACGACTTTGCGTTGGCGTGGTTTGATGTCACATTCGAGGTGGAAGATTTGTTGCCAAGTTCCTAACTCTAGCTTCCCATTCTGGATAGGCACAGTTAGGGAAGGACCAAGCCAAGTCGCTTGCAGGTGGGAGTGTCCATTGCCATCGTGCCACATCTGCTCATGTCCATAGTCCCGACTCGGTGGAATGAGCTTATTTAAAATCTCAGGTAAGTCACGTTGCAGTCCTGGCTCAAACTCAATCGTACCAATTGCTCCCGTACTACCAATATTGAAGATGTGAGCCATTCCCGTTTTGATGCCGGAGTTCTTGACGATGGAATTCACCTTCTCAGTGATGTCATGCATATCGCCATGACTATCTGTGGAAAGGGAAATTTGCTCCTGATGAACCATGAGTTGAGTGTGTAGTGTGTTTCTTTGAGTCTAGTTTGGCTTTGTTTTTCCTTGTGGGATGAGACTGCGATATTTCTCTAAGACGTTAGTGATCGCTTTTACTCGTCGCATTTGATCGTCATAGACACATTGCCACTCGGTTGTCGGACGATTTTCTCTGGCACAGATGCCTATTAACCCCGTTGCCTTGTTTGAACCCCCTTCTATATCCATCTCATTATTGAAGTTGAGGTAGAAGGACGCAGTCCTTGCCCAAGCAAGCGCCTCAATTCCTTTCAATCCTCCATTTCGGGCAATCGCTAAGGCTTTTGGGAAGTAGCGGGAGTGAATTGGACTGGCTTGATTGTATAAGTCTGCTGTGTTCAGCACTGCTTCTAAGTCGAGATTTGGGTCGATTCCCGCCGCGTTTAAGTCAAATAGCTGGGTTGGCAGACCATTGAGCGCTCGTTCTAAGCATATCCGCTCTGCTAAGGCAATATCTCCCTTACTACGTCCTTGGTCGCTACAGGGACCATAGTTACTCACGACATCACCCCAACTTAAGTTTCCGGGGTCGGTGTGTCCAAAGTAGAACGGTGTCTGCTGCACATAGAGGGTACTGTCTTTTACAAGTAAGCGATAATTTCCCTCTGCCACACCAATCGCTACCATTCCTAATGATGTCGGAGCGGCAAACAGGGGAGAATAGCTTGTTAGGCTTTGCTGAAGGTCAAAAGGACGAGTGGGGACTTTTGAGTCACCTGCAAATTTCATTGAGCGATCGCGTCCAGTCATCGAAGTCGGCAGAGGGAATGTGGACAAATCCACCGCTTCAATCTTTCCTGGAGAGGTAGTCGTAGAGGGAATGCGATCGCTAGGCGTACTTGCTGATTGATTGAAACCCCGTCCTGAGAACAATAAAACGGCAAAGGCACCTGTCCCAACAAAGCTCAGTAACGTTACTCTGGATAACCAAACCCAATTAGACATGAATTACTCTTGAGATGTGTGACGGCTCAATTAATCTCCAACTCAACATTCTAGCGAGGATGAGAAAACCTTACTTTCGGATGTTCAATTGACCAGGGCTAAAATTTGAGAGATTGTTGCTTCCTCCTACAACCAAGTTGTTCTGAAAACATTGCTCATGACCACGTACAAAAAGCTAGTTAGCATCTACCTACCGGAGGAGCTTTATCAAGCCCTCATGTCCTATCAAGAGCAAAAAGGGTTGGAGGAGACTTCAAGCGCACTCAGCGAAATCCTGACTCAGTTTTTTGAGAGGGGCAATCAGGCGAAGCGTTATGCAACTTTAGCGCAGGTGGAAGGACTTGAGGGAAAAGTTACTCGCTTGAGTGAGCAAGTCGCACAACTTCGCCAGAGTATCGCGAGTTCTATGCTGACCCAAGCGGCTCTTGATCCATCTAATTTAAGTAATGAAGAGGCTCATATCCCTAACCTAGTACAGCCGACTACGGTAACGTTTGGATGTAATAGCTTTGATGAATTGGAAGATGAACCGGACGAAGTTTTGACTGACTTCATTGAGCCAGAAAAACCTCCATCATTATAAATGGTATAAGCTTCCTGTAGGAGCAACAGTAGAGGCTGGTTCTCCCACAAAATGTAGTGTATGTAAGACCCCGCTCAGTGCCTCAAATTTACATCAAGTCTGGATTTCACTTAAGGTGGCTACAGATGTTTTGCCGCTTCTTGTCAATGCCTATTCAAAAGTCTGTCTTGACAAACTTCCTCGTCCCGACTACTAACACGCCCGACCTAGCTCTACCTCAACCTAACTTTTAGCATTTCGCCTCGACTTCTTTCGGCACAATGAGTTCAATATTAAGTAAGTTGGTACAGCTAAGTGTTTAGGCTGAGATAAGCATCCTCTGTTGAACCACAAATATGAAAAAGAAACGTCCACAACAACAAGTAACACCCCCAACCAAGGGATTGAATATTCTTGCACTTAAGCGTTCAGCTTCCCAAGTCGAGCCGTCACAGGAACAACCAGCAACGCTAGAAATTGAAAAGCCTGAAATAGATGCGGTCTCTACCCCGGAGCCAGAGGCACACAACCCAGTGGATGAGCTTGCTCCTGCCTCTTCTTCCATTTCCACCTCTTCCCCTGAGAGTAATGCGATCGCCTCTGACCCAGAATCGACCCAGTCGCCAATCCCCGACCCAGTCACCGCTGACCCAGAACAGAACCCGGAGCCAGTGCCCGACTCCATCGCCTCTGACCCAGAATCGACCCAGTCGCCAGTACCCGACCCAGTCGCCTCTGACCCCGCTGAGGCGGTCTTATTTCAAGCGGTTGGCATAATCTTCGGTAACATAACCAGCGAGGAGGACAAAACCTTTGTGACAATCGGTGAAAAGTCCTATGCACTCTATTATGCCAGCACCCACAAGCGGGCTTATGAGGCGCTTAAAAAAGAGATTACTTGTACCGGGATTACCCAGCAAAAGTTAATCGTCTATCCCAGGATTACTCACTTCCCTGGAGGAAAACAGCCCTACCGCCTAGCCTTCCAACTGGCAGGGTTTGTCGGTCACTCGGTGTCTGGAGAGGGAATTGAGAGTGTTCTGGAAGAAAACGAGTTCAAAATCTGTGGTTTATGGCAGTTCATTCCGGTTTGTCGGGTACCTTGCATCTCAGTATTTAAAAACTTTGATAAGCAACGGCTTGAGTACATCAAATCGGCACCCTTGGACAAAAAAGTAAACTTCATGAAGGCATCTCACATTCCGGTACTCTGGCGAGATGCCCCTGTGCCCCCATTCCGGTTCAACAAAAACCTGGATAAAGAGACTCAGGGCAAAGCGTCCTTTGTGCAGATCAAAGCCCGGTTCAACAGCGCAAGCGACAACTTTGAGTTCGTATCGCTTTTAGGAATCCCTTCTGAGTCGCCACCTAATTACCTAAAAGCTGGTAAGAAGGATAAGCAAGAGGCAGCGAGGACAAAACTTGCGGCATCAAAAGCTCGGAAGCCCTTTTCCAAGCCAGTTTCAGGCAACAACGCTGCCCAACCCAACCCTGGTGCTACCTCCAAGCCTAAGCCTAAGCCTAAGCCTAAACCCAAGGTTGACACGCCTCAATAAAGGAGGCGACGCTCTTGTGGAGGCAGGGCACAGATACTTGAATTAATTCTCAAATATATTGGCTCCTTTGAAACTCCATCTAAGTGCTTCCAGAGAAGAGTCAGAAGACAGGGGGCGAGTGCCTGTTTACACTTCATTAATTCTTCATGAATGGGGGGTGACACCCCTCATTCCTAAAGGTAATAATAAGGTTATTAGATGCACCCTGATGACTGAGAGAGCCGCCTAAAGTGACTCTCTTATTTTTTTTGCAAAGCCTTTGCCCTCGTTAGCCGATTCGATGAAGTGATCGCCTTGACTGTCGTCTGTACTCATTTATCGTGGGAGACTTATCCACCCCCAGACCACTACTAGTTATGGGTTGGTCACAATTGAAGAGTTCTAGTGCTTTCCGGTTGCGTTCCTAAGTTTGGATACGCAACGTTAGGCAAACTGTACCCGTAGCAGATTGGGGGACTCGCCAGGAGATAAGCGATCGCTTAATCCTCTCAATCACGGCTAACTCTTTGAGCGTTGAAGCCTCCTCATCCAACACAATTCGGCCAACACGACCTTTATTCACTACAAACTCGAAGACAATTTCACCACTGAATCCAGAAGGTAAATTTAGTTGTTGTAGATGTCGCGTTAGATCTGCCACTGCTGCTTGATCCAATCCCGTGACGATGACGACTTGCAGTTGGGCATTACTTCCCACTGATCTTGAAGAAGACAAATCCTCATCATCAATCATTTGACCGATTAAGGTAACTTCCTCATCATCAATTATCCCAGGATCAATTAAGGTAGTATCAAATGCATCTAGACACTCTTGTTCTGGAGCCGCGAAACTCTCAAACTTCGGTGCCGCTGAGCTTCGAGCACGAAGCCTCGCCATCCGGGGCTGCATACGAGCAAGATTAGCGCTGCCAAAAATTCCCTGATAGTTAACGCCTTGGGGCATCTCAACAGGAACTTGCATTGAGATAGATTCGCGTTCTGGCTCGACACGCACATCATCACTCACAGCAACAAAAGCGGTATATTGCGATAACAACTGATACGTCAAAGCTGTATCCGTAACTGCCTCAACCCCAGCCTTTGTTTCATAGCCGAACATTTGCTTCATCAAGTCTTTAATCCGCGCCCGTCCCCACAACTGGGCAATAGCAGGATTGCCAGCTTCCTCAAAATTCAGGTTAAATGTCTTTTCGTAGTGAGTTCCACCTGCCGCCGTCCCTGTGATGCGGAGAGTACTAGGCGTGGGATCTTCTGGTAAAGGGGAAACTCGCCCAAACAGAACTAAAGGCTCTTGGGCAAACAAGTCAGGAGGTGCAGAAGGATAAATTATTGCCTCCCCTGTACCTTCAAACACAACTTGAATATTCGTCAGGACAGGATTATTGATTTGGCGAAAGAACTTCTCGGCAACCTCCTCTGTCGGTTCATTTTGACGAACAACTTGAGATGTCCCCGACCAATCTCTGCAACGCGATTGAGCAAAAATCGGTTCGGTGAACTGCCGACACCAAAGCTATAAAGGCGATTTCCCGGTTGCAGCTTTTGTTGTACCTCGGCAAGAATTTCGTTGTCATTGCCAATGTAGCCATCTGTTAGCAGCACAATACTTCGCAAACGCCCTGCTGGTGCGGCAGGAAAATTCAGTACCGCACGAATGCCATTGAGTAAGTAGGTGCCACCATTCGCTTGCAATTGATTGATGTAGTTTATTGCCTTTGTACGGTTCTGCGCTGTATTGGGCAGAGGGTGGGTCGATAACTGAGTCGTGGTATCGGAAAAATCAATAATCGTGAACGTGTCGTCAGGATTTAGCCCATTGATAAACCGACGCATCAATTCCTGAGATTTCAGCAAGGGGTCACCATGTTGAGAGCCAGAAGTATCCATTAGGAACACAACATCCTTGGGTACAATCTCATTACTGCGGTAGTCCAATGCCGGGATAAGATAAACCGTGAAGTGACCGCCTCGTTCATCTGACTGGCTAAGTACCGTTGCTTGGGTGTTGTCACTACTCACCTGATAACGCACAATCAGGTCTTTGTTGGGAATCGTGTCTTCCTTACCCAGTTTCACCCGCACAATTTGCCCATCCTGTTCAATTGTGAGTTGGTGAGAAGTGGAGCGAACGTTACTCACTGGCACACCCGCATCAATCTCTACTGTTACGCCGATGTCATGCCCTGAGCGAGTTTCAGGAGGTATCACAGGCGGAGTGATGCGCGAAGCATCGGGAACTTGGTCAGTATCACCACTTTCATCAATCGCTGTACCAGGAATGAACCGAGGACCAACAACCATCGGGAAGACAAATTCATAGTCGCCACCTGTAAATTCCAGGCTGTCGGTGTAGCGGATGGTAACGTCTATTGCTTCGCCGGGTTTGATGTTCGCGAGAGATTGGGTGAAAATATTGTCTCGCTCTTGCTCTAATAAGCCAGCCGTTCGCCCCTCTCGCCGCGCTTGTTCGTAAATTTCTTTGGCTTCTTCCCGCTTTTTGATGTTGCCTTTGATAATACGCTCACCAATTTTAATTTCCATGTCATCCACTGCCGCCTCATCCGGCAACGGAAATACATAGATGGCTTCTAATGCTTCAGTGAAGGGATTTTCAAAGGTCTGCGTCACCTCTACTCGTGACAGATTTCCGGCAATTTTGCTAAGAACTTCGGTATGTTTTAGCGGGAAGGCTAACTGTTTTTCGCCAGTTTTGACATATAAGCCTCCTAGCGACGGCTTGGAGTGTAACGGAGCATTAGCGGGCATAAGCATTTCCCTCAACAATTAGAACGCTAACCGTTGCCACGGTTCCAAGTGGCAGTTTCACCCATGTTAGCCCTGAACTTTAATCGCTTCTAGGAAAGTTGAAGAAGTATTAAATATCATTGGCATTTACTTGTAGAGGTTGGCACGAAAAAGAGTGCATCTCTGGGGCTAACTTGAATGCCTCCCCTTTGCTTTGTTCCCCATCTTGTGATGTATTTCTGACCATCACCACCTTTACCAATTGCCATCGTAAAGTTATAGCGCACTTCTTGGTAACAGCCAACTTTTAAACCTGGCATTTTTGCTGCCTTCACATCAAAAAATGCGCCAGCTTTATTGATGATTGCCAAACCCTTATCACCACGTTCAATAAAAAGCATATTGGGATTATCGGCACCTGGCGCGATTTCATTACCGTTACGGAAGTATTGCGACTCACCTATCATTTTCTGGTGGAAGTAAACACCAGATTTGGTAATCGAATTCTGTACATCATCGCGGTAGACAATTGGAAATCCTTCCTGACGGGCAAGGACAAAAGCATTGGCTAGCATCGCATCTTCCTGGCTAGAAAATTTGAAGCCGATTTGATTGGTTGCTATGTCATGGTTTTGGGCAAACGTAACTGCTTTTGTTCCCGGTAGGGCTTTTCCTGAACTTACTGGATTGATAAGCGATCGCAAATCACCGCCTAAACTAAAAGCCTCAATCATTGCACTCACTAGATGAAAGTCTGTTACTGAAAATACGCCTGTATATTCGTTGCTTTCTTCAAGTGTTTGTCCAATCACTTCGCCATAAACAAACTTATCTGCTGGTACTACTGTCAGTACATCACGAAAGTAGTCAGGTTCAATATGCTTTGCGGCATCAAACCGGAAACCATCAGCACCAAGCACTACAAGCTTCTTAAGGTAATTTTTGGCTTCTTGCCTAACATGAGGCAAATTAGTATTCAAATCAGGAAGATTACAGTTAATCCAACCTTGTGTCACCGAAGCGCGGTTATTGTAGTCGATACAATTTTTTGGATGAAAATCTTGGGGTGAGAACTGAGGATATTTCAATGTTTTGACATATTCCCCATAGTTCGCCATGTGATTGAGAACCACATCGACAATTATCTTCATCTTCCGACTATGGGCTGAGTCAATGAGTGCTTTGAGGTCTTTTTCATTCCCTAAAGGACTTTCAAGTACAGTATGGTCAATCGGTTGATATCGCGCCCACCAATCGGATGCTGGATTACTCTTCTGAGGTGGCGAAATTTGGATGTAGGTAAAGCCTTGCTTTTGAAGCTCAGGAAGTTGTTTTTTGACCTCCCGTAGCCGCATATCAAATGCTTGATAAATTACGTCAGCACTAGCAACTTTTCCCTCATTGCCTCTAGAAGAACCATAAGGAGGAGTTTCATGTTCGGTAACTTCGCTCAACGATGCTTGACAGGCAGACGTAACACAAAAAACAAGAATAAAAGCTATACAGAAATTGAGTAGTAATTGAAACAGTCTGTGCATGAACAACCTTTCAAGTGAGTCAGGCAAGTAGCTATAGCAAAAGGCAGAAGGCAAAAGGCAGAAGGCAGAAGGCAGAAGGAATGCATATTGACGGGTCAAGGTTTCAGTATTTGGTGAGCGTCAAGAGTCGCCTTGGCGACTGCTATACAGTCACTAAAAGACAATTTTTACAACAAAAAGCCTCGGTGTAAGTACCGAGGCTTTTGACTTATAGCTCTATGAGCCTATTTGTAGATTTGGTCAAAATGTAGGCTGACACAGTACCAGTCGTTTCCCAATCTACCCCAACCAGGAGTAAAGCTATGACAATAGCTTGGCTAGTTGCGTTCAGCCTACTTATGCAAAGTAAAATCAGTCACTTTGCAGATACACCCAAAGTAAACTCTGTTTTTTCTTACAACACCCTTAGACCAGGAGCAGTGCTTCTATGAAAAGAGACATACTCTTATCTAGAAAGAACAATTATAGCGTAATACAACCTAATTGCTCATTGTTTCTTTAACGGTCTCAATGCGATCGCTTACCGAAGTCTTGGATCGAATTGATTGGTCGATGCAAAGTTTACCGTAATTCAAGGCTTCTTCAAGTGTGTAAAAGCAGAACGGCGCACTGTAAGAATGTCCTTCTGGGTCAATATAGTCAATAGCGATACCGTTTAATTCTTCGCTCGTGACTAGATTCCATTCCTTGTAACTCATCATTGCCCTAACCTCCATTAGTTTGTAGCGGTTTACGAGGTGGGTCAGGCAGCAGAATATCCCTGCAACTGGTGTTACAGATATCTACTTAGGAGACCCCAAGGACTACGGCTTGTAAAAGCTTATGCCTATGGTGCTCCTCCCATTGCCGACGGAGTTAGCTGACGGGCTAAGACTGGAAGGTGTCTCTCTTGGTTACAAGATTAGCCCCACGATTTGGTTCCTCCGCTCTTTATCTGGCGTTCTGAAATGATTACGTTTGCCAGATAAAAATTAGGCTACCCACTGGAAAATAATAATTAAAATATTAGGGTAAGATTCGGCGTTTGTCAAGAACCAAAATCAAGGAAGACGCTAAACTTAATACTTCCATGTATGGGCATGAAATAGTTGAGAAGCAAGTCGTAGACCGAAACTCTTCCTTCTCCCCTACACCCCAACTATGCTAGTTAAAATGCAACTACAAGACAGATTTATTGGGTGTTTAATCTATGCGATCGCTAAAAAAAGCAGCATTTAACGCAGTACCAATTCTTACTCTCATCCTGACAGTAGTAGCATCCATCCCACCAAACACAGGCATTGTAGGAAGATACAGAATGCTCAGAATTCAGTAGGGTTGCCACCTCATCTCTCCTATCCGCTGAAGGGTTACGTGCTTCCTGGTTCAGTATCTGTTGCAGTTTGTCAGAAACACGCTCTAACCCATAGGTTTGTGCCACCATAAAACCCTCTTAATGCTATTTAACTTAATTTTTTCTGGAATCTTCCTAAACAGAAGAGATTGTCTAAAAGATACGGAAGTTGCCAGTCTCAATGTTCACTTCAAGATTACCAAGCCTTGCCAAGGATTTTCTCTGGCTGCAATGTTTCTTCTTTGATTGAAATGTTTCTTTGAAATTGTCAAAAAAATCCGCTCTTGTATTAGCTACCTAGCATCAAGAGCGGATGGGTTTAATTGTCTTTATTGCCTACCTAGCAGATAGAGGGGGTAATCTTAGCCAACAGCTTGGAGCAACAACTCTTGCCGCTTGCTAGGCAATACCTTCACTTGACCATCAGCATCAACATCAACCAAGGCTGTATCTCCATCGTTTACCTGACCAGAGAGCATTGCCTCCGCCAAGCTATCTTCTAGAAGGCGCATGATGGCGCGGCGTAACGGTCTTGCACCATAGTTGGGATCGTAACCTTGTTCTACCAAGTGGTCTTTGAACCGTTCTGTGACTTCCAGTGTGATTCCCTGCTCAAGTAAGCGTATTGAGATTTCACGGAGCATGATGTCAGAGATTTGCTTAACTTCATCTCTGGTTAGCTGCCGGAAGACGATAATCTCGTCAAGGCGATTGAGAAACTCAGGGCGGAAGAATGATTTAAGGTTTTCATTCACTTGTTCACGGATACGGTTGTACCGTGCCTCAGATTGGTTGTCGGAGGAGTCAAAGCCGAAACCACTACCACCTTTTTCGATCGCCTTAGAACCGATATTAGAGGTCATGATGATCAGCGTGTTCTTGAAGTCTACGGTGCGACCTTGAGCATCGGTTAAGCGACCGTCATCCAAAAGTTGCAGTAGCACGTTGAATACATCAGGATGGGCTTTTTCGATTTCGTCGAATAGCAGCACCGTGTAAGGCTTGCGTCGAACAGCCTCGGTAAGTTGACCGCCTTCGTCATAGCCAACAAATCCTGGAGGCGAACCAATCAGCTTACTGACTGTGTGGCGTTCCATGAACTCAGACATATCGAACCTAATCATTGCCTCTTCTGAACCGAAGAAGTATGCCGCTAGAGATTTAGCGAGTTCCGTCTTACCGACTCCAGTAGGACCAGAGAAGATAAAGCTAGCGATTGGGCGATTAGGACTCTTCAAGCCTACCCGCGCCCGACGAATCGCACGAGAGACAGCACTAACAGCTTCCTCTTGACCAATCAGTCGCTGATGTAGGGTGTCTTCTATGTGCATCAGCAGTTCTGATTCGGATTCAGTCAGCTTGCTTACAGGCACACCCGTCCAAGAGGCGACGATATGGGCGATATCTTCTTCGTCAACAATTGGCGTAAGGGAATTGTTTTGTTCCTCTGTGTTCTCAACAAGTGCTTTTAGTTGAGCTTCAAGTTCCAATTCGCGATCGCGTAACTGTCCCGCCTTATCAAAATCCTGAGCTTTGACTGCCTCATCTTTCTCTTTCGTGCAGCAACGCAGTTCCTTCTTCAGTTCCTTGGTTGCAGGAGACGATTGGAAGTGCCTCAAATGAACACGGCTTCCAGCTTCATCAATCAAGTCAATTGCTTTATCAGGTAGGAAGCGATCTGAGATGTAACGGTCTGAGAGCTTCGCAGCCGCTTCTAGGGCATCATTAGAGATTTCAACCTTGTGGTACTGCTCGTAAGCGTCGCGCAGACCGTGCAGGATTTCAATGGTGTCACCCACCGAAGGTTCTCCGACCATTACTGGCTGGAAACGACGCTCTAGAGCCGCATCGCGCTCGATGTGCTTGCGGTATTCATCCAGCGTGGTCGCTCCTAAGCACTGCATCTCACCTCGTGCTAAAGCAGGCTTAAGAATATTTGCGGCATCCATGCCACCTTCAAGTGAACCTGCACCAACTAGGGTATGGATTTCGTCAATGAACACGATGATGTTCCCCGCTTGACGCACTTCCGCCATGATTTGCTTGATGCGCTCTTCAAAATCACCCCGATAGCGGGTACCTGCCACTACTGAACCCATATCCAGCGTGAATACCTGCTTATCTTCCAACAGGTCAGGGACATTTTTGCTCACAATGCGTTGAGCTAAGCCCTCTGCGATCGCTGTTTTACCAACTCCTGGCTCCCCGATTAACACAGGGTTGTTCTTGGTACGACGACCCAAAATCTGGATTACCCGTTCAATTTCCTTCGCACGACCGACAACCGGGTCAAGTTTGCCTTCTGCGGCAAGTTGCGTCAGATTGGTACCAAACTCATCCAAGGTGGCTTTAGCCCTTGAGGTACCGCCCATCATTGAAGGGTCTTGTCTAGTCGATGTGGAGGCGGCAGCTACTTCGCCTAATGCCCTAATGACTTGTGTGCGGACTTTCGCTAAGTCAACGTCAAGATTTTCAATTACTTTGGCAGCAACACCTTCTTTATCCTGAGTAATTGCCAACAAGAGGTGTTCTGTACCAATATAGTCATGTCCAAGTTGACGAGCCTCTTTGAAGGCTTGCTCGAAAATACGTTTAGCTTTGGGGGTGAAGGGAAGTTCAGACTGAACATAGCGAGAGCCACGACCAATAGTTCTCTCAACTTCTTCCCGTGCGTTTTCTAGGTTAATGCCCAACTCAGCCAGCACAATCGCCGCAACACCCGTTCCTTCTTCAATCAACCCCAAGAGAATCTGCTCGGTTCCCACAAGATTGTGTCCCAGGCGACGTGCTTCTTCCTGAGCGAGCATGATGGCTTTGATGGCTCTATCTGTGAAATGTTCAAACATGGTGGGTTCACCTTACCGAGCGGTTTAATAATTGGGTGAACTGAACATCACCCTTATATAAAGTTTTATGTACTTCGTAAATACAATGTATCCCTCTAAGGTGGACTTTGCTCAGTGGGCACAACCGTAATCCTTAGGAGTGCTTGCCGTCTCTTCCGGAAGACGGACGTGCTTGGCTGCCCTATCGGTATCAGCTTTTATTTGGATGAAATAGAGCTACTTTGTTCGGGAGCATCCTAATTGTGCAAATACATTTTCTTGTGGGACAAGCCGGAAAGCCTGTCAAAGCTATAGGGCGGGCAGGATGCCCACCCCACAATAAATCTGCCTATTGAGGACGGGGCAGTTCATTAAGCGTTTCACTGGTCACTTGAACTTCCTTAATCTTCACTCTTTCAGGACGACCTAGACCAGCAGTAATCGCATAGCTTTGAGCCAACAGTCTGAGCCAGAGAGCAGGATAACGATTTTCTACCCAAGGCTGTATACGCCGGATGAAACTAGGGAACCAACCTCTGAGTAACCAGCTAACTAAGGCGTAAGCTGTGAAATTGAAGTAACTACCTAGCCAGCGAAAGATATCTTTTGAACCCGCCAGTTCCCAAATCCAAGGTAAGAGTGCAGGGTTTCTCCCTGCTGCTTTCAGTGCAAGTCTGTTGAAGGTGAACCAGTCGGCGCGGTCTTTGATGAAGTTGTCGGCAACAACTGGGGGTTCGTCTGCTAACAGCCCGAAGAAGGTATTGAGCATTGAATTAAGCCGCTGAGGTGGCAGGTGGCGGCCTGTAGGCACCATCATGCCTTTGGAAAATAGCCAGGTCACTGAGACGTTGCTTTGATAGGCACGAATCTGATTCAAGTCTTGGGCACTAAGAAGGTTATGCCGTAGCGCAGTGTCCAAAAGGTTAGTAAGGCGGTAAAGATTGCGAATCAGGGAGCCAAAGCCCGTGAAAACTAGGGGAGACTGGAGTGAGGCAGCATCGCCGACGGACACAAGGCGATCAAATGCAACAATGCGATCGCGACTTCCTACACTAAAATGTCCTGGAATGTAGCCAAACGTCGGTTTCTTCCACACCAGCTTTTCCATGTCACAGCGACGGTACTCTGGGAGAATCGTGAAAAAGTCTTCATACATCTCCAGCAGTGAGCCAGGATTCCTCGGATTCACCTGATGGTAATGAAATAAATAAATGGTGAGTTCTTCACCCGCACCGGGGAATAACTCCCAAATTAGCTGGCGCCCTCGTGAGACATCTCCATGGCTATAAAGAACATCGCCATAATCAGAATCCCACACTCCCCGCTCAAACCCCTTTGCAACCACAGCCCCTACAGTTGGGCAAACACTATCAAAAGCACGACCACCATTCAACTGCCATGCGATCGGTGAAGCGGTTCCCATCGCATCGACTAACAGATGCCCCCTAGCTTGTCGATGCGCTTGACTTGGCAGGTGTTGCAGTTCAACGACGACTTGATTGGGATGAATATCTGCCCGGATAAACTCTGTCTCATCCCAAATTTCTCCACCAGCTTTTCTAAGCTTTTCGCTACATAGCTGTAACAGTTTCTCAGAATCTAATGCGACATTGAGGACTGTAGGCGTATGCAAAACAGCGGCTTTGAGATGAGGTGGATTGTTGCCATCAAAGAATTTATTAAAGCCATCAACGTATTCTCTAGCAATGAGGCTCTCAAACTCTGCTGAAGTAAATAAACCTAGCTCAATCAAGCTTTGGAACTCATCCCGTGAGATATTCCATTCCCGGTTCATCCGTCCAAAGGGTAGTCGCTCAATGAGCAACACTCGATAACCCAGTCGTGCCATAACAGCAGCATGGATGACTCCCAAAGCACCGCCGATATAGATTAAGTCGTAACTGGGATGTTCAGGTAAGTTCTCCCCATCTCCCGATTTACCCTTCTGAGAAAATATGACTTGCTTGGGCTTTTGGGGATTACGGACTCCCTCACGCCATTGCTTCTCCCACCAGTAGACGCGGTTGAGGTCATATTCCCCATTCGGCATTTTTTGAAAGAAATGGACAGTCTGAGGATAATATGCCGCTAAGGCTTCAAAGATTGATTGCTTGGATAAATCAACGGCTGGTGGTTCAGGATATTGGTAGGGAAATTGACTTCTCAGACTACGCTCAAGCTGTTGTAAGATTTGATGCTCACCTCTAATAGACTCAACAGCCCAGCGAAAGGCTTTAAGGTAGGTCGTTCGCTGCACTGACCAAAGAAATACGGAAATTTCCGGAATCGTTTCCGTCGCCGCTGTAGGATTTTGATTGCTGGAAGTTACACCCTCGAATTGCAAACGGATACCGTCACGAGTAATAATTTTCTTCCCACGCTCAGGCTGCCATTCCTGTTGTAACCAGGTGCAGACGGCATCTGTATCCGGGGTAGGTAATTCTACGTAGAAAAGTTCTTTCATCTTGGTGATCTCATCGGGTAGTCAATTACGAAAGAAGACGGAGGTCAAAAGCGGACAAAATACGCTAAGCTTCCGGATACTGATTTGTTTAAGATTAGAAAAAAAAGTTTACACGTTTCTCATTTTGTTAATGTAAGGGGTGCCGTTGTTAACTAGCCATGAATTATCCCATCCCAGTTAGCCCTCAAGAAATTGTGGCTCTACGTCAAAAACCCGTCGATGAAGAATTGGTGGCGGCAGCGATCGCGGGTGTCATTCAGATAGCTCGCCAACAGGGACAGTCTCTAGACGATTTAACCGCCGAAGTGCTAGCGGAAGATACTTTACTTGACCAGGCCCAAAGACGCTGGCTCAGTGATATTGTGGCGCAAGCCTGGGAAAGTCTGCCGCCAGTTGTGAGATCACAATAATGCCTAAGCTCAGCCGAGAGTTAATTTTAGCTTTGCCGTCTAGGGTGCGAGAACACCTGCTGCCACTACTGTTGACGATTCGGGTGGCTGGATTTTTGCTAGCTGCCCTAGGTTTGTGGTTATTTAGTGCGATCGCTGATGAAATCCTCGACAAAGAAAGCTTTACATTTGATAAGGAAATTTTACTGACTCTTAAAGAATTACATACCCCGGTGCTGGATAAAGTCATGCTAGGTTTTACCTTCCTGGGGGAACCAGTAATTTTACTGATAGTGTGTCTGGTTATCGGCACTTGGTTACTGACGCGAGGACAGCGATCGCAAGCTACAATTCTCATAATTGCCGCAGCGGGTGCCATTGCGTTAAACAATTTGCTCAAAGTACTATTTGGTCGGGCAAGACCAATGCTCTGGGAACGAGTTGTCGATGTCGGACAGTACAGCTTCCCCAGTGGTCATGCCATGATTTCAATGGTGATTTTTGGGATAATTGGCTACTTAGTGAGTTCCAAGTTTCCCTTGTGGCGGATAGGGATTATCAGCTTAACGATTCTGTTAGTAACAGGGATTGGCTTAAGTCGGCTGTATCTTGGTGTTCACTGGCCGACTGATATCGTTGCTGGGTACGCCGCAGGCTTAGTTTGGTTAATTACCTGTATTTTTAGTTTGCAAGTCTGGCAGGAACGACGTGCAGTTGCTCAAAAACCTGGGAATGAAACACTTAGCGACGGCTAGTGATACTAATTTTTTAGTTAAAACTATCACTCCTTAGTTTGTAATCGCTTCACTAGATCGGAAAAAGGCTGCCAATTATTGTCCTGTGCGATCGCATCCCAAACTTCTTCAATCATAGGTCGAAGTAACGCCGTTTTGGGGTTATGATGCCGTAATCGCTTAGCAATATTCTCCAACTCAACCGCTGATAGACTCTGTAATGCGTGATGGTATGTCTGTCGCCATTTGTCTAAAAGTGTACGCTGCTCATCTGTTTCCAAGAACGATGCACTACTGAAAATCTGTGCCCTATCATCTCGCCAGCTAGAGTTAAACTGTTGTGCGAGTTCCGCAAAGAAGGCGTGATAGCCGACTTGACTATCTTTGAGAAATTGAATTGTATCACCCACTACTGCGTCGGTTTGTGGTTCTGGCAGCACGTCAAAGCCTAACTTATTGAGCATTAACTGCCCATAAGCGTTGTAAAAATGGTCATCAAACGTTGCTAACGCCGCTTCCATATCCGGTTGGGGAATTACCGCCCCTAAGGGTAGCTGAAGCATCTCTAAGTTCAACTTACAAATCCCCGGTTGATTGCTGTAACTGTAGCGCCCGTAATAGTCAAAATAAGCAGCCGTAAACTCTGGGTTATAAGTTGGGATAAAGGCATAAGGCCCATAATCAAAACTTTCCCCCGTGATTGACATATTGTCCGTGTTCAAAACAGCATGACAGAAACCAGCCGCCATCCACTGCGCCACCAGTTGAGCAACACGTTCTACTAACTCGGCATAAAACTGTATATATTGCTCCTCATCTCTTGCCCCCCCCTTAATCTCCTCATCTCTTATTCCCTTAGTAAGGGGGGCTAGGGGGGTAATCTTCGGGTAATACTGCTCAATCACATGATTTAACAGCTTTTTGATCAAATCTGGACGCTTGAAATAGTGCAACCGTTCAAAAGTGCCAAACCGGATGTGGGAACGACTAAAACGTATCATCACAGAAGAACGGGTAGGAGACGGTTCATCTCCCCGCCACAAATCTTCACCCGTCTCAATCAAACTTAGACATCGGGACGTGCGAACACCGAGGCTGTATAGCGCTTCTGCTGCAAGCACTTCCCGAACACCACCTTTAAGCGTGAGTTTCCCGTCCCCACCTCTAGAGTAGGGGGTTGTTCCAGAACCCTTTGTCCCAAAGTCGTAGAGTTCGCCATCGGTTCCTCGCACTTGACCGTAGAGAAAGCCTCTACCATCCCCTAGCCTGGGGTTATATTCGCCAAACTGATAGCCGTGGTACCGTAGTGCCAAAAAGGGTCGCACGCCCTCGAATTTGCCAAAGGCTTGGATAAAATCAGCGTCGGTGACTTCTTTGG
Source organism: Symplocastrum torsivum (assembly GCF_059505465.1). Classification (NCBI taxonomy): domain Bacteria; kingdom Bacillati; phylum Cyanobacteriota; class Cyanophyceae; order Oscillatoriales; family Microcoleaceae; genus Symplocastrum; species Symplocastrum torsivum. The sequence goes on along the minus strand of NZ_JCACKQ010000017.1, from coordinate 19,749 downwards.
GGACGAGTCCCAGTATCGGTAACAGGTGGTCATTGCGAAACCTCAAGATATGCTGAGGAAATTCTGCTGCTGCTACTTTGTCAAAGTAGTCAGTTCCCAAGGATTCCAAGGCGGGTTCGTAGTTGAGGGAGAGGAACATATTCAGGTCATCGGTTGATAGCAGTACACTTGACAATAGCGATTTCCTACCCTTAGATAACCTCTCTAGGGAAAGGGTTCACTTAAGTTTCATGCAAGCTAGGAGTTAAAAATGCCAGACTCGATCATGTTTCAGGAAGACGCTTTTGTTGTTCTGGAACCCAATCAACCAGAGCAATTCCTGACACCAGAAGAATTACTAGAAAAACTCAAGGCAATTTTAGCGACTCGTCAGGATGACTTGCCGCGAGATTTGCAGAAGTTTGCTTCTGTAGAGGAACAAGCTCAGTATTTGATGGAAACGTCTTGCGATCTTGATGTTGGCCCTGGACAGTATTTACAGTGGTACGTTGTGCGGATGGAAAAGTAGAGAGGTTACAGGGAATGTCTCTAGACGCTGGTTGCTTCTTGAGGAGTGGTAATTAAGGCGACATCAATGCGATCGCTTTCTGGCTGTGTGATCTCAACTCGAACACCAGGACCAAAAAATTTCTCAACTTTTTCCCGTTTTTGCTGCCAAGTCTCAAAGGAAATAAGCGGGGAGTTAAACTCCAACACTAAAACATACTCACCATCCACTTCAGTTTCTCGTAAGCCGATCAAAACTGGTCTTTCCTCATCGGTGGGTGATAACTTCAGCGCTTCAAGGGAACTATCTAGATGGGCTTCTTGACCATAACGATACCGTGTAACATCGTCACGAATTTGGTTTTGAGTGGAAGTGGCTTTAAGCGATCGCAGTTTCAGCACCTCAGGCGTGGTTGGCTGGCTGAAGGGTATCGGCTTTAATTCCGAGGCTTTGAGGGCAAGACCTCCGAGTAAAAGGGGAATTCCGTAGAAGAATCCTGCCAGATTTAAGGTTGCATTGGCGGTAGCATAGGCGATGAAGCCTGTGATGGTGAGAACACCACCGACCCACAAACCCAATGTTCCTAGAGAAGTTTGAGGTAATATTTTCACACTGATTATCTCTCCTAGCATCTACTTCAGATTCATTATCGTTGGCTGTGGGTGACTTCTGAAGTGTCTAGCCTATAGTTGTATTTATCTGCCATCCTTTATCCCTAGCCCAGTCTTCAATATGATTAAGGAAGAACGCCAGCACGCTACAGAAAAAAGTAGCACCATCCTCGACCAGCTCAATTCCCTGAAGCAGGAGGATGAAACTCTGTATAACATTTTGGCTGTAGATGTTTGGGCGTTAGCCAAGACTATGGATGAGTTTCAACCAGGCTTCTGGGCTGCTTTTATGAAAAATCGTGATAAAGCACTGAAGCGATTTATTTCAGAAGTTATCAAAAACAAGCCTGCAAACCCGAAACGTCCGCCTTTCCTGCGCTAGTCTTGTCAGTATCTAGATATAAAGAAAGGTAACGTAAGCCAATGATGGACCCACAAACACTTAAGGAACGGATCGCCCTGATCGAAAGCCATCGGGAATCTCTAGTGCAGCTTTTGGAAAAGCCAGATTTAGGCACACTAAGAATTGATGTCAATCAGGCGCTGGAAGAACTAGATGACCTAATTGAGGAATTTAAGCGTACTTTCCCGGAAACAACAGGAGCTAGCTAACTGTAGCTGCTCAAAATTGCCGCTCTTACACTTCTTTTGCTAGAGCGGCAATTTTTATTGTCCGGTGTAGCTTTGGTTGTTATTTCCGTCAGGGGATTGAGGACTGCGGCTACCCACTTCCTTGACGATGTTGATTAAATCTTTGGTAGCAGTGTCCTTCTTACAGAAGAAATCAACCCTAGCGGTTTGGCTCATGACTTCAATCTGGGGGTCATCCACTGAAGAATAAGCAATGATTTGAGTATTTGGGTTAATGCCTTTGATATGGGTAGAAGCGCTTAAGCCATCCATCACAGGCATTTGTAAGTCGAGGATGACGACATCAGGACGATAGCGCTCAACCATTGCGATCGCTTCTTTCCCGTTGCTTGCCAAACCAACCAGTTCTATGTCCCTCTGGTTAGATAGCGCCAGCTTCAGACTGAAGCGAGTTAGCTCATGGTCATCAACAACAAGAACACGCAAAATAGGGTTCTGACAGGACAACATGGTACAGATATAGTAAACGTTATATTACCGTTCGATTCCACAGTTTACTAGATAAGAAGTCTTTGCTGCCTCTACCGTTTGAGTGAAACCTTAAGTATAAAGATGCTCTGACCTAAGCCACAAGGAGCAGAGCAGAATTACTGAAATATAAAACTTTTCTTAATAATTCTTATAGTTATTGTGATTTATGTATACGAAATCATCAACAGCTAGTTTTGACACTTAGGCTTGGTTAGGCAATTAGTGCCTTATTGAGCTGGGAAAGTTGTGCGATCATGTTTTGGTATTTAGGAACTGAGCAAGTTCATTTTGCAAGAGGCAAAGACTACCTACACTGTTGCGAGAACTAATAATTAATAACCTGTTTGCGAAACCCTTTTTCAACTGACTATCGATTTATATCAACTACCCTCACTTATCTTGAATAAAGACCTAATCTTTACCACAATCCCTATTTATCACAGATGCCATACTACTAAATAATCTAACTTTCTCTTGAGGATTAAAATTTTGCACATCTAAGAAATTTGCAGAAGCTTGTGTTATTTTTTCTATTTTAAAATCAAAGTTTTCTGAAGTAAAATCTTTTTTCATCCCAGAAACCTGTGTATATATAACTTTAAATGTTTCCAGAATGTTTTGAGTTTTTTCTTCAAGAGTTAGGTTGTCAAAAGATTCACTTGCTGCAACTATTTTTAAAATTTCTACAGAGGCTTCTAAGGCAGTCATGTTCAACATAGTATTTTTCAGTACTAATTACAATTATAAATTATACATAACGTAAGCACATTGGCGTTGTTTTCTTAATTTTTTCTAAAAATTGACAGTTGATTATATAAATTTATATATCTAAAGATTCCAATATACTATCATTAGTTACTGATGTCTCTACAAGCTTCATACTCATCTTGATGTTGTTTGAAATTACTTAGCAAATAATCGTATAAATTATTACAAATTCTTTTTAGTAAGCTGTAACTATTCAGTTCAAAATTACTGGAATGAGAGTCAAGATTCCATACTCTGATAGTTCGGTCACGGCTAGCAGTAGCAATTTTCTTACTATCAGGGCTAAAACTCAAATCATTGACTTGACCTTTATGACCTGTCACTGGCTTTAGTGGTGTGCCATCTGATTTCCAAACTTTTACAGTTCCATCAGCATTTGTCGCTGCGATTAACTGACCGTTAGGACTGTAGTGTATTGCTTGAGAGCGATCACTCTCTCTTGTCAGAATAGTTGATGTAACGTTGCTGACTCTCCAATCCCTTGAATCTCTTGTCCGCTGCCATAGTCTAATAGTGTTATCATCACTAACGGAAACTAGAGTTCGACCATCAAGCCCGAAACTAGCAAATCTAACAGTGTCTTCATGACCTTTAAGAGTAACTAGTGAGGTTAGTGAAGTCCCATCGGATTTCCATACTTTTATTGTTTTATCATCACTTGCAGAAGCAATGAATTGACCATCTGGACTAAAAACAGCGCTAAAAACATCGCTATCATGTTCTTTGAAAACTTCTGTTTTTATGACTTTATCTAGATTGCGGTTTAACTTCCAAAGCCTCATAGTCTTATCAGAGCTAGCAGAAATAATAGTTCTGTTATCAGGACTAAAAGCAACGTAGTTTACATCGTCGTTATGACCAGTAAGAGTATTTATTAATAAGCCCTTCTTGTTCCAGATTTTAATGGTTTTATCAGCACTAGCAGAGGCAATATACTGACCATCAGGGCTAAAATTGACAATCCAAACTTTGTCAGTATGTCCTTTCAGAACTTTTGGTGAAGTATTACCTAACTTCCAAAGCATTACAGTTTTATCAGAGCTAGCAGAAACAATTAGCTTATCTTTAGAGTTAGGGCTAAAACTTACACCGTTAACACTCAAAGTGTGACCCTCTAGACGATTCCGTTCTTGGGCTTTCTGAGTTATTGCTTGGAGTCGATTTAGCGCATCAGCGTCTACTATCTTTGCCTCTTCTAGCTTATCCAGTGCCCTGACACTCGCCAACAAGGCTTCAAGCTGATTGTTTGTACGGAGATTTGTCTCAGACGATACAATTAATGCCCTAATTTCACCTATCTTTGCTGTCTGTATTTCTTTATTCTTTGCTTGAAATTGTAACAGCCCTAACAACGTGAGTAGTACTGCTACTACAATTCCCCCTCCCATTACTACTTGAGTTCGTTGTTTTTCAGCTTTAGCTTTAGCTTCTGCTTCTCGTTGTCGGGATTCTGCTAGTTCTCGTAATTGGCGTTCTTGCTCTACTTTGGCTTCTAATTCACGATCGCGCTTTTCTAAACTCTCCTGCAAAAACTCTTGCTCTAGCTGGGAAAGCCTAGGTTGAGTCTTTTCTACCCAATCCGCGATCGCAGCCAACCACGCATCTGTTAACAGCAACCCTTCTGAGCAATCATTCCTTTGCCATTCCTTGCATTCTACCTCTAAGCGGCGACTGAGACGGAGATTTTCCCGATCTTGCTCAACCCACTCTTTCAATCGTCCCCACTCTGATAGCAATGCTTCATGAGCAACTTCTACCGTTTTTTCATCCGTGATAATCAAGCGTTGCTCTTGACTCGCTAGTTGTCGCGTCACCCGTAATAGTTGTTCTTGGGAATCAGCGCTTACTTCCAACTCTTGCCAAGTAGCACGGCGGCGCGTCACTTCCTTAGCTTCACCTAGCTGTACTAGTGCAAGAAACAGGCGACGTACAAATACTTTGTCTGCCGGAGCAAGATTTTGATAAAGATCATTTGCTCGTTTTTCTAATGCACCCTTGACACCACGAATCTGTTCATAACCTTTACACGTAAGTTGAGAATTGGGAGGAGATTCTGTGATGCAGACTCGCCACAACTCAGCTAGCGCATATTGCAGTAGTGGTAAGCCTCCGGGTTGGTTCATTACATCCGCAATAATCTGTGGCACCAATCCTCGCTCAAGCGTGACACCATGCTTATCTGCTGGCTTTTCAATCACTTCCTCTAATTCGGGAAGCGTGAATGGCGTTACAAAGTAGGTTGTAGGTTGTGTCCGGTTAATTAGGACTGCTGCTTCTTCATAAGCCGCGCAACGGTCTAAAAAATCCCCTCGCATCGCTACAATTACTCGCGTGAGTCGGTCAGAACTTGTAGCTTCCTGTGTTATTCGGCAGATGAACTCTCGCCGTTCTGTCTCATCTTCGCAGAGAGTAAAGACTTCCTCGAACTGATCGATAAACAGCAAAAGTGGTTGATTTTGTTGCTGTTGTTCTAAAGCTTTCTGTAGTGATTCAAGGGGACGTGTACCAGGAGTGAATGATTCAATAATCCACTGACTACTACCCGGAATGTGATCGCTTTTGAGGTACGGCAGTAATCCTGCTTTCACAAGCGAAGACTTGCCACAACCAGAAGCACCAATCACCGCCAAAAAACGGCTGTTGTTAAGCCGATCTAACAACGCTCGGACTGCTAAAATACGCCCGAAGAAATAATCTGCTTGTCCAGAGTCAAAAGCACGTAATCCTAGATAAGGATTTTCTCGATTAACGGCAGTAGTTGCGGGAACGTCAACAGAAGGAGGAACAACTAACGGAGGATGAGTAACCCAAGTAAGAGATTTTCCCCATCCCAAGCGGAGTGGTTCTTGCTCAGTGCCTCGGAGTTCTCGACTAATATGATCAAATAAGCGATCGCCACTAACTCGCCGTTCGCTATCAGCATTTTGTGCAGCAAGTCCTGTTAGCAGTGCGCTAGTGAAGACGCTGTGCGGCTCATTTCTTCGAGCATAGACAGGTTGAAAACTTCGACCTGCTGTAATCAAATAGTAATCTTTCTGTGTACTGAAGGTTCTGAAGGTGCGCTCAATCAGATTACGTTCCAGAAAATGACCACTGTGGCAGCAATCTAATAAAACAACTAGACTGCTCAGCTCAGACTTACTAATCAGATCATTGAGATCATCAAAGGCAATTCCGTGCTTTTGGTTAATTATCTGCTGTCCTTCCGCTTCAATCTCACAATCAGAAGTCGCTAAATACCCCCTCGGCTGACCCAAGTTACCTGGCACAGTAATACCATGCCCTGTAAAGTAGATTAGCGCCTCGTTCTGACACGCTTGCTCTAGTAGTAGTGTTTGTAAGGCTTGTCCAAGTTCAGCCCCCGTAACTACCTTCGCTACCATTTCGCGTTTCTGAGTTTGTGGGTTACGCCGTGAGGGAAGACGTTTCACCTCCACAAAGTCGCCATACTCTTCCAAAACCTGTGCAACAGCTTCTGCATCTGTAGCTGTCTTCTCTAAACTTTTCAGGGGACTGCAATACTGGGAGATGCCAACAACGAGAGCGTAACGAGCCATTTATGAGAATTGATATTACTATTGCAAAACCTTGATGATTGGCACCCTAGCCATTTTAGGCAAACACTAGGATATCTAAAGATTTCCGGGATTGGCGGGAATATTACGCAAAACACACGAAAAACTTAACTAAGGCAGCGATTATGGCAGAAGTGCAACGTTTATTAATAGAAGAAGAGGGTGAGACTTATGAGGTTTACGTCGAATCAAAATCGACTCCGACAATGCCGCCAACAGTTCCAAGTCCTCAAGATGATGACGAGGATGAGTCTTACGGATTTCCATCCAACGATGCGATCATAAAAATGCAGCAAGCTCGACACATGATTCGAGGTTATACCAAGTATGCCCTCAGCGCTTTCAAGGATTTTGGTGCAGCAGAAATTGAAGAAGTAACGCTTAAATTTGGGTTAAAGCTAGGTGGTAAAGCGGGAATTCCTTACATCACTGAAGGCACGGCTGAAAGTAATTTAGAAATACAGGTCAAGTGTAAGCTTCCAACAAATCAATAGGCTTTTGTGCATCTCAATTAACCAATTGATGCTTGCTCTAGTTCTTGTGGAACGGGCATCTTGCCTGTTCCAATTAATATAAATTTCCTATTCCTCACCTCTGCTGCAACGGGCGCAACCTCTGAGATAGCTTAAGGTACTGCACCCAAGGTTGGTCAGACAACTCTGATATCGCATTAACCGATAGCGTTGCTGTAAAGATATCTCGCCCACTCGTAACCTTGACACCTAAACGTTCTAAAAAAGCGGTTGCGATCGCATCTGGCACTGGTTCCGTATGGATGAAGACAACCAAACATCGTTCTTCTGGATTTTGAACGTCATTCAGTGCCATTGCCAGTGCGGCATCTAGTTTCTGATAATTCATCGCGAAATTTTCGCCTCAGAATACAGTAGGGGCGCAAGGTTTTGCGCCCTCAAAGCTTGTATAGACCTATGGTGAAAGGCTATCAGAGAAGCTCTCAACCAAGGAATCTATAAAATTTATAACCCAGCCGCATTAATCAACCCAAAGCCCCATTTTATGTCGAAGGTTCCGGCTGGCTGATCGGGAATCAAACTATTTTCTCGCAGCAATGCCTTAACTGTATCAGGGTCGATGTTTGGGTCACGCTCTAGCATCAGTGCAACAAGACCAGCGATGAATGGCGAAGCCATACTTGTACCCGCTAAAACCAGATACTGTTCATCCACCCGATTTGAGGGATCTGGAACCGAATCAGCACTCAAAGCAGAAACAATCATCGCCCCAGGTGCAGCGACATCCGGCTTCTGGACATCATTACGCAGAGGGCCTTCGCTGCTGAAGTCAGAAATTTTATCCAACTCCAACCCAACTTCTTGAGGATTACCATCGATATCCGTCCAGTTCACTTTTGTTGTGTAGGAGGCAACAGTAATGGCAGTGTTCGAGGCTCCAGGTGAACCAATTTTCACTGAGTCTTGTACACTTACGCCAGTGAAGAATACAGCAGAGCGATCGTCCAGTGTCCACACGTCCAGCCGTCCCTCATTTGAGGAAGCGTTGCGGACTCGCAGTTGCCACACGCCTCCCTTGACTGCTTGCCTGCCAATACCCCGGATTTGAACAAAGAAGTTATGGTCGCCATTGGCAGGGTCGGGGCCAGGTGTCACAATTTGCACTCGTGCATCTGCCAGAGTGTATTCTTGTGCTGGATTGCCCTCAGTGATTACCCCTTGAAACGGTGTCACGAAGCCGCCAGGACTACGCACTGACACTTCAAAGGAGTTATCTCCGGAGTACCAACCATTTAACCAAGCGATTCCGACCAAATTATCTGGCACACGAAAGCGTATAGTACGCATTCCGCTAGATACGGTAGTTTGAGCATGAATATTGTCGTTGCCTTCGTTGCCTGCTGCACAGCACACAATTCGTCCTGGCCCAGACTCAGCATCAATAATTTGTGAGAGTGAATCGCTGCCATCATGAGCATCAGCGTGTCCACCTAGGCTAAGATTCACAACGGCTGGTCGTCCCAATTCACTGGCAACTCGGAAGATATAGCGAACCCCGTCAGCAATGTGAGCGTCCTGAAAGTCGGTTTTGACGATGACATACTCTGCCTGAGGCGCAATTCCACCATAGGTAGGATCGGCAGCACCCGCAATCCCCGCAACGTGGGTGCCGTGACCGTCTGTATCGCGAGAGGTTGTGAGTTGCGTTCCTGTTAATTCAATGCCGTAGTCTCCCTCCGGCACACCTGAACCCGGTAGCGCTTGATCCCAAATTCGCAGAATCCGTCCTTGGAATCCAGGGTAGTTGGGGTCAATGCCAGTATCGACAATCCCGATGACGACTCCCTGTCCCGTCAGTCCGCTTGCTTCCCGAAACTGCGGTAGATTGACTTTCTCTGGTGCAACGTCCATCCGCTTCTGCAAGTAGCGCGATGGCTTAATGCGTTGCACGGCAGGGTCTTCTGATAAGGGGTCTAAACTCTGGATTGGCAAAATTGCTGTGCGGATTCTGCCTGTAGACTGGTTGACGCGGATGCCATGTTGCTCTAAGTGACTAAGTTCTGCATCTTCATCACAGTAGATAAAGACTACAGTACGCGCTGGCTTTGGGCTGTCTACTTTAGAGATTAGCCCTAGCGATCGCGTATGGGGAATTATCCCGACTCGTCCTTCTGATCTGTAATCTTGTAGAGCAACTAACAGTCCCGGAGAAATTTTTTCAGGTTGCATATCTGACCTCCCTTGTAATTCCGTGCAAAAACAATACTGCGCCTATTCATTCAACAGACTGCACAGGATTTGGTTGAATACTGTATCTATAATGACGCTTAATTTTATCTTCTCAGATTTTATTGACCAACCAAGCTAGTGCCGCTTTGCGGAATTATTTTTGCCACGCTGCACTAGAAGCTGATGCAATCGAAACTGAGTTAATTACTACATTGAGCAACTTAGGTTTCTGTCTGTTCTATATTCTGGAAAATTGGAGAACTCTTGACAGTACCCTGATGGGTACTCTTCCTATGGAACATCTAAATAAGTAGGTTGGGATGCAGGCTCACCGAAATTTTGGCTTAAATCAGTCATGCTTCAACGAGGATTTTCTACCAGAAGTTTGAGTTAGAAAACTTCGTGTATCTGTACCTTAGTGAGGAAAAGCTAGGGAGTCATCTATGCAGATTCAAACCCCAGATTGGGTTAAGCACGCTGTTTTTTATCAAATTTTCCCAGATCGTTTTGCTCGCAGCAAGCAGCCACGAAAGCTACTTTTAAAGAATGCTTCCTGGGAAGCTTGGGATGAAATGCCAACACTCCAAGGCTACAAAGGTGGTGATTTGTGGGGTGTAATTGAGCAGTTAGGTTACTTGCAGGAGTTGGGGGTGAATGCGATTTACTTCACTCCCATTTTTCAATCCGCCAGCAATCACCGCTATCACACTCACGATTATTACCAAGTCGATCCGATGTTGGGCGGGAATGCTGCTTTTAGAGAACTGGTAGAGGCGTGTCACGAACGAGACATCAAGGTTGTCTTGGATGGAGTGTTTAACCATTCCAGTCGCGGCTTTTTCTTTTTCCATGATGTGCTGGAAAATGGACCCCATTCACCTTGGGTAGATTGGTTCAAAATTGAAGGCTGGCCGCTGTCTGCCTACAATGGAGATTTTCCCGCTAACTATGTTGGTTGGGCGGATAATCGAGCCTTGCCCGTATTTAATCATGACAATCCAGAAGTGCGGGAATACATTATGGAGATTGCCGAACACTGGATTAAATTTGGTATTGATGGTTGGCGTTTGGATGTGCCGTTTGAGATTAGAACGCCAGGTTTTTGGCAGGAGTTTCGCGATCGCGTTAAAGCCATCAACCCCGAAGCTTACATTGTCGGGGAAGTTTGGGAAGATTCGCGAGAGTGGTTGGATGGCACCCAATTTGATGGGGTGATGAATTATCTCTTTACCGCACCAACGATCGCATTTACCGCAGGCGATCGCGTGGATATGGAACAAGTGCAAGACCGTTCCTATCAACCCTATCCACCACTATTGGCTGCCGAGTATGGTGAAAAAATCCAGTACTTGTTGGAACTCTACCCTTGGGAAATTCAACTCACCCAGCTAAACCTTCTCGCGAGTCACGACACAGCGCGGCTACTTTCAATTGCCGGAGGTGATAAAGCCAGTGTAGAGCTGGCAACACTGTTACTGTTGACCTTTCCCGGTGCGCCCAGCATCTATTATGGCGATGAGGTCGGCTTACCTGGTCGCCTCGATCCAGATTCCCGTCGCGGCTTTCCAATGGAAGCTCACTGGGAACGTGATGTTCTAGAGTACCACCGCAAGCTGATTGCCTTGCGTCATGCTTACCCCGCACTTCGGACAGGTCGCTACCAAGTTCTGTTTGCCGAGGGAACGGTTTATGTCTTTGCTCGAATTTTAGGCGGTGAAGAGCTAATCATTGCCGTCAACATCGGGACAGCAGCCGTGCCTGTGAGTTTTCAGGTAACGGGTCTACAGTCTCAGCCGAGCCAGATGTTGTATGGCAGCGCGGCGGCAGGGTGGAAGACAGAAGGAGAATCCAACTACTTGTCCCTAGAACTGCCACCGCGCTCAGGTTGCATCCTTGGTTCAGCTAATTGATACCTTAGCAAAAAAATCGGAGGCATCAAGATAATTGATGCCTCCGATTACCCTAAAGAAGAGTGCAACTAGACGTTTAGAGTGTTTGGAATTCCAGCACGGCTGGCATCAGGATCGAGTCAATAACGTGAATGACACCGTTGTCGGTGAGAATATCTGGTGTGATAACTAAGGCTTGATTTACCTTGTAGCCGTTGGACGTATCAACGGCAATGATTGAACCTTCAACGGTTTCGGCTTCCTCAATTTCAAGAAGGTTATCACTTCTGACATCACCAAAGACAACGTGATAAGTCAAAATCTTCTTGAGCTTTGGGATGTCCTGTAACAATTCATCTAATGTGCCTTCTGGCAGTCTTTCAAATGCCTCATCAACAGGTGCAAAGACAGTATAGGGACCAGGAGTTTTTAAGAAATCAACTAAACCGGCAGCCTCAACCGCCTTGACCAGTGTGTTGAATGAACCTGCATTGATGGCAGTCTCAACGATATCAGCCATAGAGTTTTGTCTCTTTGAAAATGTGTGTCTTGTTAAGAGTTACAAATAGAAGATTTAACAAGCATCTTTCAAAGGTTGGAGTTGTGGTTAATGGCTGGATGTGATTCCCCGTTGCCGCAACTGCTGCACAAAAAACTCTTCTAATGAAGTACGTGTGAGGTTCATGGCAATGATTTGACCACCCGTGAGGCGGAGTGTTGCGAGAAACTCTTGGGGGTCACCTTGCAGCTTACCGTACCAGTAACCTGAATCAAAGTTGAAGTCTTTTACCCAGCGTTTGATAATCTCTAAGTTGCCACCTTGACCTTTGACATAGTAAATCTCAGAAGTGCCAAGTAGTTCATCGAGGGAACCAATACAAATTAATTCTCCCTCTGCTAAGATAGCAACGCGATCGCAGATTTTCTCGACATCCGACAGAACATGACTATTGAAGAAAATCGTCTTGCCTTGCGCTTTGAGTGAGAGAATAATCTCCCGAATCTGGTAGCGTCCCATCGGGTCAAGCCCTGACATCGGCTCATCGAAAAACACGACTTCCGGGTCATTAATCAAGGCTTGTGCCATCCCAACCCGCTGAAGCATCCCTTTAGAATACTGTCGCATCTGCTTTTTACGAGCCGCTGATTGGGATAAGCCTACTAAATCAAACAGCATTGGGATGCGCTGCTTTTGTAGTTCAGATGGGATTTCAAATAGCCCTGCGATAAACTGTAAAAACTCCCAACCCGTGAGATAGTCATAGAAGTAGGGGTTTTCTGGCAAGTAGCCGATGCGTTGTTTGACTTTAATGTTGCCGATTGGACTCCCTAGTAACCAGGCTCGTCCTGATGTTGGGCGTACTATTCCGAGAAGTGTCTTCAGTAGCGTTGTTTTTCCGGCTCCGTTGGGGCCGAGTAAGCCGAAGGTTTCTCCCTGATAGACGGTAAGGGTACAATTTTTCAGGGACTCAATTTTTTGATTGAGCCAAAATCCAGTGCGATAGACCTTTCTCAGGTCAACAGTCTGCACCACAGGTATCCGGTCAACAGTCGTCAGTTCAGCAGGCAAATCGGCAGTAGAATCCATCCCAGTCCAAGCGTTCGCGTATATCTCCTGAGTCTAATGATTCCCTATTTTGCCGATTTTGGTGTCAAATGAGACTTGTTTTATAGCAGGAAGCCCTCAGCTATCAGCTATCAGCTTTTTGTGTTCCTTGCTCTGATCTAGTTTTCACACACCTGCCGCTGTACCTCATCTCTCCAGGAGACCGCTATACCTTTTTCTGTTGAGACGCGATCGCAAGGCTTCTGGTGCTATAGCTTTGTATAGGTGTTCAGTGCGATACCATATTGCTAACTATAATTCCTGAAAGTTCCAATGGATGACAGCATAAGTTTTTATTTTAAATTAACAATAAATGGCTCTATAGAAAAAGTAGAAGATGTTACCTACCTTGTTTGTTCTGACTTAACAAAATTAATTGTAAAATCTCAATCCAATCCACCAGCCAGTAAAGGACTTTGGTCAGTTATTCCGAGTACAGATTCTACAGGAGTAATTGCAACCGTCAGCTTGTTAGATGAAGAGAGTGGAGATTCCGAAATAGGCGAGACGCTTGGGAGAGTTGTGCAACTGGGTAAACGTCACCTGCAACTAAAAATCCCTCGTCCCGGAGAAAAAACCCTAAAAATCAACCTGCTATCTCCTGACCCCCGGATGAAGATTGGTCAGTTATGGCAAGTCTTGTTTACACGAGATGGAAATACTCTCAAAGTTAAAACAGCTAATCCTATTGAGGCTAGTCAAGTCCCTGCCACTACCAACCAAGCACCTACCAACCAAGCACCTACCAAATCAGTAACTACCAACCAAGCACCTACCAAATCAGTAACTACCAACCAAGCACCTACCAAATCAGTAACGACCAACCAAGCACCTGCAAAATCAGTAAAAGAGCGTGAGGTTCCCTCAAACAACTCGACTAATCCTCCTCAAAATGCTGTTACTACAGTTTTACCGAATATCTCTTTGCCAACGAAAGAAGCTCTTTTCGCCTTACAGCAAGAAACAGGTGTAGATAGCTGGAAACTTCTCACACCTAAGCGCCGCTTAAAGGGTTGGGAATGGGAAGCTGTCAATGACACTGGACATCGAGCAAGAGTTACTGTTAAGCACTTCAGCTTACAGACTAGTGTTTACCAGTACCCATTACATACAGAGAACCAAAGCCATGAGCTGCCTAGTAACACGCCCATTAATAACGATGAAACAGAACGTTTAATTGTTAAACCGTTAGGTGCTGCTCGTGGCATTGGTGCCAGTTGTTTTCAAGTTTTCATCGGACCCTATGAAGTTGTTCTGGACTGCGGCACAAGACCAAAAGGCTATGACCCATTACCAGCACTAGAACACCTCAAAAATCCAGATCTTCTCCTCATTACTCATGCTCATCAAGACCATTTAGGCGCTGTTCCCGTCTTTCACAGCCGCTACCCAGCCGTGCCAATGATTTGTACTCCGGGTACTCGTGAAATTGCTCATGTGATGTTAACTGACTGCTTAAAAGTTCAACAGAGAAATGAGGATGCAAATGAATTATTTAATGAGAATGAATTGCAACGGACGTTGTTTCGTTTAGAGACGAAGCCGATTGGCTCCTACTTTGAACCTCTGCCAGAATTAAAGGTGCAATTTATCAATGCAGGTCATATTGTGGGAGCGGCTTGTATTTATCTCCAGTATAGAGAGAGGAGTTTGTTGTATACCGGGGACTACAATACAACGTCTAGTAGAACGACTGAAGGATTAAAACTTGCCGATTTGCCTCAAGCAGACATATTGATTACCGAGTCTACTTATGGGGCAGATACACACCCAGCAAGAAGGAATCAAGAGACAGCATTGATGAATGCGATCGCGTCTGTTGTTGAAGCTGGAGGAAATGTTCTTCTACCCAGTTTTGCCTTGGGACGTGCCCAAGAAATTTTACTCGCAATTCGGACAAGTGCTTTATTCAAAAAGCTAAAAATTCCTATCTATGTCGATGGGTTAGTACGGGCAATTACAGATACATTTCGAGATAATTTGGAACTCCTCCCATCCTCAGTACAAAACTTTGCGAAACAAGAGGAACCATTCTTTAATGAAAACCCTAATCCTCCCATTATTCCAATCGGCTCTCATAAAGAAAGACCTCTAGCAATTGCTCATCCAAGTGTGATAGTTGCAAGTTCAGGAATGCTCACAGGTGGACCCAGTGTGTATTATGCTGGCGTGCTGCTAGAGAGAGAAAATGCAGCAATCTTTATTTCGGGTTACACCGATGAAGAGTCTCCTGGGCGAATGCTACAAAGCCTAAAAACGGGTGATACCGTTGAATTAGATGGTAAAGAGATTACAGTAAAAGCACGGATTGAGCGCTTTAATCTTTCAGCTCATGCTGACAAAATTGGTTTGACTCAAGTGATTAACAAGGTCAATCCAAAGCACTTGATTTTAGTTCATGGTAGTGGTGAAGCCTTGCATGAACTTGCCAAAAGCGGGGATTTACGGTCCAAGCACTACATTCATATCCCCTGTGTGGGAGAAGAAGTGGAATATGGTCAAGCACCAAATCATTTAAGTGCGACGCAAATTACCAAGATTGAACAGCCACAAGAGTTTGAAGTTCAAATAGAAGCCGAAGTAGAAGGAGCATGGTTACGCATTCCAGAAGATATTGTAGAGACTGACCCTCGTTGGCAGATATTTGCCGCAAGTGGCACAGTCCTCGCCAAGTGGGATGGGATAGCGCTCAGACTGATTCCTCTAACACAACAAAGTTTAGTTAGACAAAAAGCAAGACAACAAGCGATCGCATCAGGACAAGATTGTTGTGCCGTATGCCAGTTTTTCGGTCAGGGAAGCTGTCAGTGTGAAGATAGCGCTTTGTTTAATCTTCAAGTCGATCCAGCCGGGGTTTGCACAGAGTTTAGTTCAACACAGAGTCAGTCGAACCATGCGTCCTAAACCACTTAGGTTCCCTCCCTTGGCTTCGGTGGCTGGTCATTGGAGCGAATTGGCGGTGAAATAGAGAACAGCGAAGAAAGTCCCAATCGTTGATGTAGCGATCGCGTTAACGCAGTGCCAAAGGCGATCGCACGTTATGAGGTTAAGATAATCCTCACCTCTTGGGTAGGATAGATTTCAACAGCCTTTACTCCAAGAAACCTATGCTGAAACGCGATCGCACCTCACTCCTTGCCGCTGTCATCATCTTGGCAACTCCAAGCATAGCTTTAGCCCAATTCCCACAACCCCCACGTCCCCCACAACCCCCTTCTCCGCTTCAGCAACAACAGTCTCGAATCAATCAAATTCAAGCTGAAGCTATTACTCAGATCGAAGCTTTGCTGAGTCCAGAGCAACAGAATCAATATAAGTCTGCTAGACGCAGAGGTGCTGGAATAGTGGAGGGATTAAACGAGGTTCAGAATCTTTCAGAAGACCAACGAACTGATATTAATGAGATTACCCGCAAGACTAGCAGACAAATACTCAATTTACTGCCATCGCCACGCCGACAGTAAGCCGTTGAAGTGGTTTTAGGCAAAGGTACAGTATAAGCGCTCACTCCACCGTTGCCACTGTTCGTAGCGGTTGGATTATTGAACATGACTCAGATACTCCAAGATTGACAACCTGCTACCCGTTGTAAGAGTTGGAGGTTTATATGACAGATACAATCAAGTTGTTAGATGTAGTTGCTCTTACGGTCGATTTGCTTGAGTTCAATCTGTGGCGTGGGCAAGTGGGTACAGTTGTTGAAATCCTTGCCGATGGTAGGGCGTTTGAAGTTGAATTTAGCGATCGCACAGGACGCACTTACGAATCTCTTGGTTTACGTCCAGAGCAAATTATGGTGCTGCATTTTGAGCCAGTATCTAGTGATGTTGCAGCTTAACAAAGTAAGGGGCGATCGCTTCTCATGCAGCCTCAACTTTGGGGGAGTGGACTTCGAGGAGAATAGAGCGTTAGCGTATTTGATATTAATTCTGACAAATTACCTGTTAACTCTCATTTTCAGCGTCGAAGTTCTTAATTATATATTTTGCTAGAAAATCGTATTGTGCATTCATTCTCTTCATTAACTCCTTTTGGTAAGATGACCATGCGGAAAATATAGTTGGGCGTTGACTGGATAAATATTTAAGAGGAATATTCAATTTTTGAATTTCCGAAGCCATGACATTCAAATCTTCAATTTTTACCACGGGTTCTGTATTTATAAACTTAGGTAAACACTCGTAACTGGATATTCCTTCCAATTTAGGGATTAAATCATTTTTTATTTTCTCTATAATTTTATCCAAATGAGCCTTGTCTGCACCAATTTCTTTCCGTTCACCAGTACTCGTATATTTTTTAGTATCAAATCCGTTGAAAATCCATCCACCAAACTTAGGTTGACCTTTTCCAGGTATAACTTTATCGTATTGATTTGAACTTTCATAACGTCGCTTTCCTTGATTCCAATCATCAATAAAAGTTGGTAATACTTCGCCAATGAGGCTAACGCAGTAAGCAGAAAATGAATCAGGAGTACAAGGAACTAAGAAATAATCCGAGCAATATAAAGCTGAACGGACAAGTGTGTTAAATGATGGAGGCAAATCAATTAATACATAGTCGTAAGATTTTCCATTTTTTTTAAGATGTTCTACAAAAAGAAAGGGAACTAAGAATCTATACAAACCAGTACCTTGCACTACATCTGTACCAACCGTAAGTATATCAGCAAAACTATTAAGCCAGAAATCTCCTGGAACTATATCTATAATAGTCTGAGCATAAATTGTATTAATTCTATCATTAATCGTGTCATTCTGATACTTAGGCTGAGTAACGTAACTTTCGCTATTTTGAGTAGGTTGAAGAGATGGTTGAGCAAAAGCTCGAATTGTTTTTCCAAATGGAAATTCTTCTGTTCTCTGAAGATAGTCAGCAAATTCATCATATCCAATTGTTGCAATAGAAAGATTACACTGAGGATCAAAATCAATCAAAAGAATCTTTTTACCTGCTGCGGCAAGTGATGCACTCAAATTAAAAATAGTAGTTGTTTTGCCTACACCACCTTTGTTGTTAAACAAAGAGATTATTTTAGTCATGAAGGTTCCTTTTCCATGCAAAGTTTCACTTAACGGCGCGTGGTTTCAGATGCCACTGCATAGCCAAAGACTATTCGCACTCACCATGAGCAATCGAATAGCAGCTGCAATCATTGTAAGTTACTGGAGTTTAGACTAAAGCGCTCTGACTCAGCTTCGCTGAGTGGAGCGGAATTTGCCTTTAACAATGAATTGGATGAGATTTTAAGTTTTGAGCAAATCTTAGAAGAAATGCCAGACCTTGAAATGGACGAGCTGAAAGCAGCTTTACTCTACGCAGCACACAAACTCGATCATCCAGTGCTTGGTCAATTGCAACTAGGAATTCTTCAGATGCGGTTGTTACGACCAATGTGCGATCGCACTAAAAAGGCAGGTACTCTACCACATTGAGCCATTTCTCTGGTTCTGAGGCGAGAGCAATTGCAGTGAGAACATCTACACTACGACGACGCAATTGATCTGTAATAGCTTGAGGTACATGAACGTCCATGTAGAGTGCGATCGCCACTTACAACAACCCTCTTGCCTTCATTCGCACAAAAAAAGGAGAAGGTAATGCTTGAGATTTTGCCTGTTGCGCTTGCTCCCATTCCGTGCGAATCTCACTATCAATTTCATCTTGGCGATCAAAGTAATACACCATCGCCGCATGAGCTTCTGATAGTGTCAGATAAGGATGCTGTCGGCACATTTCTTCAACTGACCAACCATAAGCCAAGTAATCCATGACAATCTGAGCGACACGCACACGCGGTATCCTCTGTAACCGTGCGGGTTGACCTTCCGCTTTCTCAATGTGAGGATAAATTACTCCTGATGTCATGGCATTAGTTTTGAATCCCTCTAACTGAAGCCTAGAATAACAAGTCTGAGTGAGCAGAGCTATTGTGTAAGGAATTGTCTTTCATTCGTTTTCTTCATCGCTAGGAATTGCCCCAGCCCAAATAATCTGCTCGACTGTCAGAGTCAACTCTGGAAAAGTACTTGAAATAATCTGCTCAGCACCACTGAACTCCGCACCTTCATACAGTTCCTCGATCAGGGTGAAAATCGTTACCCTTGATGTCAGTGGGTCAACTACCCAGTATTCTGGAATATTTAATCGGTAGGCTGTAACCCAACTTTAGCAGAGAGCATTGCGGAACTTACTTTCCGATACTGTTGGTACTACCAAAGAGCGATCGCACGGCTTTAAGTTATCAGTTGGGCGAACGCGCCCTTTAAATCAGGTTGAAATTGCCATTTCAACAGGTGTCCTAACAACACTCCCAGTTGATTCCTCAGCTCTTGTCGCTCTTTTCTGCCCAACGATTCAATTTCCTCAATCAGATTGACTGAATCTAATTGAGGAAATTGCTGAGCTTTGAGCCGCGTTACTTGCTCTTGAGTCCAGCCATAAAAATCTGTTTAATAGAGGTGAGATGTGTGCATTCCGATCAATAGTTGTCAACTTCTATCAGACTTACGAACCTTTTAAGGGCTGCGCCTTTAGTGCGATCTGCGCTAGGCTAACGCCGACGCTCCTTACAATCGCTACTAGCTAACGCTCCTAGCCTACGGTTCGCTTCGCTAACGTCGCTATGGCTTCGTCTCACGCGATCGCATTCACTAGACCTCTTGCAAAAGTCGTCGCTGGGGTAATATGAGGTCTGAAATTAGGCGATCGCTCACCCGTTTTCTGCGCTCACCACGACAGATTCATAAGGAAAACTGATGAAATACGAACGAGCTAAACATCTCAAGCCAGCAGAATTTAAGCGCTTTTGTGGCGTCCGGCTAGAAACTTTTAAGCAGATGGTGGAAATAGTTCACCAACATAGTCAACAAAAAAAGAAAACTGGACGGCCTGGGAAAATCTGTCTGGAAGACCAAGTTTTGATGACCTTAGGTGATTTCCGAGAAAAAGCTTACCGCTGAGATCAGGTAGTAGGATTCTTATTA
>NZ_JCACKQ010000016.1:0-95857 GCF_059505465.1 Symplocastrum torsivum | reverse complement strand
GATTGCGCTCCACTAAATTATCTGCTTGTGACACTCAAAGGGCGGAATGTGGGCTCAACTAAACCCTCGAAACAAGAGAAAGCAGCCCAAGGGAAATCTGGAGAGAGTTCCAGCTGTAGCTAGGTGGGGGAAGAGAGCGCTCCATCCAAGCATTGGAGCGCTCTCCAGATCCTCGTTAAGAACTTTGAGCGAACCCTAGCCAATGCCACAACCAAAATCAACCTTTGCTTCATTAGGCTAATGATTAAAAGGCTTTCAGCCTCTTCTTAAGATCTCAAATGGGTTCTATAAGCCGTCAGTGCTCGCTCTATGAGAGAAGCCGCGTGTTCTAGTTGTCCCGTTAGGCGATACTTTTCAGCGATATTCAGTAAAGTACTAATTCGGAAACGCTCACCTATGATTTCTGCGACCTCAAGAGCTTGCTCCAGTTGTCCAGATTCCACGTAGGCAGCAGCGATCTCCGACAACACATTATCTTTCACTGAGATAGTATCATCCAATGAATTATCGCTCGTCTGGGGATCTTCGGCGATGCTCTTTGCCACCTCAAGGGCTTGCTCCAGTTGTCCAGTTTCCTGGTAAGCACTGGCTATCCTGCGTAAGGCTTTGTTCTTTTGGGAAACATCCTTGATTGTTTGGGCAACTTGCAGGGCTTCATCCAGCTTTCCCTCTCCTAGCAAGTTACTGATAGTCATACTGAGGTCAGCATCGGAGCCATCACCCGGTTCAAACATAACAAAAGTTGATTCACCGGGTTTGATAATGATTTCTCCAAACATGACGTTGGCGATATCTTTCGACATTGGGATAGAAGGAAATGGACAAGCTGGAGAGATGGGGGGTGGCGTAAGGAAGGATTTATACTCCATTGCTTCTAAGTCAGCATCAGGACGGGGAGTGCTACTAGGCGTAGACGGCTGACTTTGGGCAAGCTTCAACGGGAACGTCAATGAGGAACTTTGATCCGTCGCCCCAGCAAGACGAGAAGTACTCAGCCACATCCCCAACACCACGTAGCCAACGGCGGCAAGAAGACGCGATTTCTTCATAACTACTCCTATCCGAATCGGCTCTTGTCAGATAAGTTTAACGATAATGCAACTGATTCCTTGGGTCGTTTTCTAGCAAAAAAAATTCTTAAAGAAGAGTTCTTCCATTTTTACAAGCTCAAAATCTTTGATAACAAACGGATTTAATATTAGCGATCGCGATGCTGTCCATTATTGGATGTATCACGATTACCCTGATTCTCCTGAGTTGGAGCTGTTGACTGCTTTTCTAACCATTGGATAAGGCTATTGGATAACTGAGCAAGAGATTCTGTCAGTTGGGGCGAGACTTCTATTGGTAAGTTGCCAGAACGAACGTGCAAGTCTCGCTGAGGAAAGGGAATTTCAACACCGCGATGACGTAAAATTGCTTCAATCCGAAAGTAGATGTCGCTCTTAATCCGGAATTGCTTCCGAGGTTCGTCAATCCAAACCAGCAAATTAAAATCTAGGGAACTTTCGCCCATACCCATAAAGAATACTCTAGGGGCTGGTTCTGCAAGAACGTCGGCATGTTCTTTCGCGGCATCAATCAAAGCACCTCGAACAGTAGTGAGGTTTGAGCCATAGGCAACACCGACTGGTATTTTTAAGCGTGAGAAAGGAGAGTTGTGTGTCCAGTTAATAACCTCTGATTCAAGGAAACGAGAATTAGGCACAATAATCGAGATTTCATCCAAGGTACGGATTTCTGTGCTGCGGACGCTGATACGCTCAACGGTTCCCATCTGTTCGCCTAGATCCACAAAGTCACCGACTTTAATGGGACGCTCAAAAATCAGCACCAAACCACTAATAAATTCCTTGGCGATGCCCTGCAATCCTAAGCCAATACCAACACCTAAGACACTAGCAAAGATAGTTAGGGAACTGAGGTCAAGTCCCCATAGTTGCAGCAGAACAATCGTACCGAGGAAAATGATGCCGTAGGTGGCAATCTGAGCAACAGTTTCCTGAGAACCACGATTTAAGCCTGTTAAGCGTAGAACACGCGATCGCAACAGCTTTTTTGCTGTTCTTGCCAGTATCACTAAACCCGTGAATAGCCCTAGGAGAATTAATAAATCTAAAACCGAGTAGGACTTTTCTCCTAAGGGAATCAACTCAGAGACTAAACTGCCAACAAGAGTATCCTGCATCTGACGGCTTAGTTCCCGTGTTTGGGGGAATAAATTTGTGATGTAAAGGGCTATGAATAGCCACAACGCTAATCGAATGCAAGCAAAGAGAATTCTTACGGCGAGTTCAATTGTCAGGTGTTGGCGGCTATCTTCTGAGTCTTTGACTTCTGGGGGAAGCTTTGGCTGTAGCCAACGCCGCCAAATCCAACCCAATCCCCAACTCAATACGATCGCAAATAACACACACCCCACGGAAACAAGCATTGCCTTCTGGATATAGGCAGGACGACGTTGCTCTTGTGCCTGCTGTATCGACTCTGCCAATTGTCCCACCCAAATTTGTGCTTGCTCTTCTGCCGTTCTTCCGGGTGGTGCATCTCCCTGAGTAACGGTAAGTAAGTGAGAGCCATCTACTTGAATAATGGGTAAATCTTGAGTTTCATCAATAGTCACGGATATAGGAGGACTAGGGATTCGGACTTTCTGCTTGAGCAGGCGATTAGCATCCTCCGCTCGTTTTTGGGCACTATATCCTCCAGACGGGCTAACTTCAAACAGGCGGCGTCCATCAAGGACGATGGTAGCAGAGGGAGAGGGGTTGTCCTGACCAAAGACGGGTGTAAATGATAGCAAAACAGCGATCGCCATTGCCACAGACGCAAGCCGGACAAATCGTCTCGCTAAATATGGGAAGCGAATCATAAAAGTTGTTAGTTGTTAGTTGTTGGTTGTTACAGACTTCAACTATGCCTGATTCCTAACAACCAGTCTTTACTTAATTGCGAAGCCAATAAACCAAACTTTCCTTACATAATCTACAGATAAATCCTTGTGCAGGGGGTTTGGGGAAGGCACTCCGTCCCCCAAAAGGGGGGTTTGGGGGGGCTTCCCCCATTTCCGGGTTCTTCAAGAAACAATATTGTATTTTTTAACTTACATCCCACCCCTTTTAAACCCAACAACCAACAACTGCTTATCAAACCCCTTCATCCATTTCAGCGATTCACAGGTAACGGATTTGCAGTTTCGGGAGTTCGTGCTGTAACCAACGCCTCCTGTTGTTCCGCCAACTGTTTAGGTTTCAGGTAAAGATTTTCCAACAGCACAGCCGCACCAGCCACCCAAGGTGGAACAATTAACGCGCCAATAATCCCTAAAACTTGCGTTCCTCCCAGTACTGCTAGTAGCTGATACAACGGATGGACTTTCACCGAATTACCAACTAGTAAAGGGTCAAGCACATAAGTTTCAACATTCTGGATAATCACAAACAACAGTAACACCCAGAAAAACGTTAGCCCACCGTGACCAACCGCGACAATTAAAGCGGGAACTGCTCCTAAAATTGGTCCCAAAAAGGGAATCAAGTTCGTAAAGCCTGCAATTACCCCTAAACCGAGAGCAAATTCTGAAAGCCCCAAAACTCCCAAACCAGCAGTAATTACAATGCCTAGAATTCCCGAAACCAAGACTCGCCCTTGAATGTATCCCCCCATCCGTTGGGTAACTGGCTCGACTTGCGCTTCCAAACGCTCATTCCAAGGATAGGGGAATAAACTTACCAAGCCCTGAATCAATTTCTCAGAACCTGACAACATATAGCCTGAGAGCAACAGGGCAAGAATCAGGGTAAAGAAACCGCCGAGAATCCCTCTAGTGACACTATAAGAACGCACCAACAACTGCTGGCTTGAGCGAATCACCCAACCCGTAAGTGCCTGAGGATTGAGTAGTTGGCTAACCGGACTGACTGTTTCTGGATCAGTCAAACCAAAACGAATTGCCAGGTTCTCAATAAGCGATCGCACAACTTCCAGGTAACCGGGTAGTCTCCGAATCAAGCGCTGAATTTGCTCAGCCACTGTCGGCCCAATCAATACCCCTGCACCTGTCAAAAGTCCTATTAATCCCAAATACACCACGATTACCGCTAACCACCGAGGCAACCGCAGCTTTTCGGCACTATCAATAATTGGAGCAAGCGCTGCTGCTACAACTATCGCAATCATTAGTGCTACCAACAAGCTTCGCAGTTGCCACAGTAGGACCAGTAACAAGCCCGTAGTGACAACTAACACCAGGTTAACCAGGGCAACAGTTATACGCTGCTTTGGTATAGTGTTCACCTCGTACTGCCTCCTAATCACAGAGTTTGCCGTAGACCCAAACATCGTAAACTCAACCTTCGGTCAATTGTGGCAGATTGTAAACTCGTTAGCCTCAGCTATTTGAATGAGCTTTCAGGTCATTGGATGTTGAGATTCAAATTTAGGCAAAACCTGGTCTAGCAGTTGTTTCGCATGGATTGAAGCGATTTTAGAACAAGAGGAAGGCGAATAAATAAATATGCTCAATGCGATTCCCTACGAGATAATCGGGCTTGCAAGCGATATGCCACAATTGCTAGTAAGGATAGCCGGAGATGAGAGTGCGATGCCCCCACTACTGCACAAAACCACCGACCAACGCATTGTTCATCATGGAACCTGGGAACAGTTCAAGTTCATCCAGAAGGGCTTTGAGGGTTCTCCTGGGGTACGGCTGTGGACTCAGTGAACTTGATCTTAATTTGCTCAGACGCTGCATTTTGATGGCAGAAACTGACGCGGGAGAAGCGATTAGATCGTTCCGTCGTGAGATTTAGCGCAATAGTATCTCAGCAAAGGCTGATAAGTATTTCAGCATTTGAGCTGATGAAACAACTGTGCTATCCAACATACTGTGAACTAGTAGAGCTACTAAATTCCAACTCCAGTGGCAATTAATTATAGATTCAGGAGCATCAGTCTCAATGCAAATGCAACCAGAAGCGATTCCTCCAGATGGAAGCCCCACTACCTAAAAACGAAGCGACGAGGCTCAAGGCACTTCGCCAGCTTCAAATTCTCGATACCGCTCCTGAAAAAGGATTTGATGACATCACCCGTTTGGCGGCGTTAATTTCTGGTACCCCTACTACATTGGTTAGCTTGATTGATGCCAACCGCCAGTGGTTCAAGTCAAAGGTAGGTCTGGACGTATCGGAAACACCACGTAGTATTGCCTTCTGCGCTCATGCCATTCTGCAACCGGACATTATGATTATTCCGGACGCACTGGCTGACGAACGGTTTGCTACTAACCCACTGGTCACTAATCCTCCCCATATCCGGTTTTATGCTGGTGTGCCTTTGATTACACCAGATGGTCAGGCATTGGGAACGTTGTGTGTAATTGACTATGTTCCACGGGAACTCGAACCTCAACAGATAGAAGCCTTACAAGCCTTAGGTCGCCAAGCGGTAGTCCAACTGGAGCTACGACGTAGTTTAGCGGCTCTGGCACGCACCATTACTGAGCGGCTACAGGGAAAGAAGACGCGCAAGCGATTTTTCAAAAGAATAGCTGGAGGATTGGGAGCGGCAGCAACAATACTGGTTGTGATTGGTGCTATCTCGTACCGGAACACGAGCCGATTTATTGATACGGTTGCGAGAGTAGAGAACAACCAACAGGTTAGTGGAAATATCCAAGATTTACTTTCCCAGCTTACAGAAGCCGAAACTGAGCAGCAGAGCTACCTAATCGCTGGAGAAAAAGCTTATCTGAAATCTTATCAAGCTGCCGTTGCAGACGTTGAGCAAAGCCTCAAAGACCTCCAGCAATTAAGTGCCAAGAATCCCAAACAACAGCAAAAGCTCGATACGCTTGAACCTTTAATTGCCAGGAAACTGGCTTTGCTAAACAAGGGTACTGACTTACGACTCCGGAACTCTGAGGCAGCATTGCAAGTAGTGCTGTTGGCTGAGGGAAAGCAGCTAAGGGATGAGATCCAAAAAGAACTCACACAAATGAAGAACGAGCAAGAGTCTTTGCTCCAGCAGCAGACTGAAATCAGGAGACAGCAAAGTGAGCTAATTGCCTTATGGCTCGGCATCTTGCTGGTGCTTATCGTCTTAGGTTGGGTCTACTACTTCATTAATCGAGAAATGGCTGAGCGCCAGAGGGTGGAAGAGGTGTTATCAGCAGAGCGCGATTTTGCCTCAGCTGTTTTGGATACAGCGAGCGCTTTGATAGTAGTACTCAATCCAGAGGGGCAAATTATCCGCTTTAACCGAGCTTGCGAAAGGCTTACCCGTTACTCATTCGCTGAGGTGAGAGGTCAGTGTTTCTGGGATTTGTTCATCATTCCAGAAGAAGTGGAGCCAGTAAAAGCAATCTTTGAAGAGTTGCGAAATGGTGAGTTTCCAGACGAGTCAGAAAACTACTGGGTAACAAAGGATGAAGAGCGCCGAGTGATTGTTTGGTCTGGTAACGCCTTGAAAAACGCTAATGGTTCGGTTAGGTACTTCATTGCTGCTGGTATTGATATCACTGAGCGCCAGCAGGCAGAAGTCGCACTCCGCAGAAGCGAAGCCCAAAATCGAGGTTTTCTCGAATCACTACAGGAGAGTAAGACTCGATTGCGAAAGCAGCAGACGGCACTGCTGGAACTAGCAAAATGCCAGCCTCTCTACAGTGGCGACATCAGTGCGGCTTTTTCTGAGATTACTAAGACAGCAGCACATACCCTGGACATTGAGCGGGCGAGTGTATGGCTCTACAATAGCGACCACTCGAAGATTCACTGCATCAAACTGCACGAACTTAGTGCCGAACGGGATTCAGAAGGGATGGAGTTAGCGGCTGTTGACTATCCTGGATATTTCCAAGCCTTACAGTTAGAGCGTGCGATCGCAGCTGATAATGCCTATACTGATTCTCGGACTCAAGAATTTTCGGCATCTTATCTAGCGCCTTTGGGGATTGCCTCTATGTTGGATATGCCGATTCGTCTGGGTGGTAACACCGTAGGAGTCCTTTGTCTGGAACACGTAGGGACACCTCGTCACTGGAAGCTGGAAGAACAAAACTTTGCCAACTACTTAGCATACATGGCGACTTTGGCGATGGAAGCTAGAAATCGCAAGCAGGCGGAGGAAGCCCTGCTTGTTGAGAAGGAAAAGTCTGAGCGACTGCTACGAAATATCTTGCCGTCTGAGATTGCCTTTCGCCTGAAACATGAGACTGACTCGATTGCTGACCACTTCGCCGACGTCACCGTCCTGTTTGCTGACATTGTTGGCTTTACAAAGTTTTCAGCTTGTGTATCGCCCATAGAATTGGTGAAGTTGCTTAACCGAATCTTTTCAACGTTTGACCTACTAGCTGAAAAGCATGGGTTGGAGAAGATTAAGACGATTGGAGATGCCTATATGGTCGTGGGAGGTTTGCCGACTCCTCGTCCCGATCATGTAGAGGCTGTTGCCGAAATGGCGCTGGATATGCAAAGAGAAATTGCCCAATTCAATGCCGAGACGGGTGAGAGGCTCAGCATTCGGATTGGCATCAATACTGGTCCCGTGGTTGCTGGTGTAATTGGCATCAAAAAGTTTATTTACGACTTGTGGGGCGATACCGTGAATACAGCAAGCCGCATGGAATCCCATGGCATTTCCGGCTGCATTCAGGTTACTCAAGCGACTTATGAGCGATTACGAGATAACTATCTGCTTGAAGAGCGAGGGTTGATTCAGGTGAAAGGCAAGGGGAGAATGGAGCTCTACCTCCTTATTGAAAAAAAGTCAAGTACAGGACAAAAGGAACTGTCACAGCGATCGCATTCTGGCTAAGTTGAGATAGCAGTTAGCCATCAGCTTTTCTGTTTCCCTGATAGGGAGAGAGTTGATCGCTAGTTGACAAAAAATCCAGCCTGAAATTATGAATGAGCAAGAAATCATCGAACAATTTCCCGAACTCATGCCTTACTTGCCCCAGATTGTAGACGGTAAGATAGAGGTTTCTGTAACCAGGCGTCAGAGCAAGGAATTCGCACACAATGTTCGCGAACTTTGCAGACGAGCTTTTGATTTGGGGCTACAGGGAATTCGTGTTAAGGCTTTGGGGATAGATACAGGAGCCAGCGTTTATCCTAAGGAGGAGTAGCCGTTTCCGATGTCTTGCCAGCAATCATTAACTGACGCATAAACATATAGTAAGAGCGCACAGCCGTGCGCCCTTACAGATGGTAGTTCAAAAGACTATTTGCGTAGTTCCCTGCTAGTAAATGTAGTCTTGTAATGCCTTCACATCCAACGGCTGTGACTGCAACGAACGAATGGCAGCCGCCGCCGCTTTTGCTCCAGAAAGCGTGGTAATGATGGGAACTTTGTAAGCCAAAGCTGAACGACGAAGCAAACGCCCATCTACTCGTGCTTCTTCCCCGGAAGGTGTGTTGATAATCAACTGAATCTTCTTATTTTTAATTGCGTCCATGACATTGGGACGCCCTTCATGAAGTTTCAAGATCAATTCAACATCTACCCCATGGTCTTTTAGGGCTTTCCTTGTACCTTCTGTTGCGACAATATGGAAGCCTAGCTCCATAAAGTCTCTTACGACTGGGACAACACCGGGCTTATCACGGTCATTCGTTGAGACAAACACGGTACCAGAGAGAGGCAAGTGTTGATTCGCGCCTAATGCTGCCTTGGCAAACGCCTTGCCAAAGTCCGTGTCAATCCCCATCACTTCACCAGTAGAGCGCATTTCAGGCCCTAGAATTGGGTCTGTACCTGCAAACTTCTCAAACGGCAATACAGCTTCCTTGACAGCTATGTGTTGGAGTATTGGTTCCTTAGTGAAACCAAGAGACTCTAGAGTCTGCCCAGACATAATGCGAGAGGCAAGTCCGGCGAGAGGCACACCTGTTGCCTTAGAAACAAAGGGAACAGTCCGAGAGGCACGAGGGTTTGCTTCCAAAATATACACTTGGGGCGAATAGCCTTGGGTACCAACAACGGCAAACTGGATATTCATCAGCCCAACTACCTTGAGGGCTTTTGCCAACTGCACTGTCCAAGTGCGAATCTTGTCCACAACAGCGGGTGGCAAAGAAACGACGGGTAAGGAGCAAGCTGAATCACCAGAGTGAATTCCGGCTTGTTCGATATGCTCCATGATGCCGCCAATGACAACCATGCCTGTGTGATCGGCGATCGCATCGACATCTACCTCGATAGCATTCTCCAAGAATTTATCAATCAAAATTGGATGTTCTGGTTCTATCTGCACCGCAAAGGTCATGTAGCGTTCCAGTTCGGCATCAGAGTAGACAATTTCCATTGCTCGTCCACCTAGCACGTAGGAAGGGCGAACTACGACAGGATAGGTAACGCGCTTGGCGATTTCCAGCGCTTCTCCATAACTGCGGGCAAGACCATTAGGTGGCTGTTTGATATCTAGTTGGCGTAAGATTTTTTCAAACCGTTCGCGGTCTTCTGCCGTGTCAATAGAATCGGGAGAAGTCCCCCAAATTTTGGTCTTGAGTGCGTCCTTATTTTCAGGGCGGCTCAAAAATTCTTGCAGAGGTACTGCCAGCTTGAGTGGTGTCTGTCCTCCAAACTGGATAATCACGCCCTCTGGGTTCTCCGCTTCGATGATATTGAGAACATCTTCTTTGGTAAGGGGTTCAAAGTAAAGGCGATCGCTTGTGTCATAGTCTGTCGAAACCGTCTCCGGATTTGAGTTAACCATTATGGTTTCAAATCCCTCTTTACTCAAGGCATAAGCGGCATGACAGCAACAATAGTCAAACTCAATCCCCTGTCCAATTCGGTTAGGACCACCGCCTAAAATCAACACCTTGCGGTTATCGGACGGTAGCACCTCTGAGTCTTCCTCATAGGTGGAATAGTAGTAAGGCGTTAACGCTTCAAACTCCGCCGCGCAGGTATCAACTGTCTTGTAGACTGGCACAATGCCCAGGCTTTTACGGTAAGCGCGAACTTCGTCTTCTGAAGTTTTGGTTGCAAAGGCAATTTGGCGATCGCTAAATCCTTGCCGTTTAATTCCCCATAACTCCTCTTTGGAGAGCTTTTCTAAGGCAGTACGCTTCAGGAATTTCTCGGTTTCGAGTAACTCCTCCAACTTATCCAAAAACCACGGGTCAATCCCAGTCAGTTCGTAGATTTCCTCCACCGTCATCCCCAGCAAGAAAGCGTGGCGAATCGTGAAAATCCGTTCTGGATTCGGTGTTCTTAAACCTGGGCGGATTTGCTCTAAAGAAGGTAGCTTCTCAGCCTTATCACACCCCCAACCGTAACGCCCCGTTTCAATTGAGCGCAAGGCTTTCTGAAATGACTCGTGAAATGTCCGCCCAATTGCCATTGCTTCCCCAACTGATTTCATCTGCGTTGTCAGCACGGGTTCAGAACCGGGAAACTTTTCAAAGGCAAACCGGGGTATCTTCGTCACCACATAGTCAATCGTCGGTTCAAAAGAAGCTGGTGTCTTTTTGGTGATGTCGTTGGGAATTTCATCCAGCGTGTAGCCCACAGCAAGCTTAGCGGCAAACTTAGCAATGGGGAAACCCGTCGCCTTTGATGCAAGAGCCGAACTCCGGGAAACGCGGGGGTTCATCTCAATGACAATCAGATCACCCGTAACGGGATTCACCGCAAACTGGATATTTGAGCCGCCTGTTTCTACGCCAATCTCGCGGATGATTTTAATCGAGGCATCCCGCAGCCGCTGATACTCTTTATCAGTTAGGGTTTGCGCGGGGGCAACAGTGATCGAGTCCCCTGTATGGATGCCCATTGGGTCGAGGTTTTCAATTGAGCAGATGATGACAACGTTATCTGCTAAGTCGCGCATCACTTCGAGTTCGTACTCTTTCCACCCTAGTAGCGATTGCTCAACGAGGATTTGAGAGACTGGCGAGGCATCCAAGCCTACCTGAGCCATTTCTTCATATTCTTCCTGGTTGTAGGCAATACCACCACCTGTGCCGCCAAGAGTATAGGCAGGGCGAATGATTAAGGGATAGCTGCCAATTTCTTCGGCAATTACCTTTGCCTCATCCATGTTATTAACGATTCCCGAAGGACAGACACCGACTCCAATCCGTGCCATTGCTTCTTTAAACAACTGGCGGTCTTCTGCCATCTCAATTGCTGGAAGCTTCGCCCCAATTAGCTCAACGCCGTACTTCTCTAGTGCCCCATTCTTGGCAAGAGTAACGGCGATGTTCAGCGCTGTCTGACCTCCCATTGTTGGTAGCAGGGCATCCGGTCGCTCTTTTTCAATAACCTTCTCCACAATTTCCGGTGTTAGCGGCTCAATGTAGGTGCGGTCAGCGGTTTCCGGGTCAGTCATGATGCTGGCGGGATTGGAGTTTACCAGCACGACTTCGTAACCTTCTTCCCGGAGTGCTTTACACGCCTGAGTGCCGGAGTAGTCAAACTCACTGGCTTGTCCAATGACAATCGGGCCAGAACCCAAGAGTAAAATTTTGTGGAGGTCGTCGCGGCGAGGCATAGTCGATAGTCCGTCGGTGTGTGACAGTTTTAGACCTGACTATTTTAAATGCTCCCACCATCATTATTTGTTGCTGTTTTATCTAAATTTGATGACTTGAGTGAATTGAGTGGGTGGGATGGCGAGAGAAAAGGCTTCCAGATGAAGGGCGATCAACTTCACGGGTAGCGTTAGCGTTGGGGCAGGCGATCGCTTTTTTCCTCATGTTCCTGAACGTTTAGACGTGGGAACAATAGGTGTATAGCCAGGAGTAGAGGGTTTTTGCAAGTGTTTAAAGCTCAACAAGTGATTGAATCGACTAGTCACTGGGTTGGTATGATTGCGAGTGTTGCGACCATCATCGCTACAATCTTTGGAGTTCTTATCTTTTTCTGTGGCACAGTCGCAGTAACGGATAATCAGGGGACTAGCGGTTGTAGTGGATTTTTAATTTACGATCCATTGTCTAATATGTTGACATACACTCTTCCAAGTGAAGAGGAAAAAGACTACCTAATCGATAAAATTTCAACAAGCGATTAGGCTAGATTCCAAGGCGAAAAAGCTGATTAGTATCTGGAAGTTGTGAGATATTAGTTGAGGCTTGTGATTTAGATAAAGCAATAAGCTGTTCGTCATTTAAACCTTATTGTCAAGAATTACATAATCCTTGTAGTGCGGCTATCTTGGTCGCTACTGATACCCAATTTAAATGCGTGAAAGCTTAATGTTATTTATCCTTATGTGATCGATTCTTCCGTTTTCATCAGCTAAACAAGAAAGCGATCGCATTTTTCACTCCCAATCGACTCTTACTTGCAAAAATTTAGCCAAGCAAGCATCACATCATATTCAGTGGATCTACATCAATAGTAAGACTGACATCTTTGGGACAAATTGCTCGTAGCTCATTTAAATCTGGCAACTCTACAGATACGTCTGGAGAAAACTTGAGCAAAATTTGCCAACGATAACGACGGGCAACTCGCATGATACTGGCTGGTGCTGGGCCTAATATTTCGTAATCTAACCCAGTAGTACCTAACCAATCTGCTAGCTGTTCTGCGGCATTTTCCACTTGTGCTGCATCCAAACCACTCAACCGGAAAAGAATGAGATGTCCATAAGGGGGATAGTTCAGTGCTTCCCGTTGTTCTAGTTCTGCTTGAATGAAGGATTCATAATCGTGACGCTGTACCGCTTGAATAACTGGATGTTGTGGAGAATAGGTTTGAATAATCACTCGTCCAGGGTCATCGCCACGTCCCGCACGACCTGCCACCTGAGTTAGAGTCTGAAAAGCCCGTTCTGCTGCTCTATAATCTGCTAAATTCAATAATCCATCGGCTGAAATAACACCAACCAAAGTTACCTGCGCTAAATCTAGCCCCTTGGTAAGCATTTGAGTTCCAACCAAAAGGTCAGCTTCTCCATTGGCAAAGCGTGTTAACAGTGTCCGGTGCGCTCCCTTGGTTCGGGTAGTATCACTATCAAAGCGGATAAGGCGCAAGTTGGGAAAAGCTTTAGCTAATTCCTGGGCAACACGCTGGGTGCCACTACCGAAAAATTTTAAATAGGGAGAACCGCATTCCGGGCAGTTGCGGGGATGGATACGGGTGTAGTTACAGTAGTGACACCGGAGCAACTCAGCCGCGCCTTCATGAGTGTAGTGATAGGACAATGAGACATCACAATGCGGACATTCGACCACATATCCACAACTGCGGCAAGACACAAATGTGCTATGTCCCCGACGGTGGATAAATAAAATTCCCTGTTGTTTATTAGCTTGCATCTGCTGCAAAGCATTTTGGAGGGAACGGCTAAAAATTGAGCGATTGCCTTGCTGTAACTCCTGCCGCATATCCACTACTTCCACTGGCGGCATCGGTCGCGAGTGAATTCGCTCTGGAAGGGAGAGATAAGAAGTAAGAGTTACGGGGTAAGAGGAAGGTTCTAACTGCTGAGTGCTGAGTGCTGAGTGCTGAGTGCTAACACTCACCCAGGTTTCTAAAGAAGGGGTGGCGGAACCTAAGATTAGGGGGCAGTTTTCTAACTCGGCACGCCACTGTGCGACGGTACGGGCGTGGTAGGTGGGTGTGGGTTGGTCTTGTTTGAAGCTAGAGTCATGCTCTTCATCCAAGATGATTAAACCGAGTTGGGGTAAGGGAGCAAAAATTGCACTGCGGGTGCCAATCACGACTTGTGGCTCACCTGTAAGCATCTGTCGCCAAGTGTCGTAGCGTTCGCCATCGGAGAGGGCACTGTGATAAACGTTAACTTTGTTACCAAAGCGGGCGCGGAAACGGTCTGTGAGTTGGGGCGTTAGACCAATTTCTGGTACTAAGACAAGGGCAGATTTTCCTTGTTCTAGGATAGGTGCGATCGCTTGTAGATATACCTCTGTCTTCCCAGACCCTGTAACCCCATGCAGTAGAACTTGGGCAAAGCCATCAAGACGATTAATCACCTCTAAAGCGTGACATTGGGATAAAGTCAAGGCTTTGGCTCTGTCTCCAGCTAATCTTGGTTCTGTCGCTGTGCGTAAGATTTCCCGTTGTTGAATGACAACATAGCCTTTTTGCTCCAGTGCCTTGATTGTTGAAGAACTAGCGTTGGAAATCTGTAGCAATTCTGTCAGCCACAAATCACCGCCACGACGCCTCAGCACCTCCAAAACTTCTCGTTGCCGTCCCTTCAGCTCCAGAGGTAACATTCCTGTAGCCAGTGTTACAGCTTGTCTTAATTTTGGGCGTGAGGGTTTGGGCTGTTCCAGATAACTTTCAACCCAACCGCGTTTAAGTAATTCCCGTAATCCTCGACTTGCGCCTCTCACCTGACGTTGGAGATATTGCCAACTGTAGTCGCCATCGGGTTGAGCTTGGAGCAGTCCCAATAGTTGACGCGCAGTTGCACCGACAAATGTATCAGCCTGGTTTGGGAGTGCAGAAGCATTCAGACGAACCCGACGCTGCGATCGCCCTAGCAACCCTGGAGGCAGGGCAACCCGTATCACTGACATCAACGGGGTGCAGTAGTACTGGGCAACTCGTTCTAGCAATTGCCAGTAAGAGGTTGGGAAGAACCCAGCACTCACAACATCCTCAACCTCTCGGATTTTGTCGGGTGCCAAGTCAGGAGGGGGTGAGTCTAGAAGACGAATTGCGATCGCACCTAACTGCTGTGCCCCAAACGGAACACTTAGGACATCTCCAGGATGGACTGATAACTCGGACGGTAATCGGTAAGTAAATAGCCCCTGCGTTCCTGGACAATCCACCAATACTTCAATCCATTGTTTCCGAGCCGCACCAGACTGATAAGACGCTCCACGCTCAGCCAGTACCAGACCCCAATGAGGATTAGTCATATCGTGAACTCTACTTACCAAAACTTCTCGCTGCCACTTGTGGAAGGCTTGTATCAGACTTGTCAATTTTAGCTGGCTTCAGCCGAGAAATCTTTGAGAGTAGAGGAAGCTACAACAGTTGCTCTCACTACCACTCATCGTCCCCTCCTACTGGCTCTATGAAAGTACTCGCTTTTCTCACTATTGGTAGAGAGGATAGCCCAAGCGTATGTGAGATCCTGAGTCTAGAAGCAAAGTTAATTGAAAAAACCAATCATTCAAGCTAGTGGGCAAATATTTGCCTACGTTTCAGTCTCAGTGTCCAAATTTTTATAGGTCTATGGCTGTGAAATGTGAAAATTCTTGTCGGTATCAGGAATTATGACCTCGGCTTAATTGACGGTAGTTCTTCTGCCTGAAGCACACTAGTTTTGTCTAAGCCGTAAAAATACTTAATAATTAGCCTTTTGTAATCAGGGGAACAGCTAACTATTTTACTTCTGATAGCCTTAGAATCAGTGTTTTCGGATTTCTAAAGCTGGGGAGTCAACCATTAAAGGGTTTTAGAATCTTCCCTTGGATCTAGTTCCGCTTCACGCCTCTCTAGCTCATCCTCCTGCCATTTAGAGTTTCCTGCACTCTTGAGCCACTTTCGGTGTCGCAAACCACTTGCGTCAAGAATCGTTTAATTCTTGTCACCGTATAGCGTTAGTCACAAGAGAGCCACCTTCTCTCAATCTCTCGTACACTCATAACTCGAAGCTCGCCATGAACATTGCTGAATTGAACCAGATCGATGATCTCAAGTCTACAGAAGATACAGATTTTTCTCCTCCTGATAATTTTGAGGTAGAGGAAGCTGACTTGAGTCTTGTAGAAGTTGAATTCTCGGAAGCAGGGGATCATTTGGCAGCCGGACGTGCATCTGGATATCGCAAAACTAGCTCGGATGACACGGTAGGTGCTTTTTTCAAAGAAATGGCACGTTACCCGCTGCTTAAGCCAGAAGAAGAGATTGAACTCGCCAATCGTGTCCAGTTTTTACTGGAAATGGATGAACTCCAACAACGATTGGAGACAGAATTAGGACATAAGCCTAGTAAAGCGGAAGTTGCAAAAGCACTCAATCTTACA
This sequence comes from Symplocastrum torsivum, assembly GCF_059505465.1. Lineage (NCBI taxonomy): Bacteria > Bacillati > Cyanobacteriota > Cyanophyceae > Oscillatoriales > Microcoleaceae > Symplocastrum > Symplocastrum torsivum. Next base: position 79,886 of record NZ_JCACKQ010000016.1, on the reverse strand, counting down.
GAACGTCAGCTAGAAAGTCGTCTCTACCGCGCTCGTGTGGCAAAGCGTAAAATGATTCGCTCCAACCTGCGCTTAGTGGTATCAATTGCTAAAAGATATTTAAACCGTGGTGTTCCTTTCCTGGATTTGATTCAAGAAGGAGCCTTGGGTTTGAATCGGGCGACGGAAAAGTTCGATCCAAACAAAGGTTATAAATTCTCTACCTATGCATATTGGTGGATTCGTCAGGCGATTACTCGCACGATCGCTAATGATGCTCGAACGATTCGTTTGCCAATTCATATTGTTGAAAAATTAAATAAACTCAAGAAAGCTCAGCGTGACCTCAAGCAAGAACTGCAACGCAACCCCAATGAAGAGGAGCTAGCCCAAGCTTTAGAAATCACACCTTCCCACTTGCGTCAGCTACTACAGTTGCGTAGGCGATCGCTTTCTCTCAACCACCGGGTTGGTAAGGGAGAAGATACAGAACTCGTGGATTTGCTCGAAGATAATGATCTGCGTTTGCCAGAAGAGCAGATGAGCGAAACCATGATGCGCCAAGAAATTTGGGATGTTTTAAGTGATGTATTGACAGAAAGAGAAAAAGATGTTATATCACTTCGCTATGGTTTAGCCAGCAGTGAACCCTACACCTTAGAAGAAGTAGGTGGCATGTTCAATCTTTCCCGTGAGCGTGTTCGTCAGATTCAAAGCAAAGCCATGCGTAAGTTGCGCCGTCCCCAAGTGGCTCGACGCCTCAAGGGTTGGCTGAATTAAACCCTAATCTCAAGCAGGGGCGCTGCGTCTTGCGCCCCTACAAGTACTGTTGCCTGAAGTCTATTGCTCATTAATTGGTTTAAGCTTGTGGGCTGTTCTCAGGATTTGCCCTGCCAAAATCGCTGCCCCAAATCCATTATCAATATTGACAACTCCGATTCCAGGCGCACACGAGTTGAGCATTGTTAAAAGAGGAGCAATGCCGCCAAAACTTGTGCCATAGCCAATACTCGTAGGCACTGCAATCACTGGGCAATCTGCCAAACCTGCGACAACACTAGGTAACGCCCCTTCCATTCCAGCGACGACAATTAGGACATCTGCCTCGGTAATTACCTGCTGATTACTCAGCAAGCGGTGGATACCAGCCACCCCAACATCCCAAAGGCGCTTGACTTGAAAGCCACACAGTTCAGCGGTTACAGCGGCTTCCTCAGCAACTGGTAAGTCAGATGTACCTGCACATATGACACTGATAATTCCTGAATATTTAGATGGGATTGTTTCTGATACTAATGTGCAAATCCGGGCAGTTGGATAGTATTGCAAGCCTGAGACTTTTTCTTGCAGTTTGGTAAAGACATCTGGCTCAATTCGGGTTGCCATAACTAGAGGATTACCTACCCGCATCACCTCGATAATTTGTGCAATTTGTTCAGGCGTTTTCCCCAAGCCCCAAATTACCTCAGGAAAGCCAGTTCTTAAGGTGCGGTGATGGTCGATTTTGGCAAAATCCCCGACTGACTCAAACGTAAGATTTTTCAGTTTGTCTAGGGCACTAGCTGGTGTCACGTTACCAGCAGCAACAGCTTCTAACAAGGAATGCAAGGCTTCAGGTTGAGTCATTATTACAAAAACTGTCTATTCGGTCACTTTAAATTGATGACTGTTCCCACAATATCTGGTTAAGGAACAGCAGAAAGTCATAATCATCCTGTACTAACTAGCTTACGAAGTTGATTGAGAATTCAGCCAACCCAGGAAACTTTCAGTTGTCCTGAAATACTGTTCTACACCAGCATCCCGCAAAGGCTGCTGAACGTCTAACGCTCCAAATTCTTTGACATTGCCACTTAGGAACACCTTAACTTCAGTAGGATGTACGCTTGCATCCTGAAGGATGCTGCACAGAATCAAATTGTCAGTAGGCTCTTTTTCAAAGAAAGCTGTGTTCAAGCTTGTCTGAAGCATATCGGCAGTTAGAGCAATGATCTCAGCCTTGGCAGCAAGCTGATCGAGAGCTTGAGATAGACGCTCTTTGACATTGTTAAGTAACCCCCGATTTTCAACTACAGACTGCCTCACATGGAAAAGGAGAGATGGAGCATAAGGTGAAGTAACGTCTCGTCGCAATTGGCTGATTTGCAAATTCAACTCGTTCTCAAATCGGTTGCGACGCTTTAGTTCATCCTCTAGCGCCGAGAGGGCTTCCATACAGCGGATGCTGGGGATGGCGATGCGGACTGATGAAGGCGGTGTTGAGAGTAAATTGTAGGGTTGAGAGTGGCGTCCTGTAGCAATGCTCATTAAGAAATTAGTTTCAATATACAGTCTCACCACTTAGTGCTATCCCAGAGTAAGTCGTTCCATCTTCAATCTGCTGTAACAAACCAACTTCCGCTAACTGTTGTGAAGCTGGCGGTGTTTGGGATTTCCAGTGATAGGCTAAGTCACTCAGCCATGCTTCAACTAGCCCCTCTAGGTAATGATGAAATATTCGTATTTCCCCGTATCTGGGTTCATAATGGCTAAGTACAGGGGCAGTCTTAATGTAGCTAACTGATTCAGACAGATTTGTATCGTCACATCGAAAAATCTGAATGTCTTCAAGGTCAACTAGCATGGCAAAAGGAATCTCTGTATTTGCTGCTTGCAGATACGATTTCACTTTCTCAATAAACCAATCCTTATGTTGCTTGCCTTCGAGGTGCCTTGCTTTGACCTCAACTACTAGAATGATTTTCCTACTTTTGTCTTGGGCGATGATATCAAATGGAATATCATTGTTCAGTTTTTGGATTTCCATGACCCTAATTCCTACAGCGAGTTGAGTGTCTCTCCCTCATCAGGCTGCTGTTATACCTTCATCCTATGCTAAGTAGATATCAAGCCTGTTAATCGCTGACTTTCAACTCGTAGATATTCCAGACGACACCACCAAGGGCATTGTATTTCACATTTTGGATGCGATCGCGTACTGCCGACATTGATAATGAATTCACAAGGTAAATCATCGGCAAATACTCTTGCGTAATACGTTGCGTCTCGGCGTAGATGGCTTTGCGTTTTGCTTCGTCTACTGTTTTTGCCCCCTCAACATAGAGACGACCGATTTGGGCCTCCCAATCGTAAACTTCTCTGCCCTCAATCGGTACTTGTCCCTGTTGGGGTTTCTGGTTGAAGGCGTGTAATCCTCCATCTGGTAACCAAACATTAGCCCCATCATGCGGTTCCACACCACCCGTGAAGCCTAAGAGGTAAGAGTCCCAGTCTAGGGTGTTGGAAAGTTTATCAACCAGCGTGTTAAATGCGATCGGATTGAAATCGACTTGAATACCAATTTGGCTTAAGTTTTGCTTAATTTGCGCTCCTAATGCTACACGAGTTTTATTTTCTGCATTGGTAAGTAACGTGAAGCGTACTCGATTGCCGTCAGCGTCAAGTAATTGTCCTCTATCGTTAAATTTAAATCCTGCTTTTGTTAATAATTCCTTTGATTGCTCAAGATTATAGTCGTAGACTTTTAGACCTTCTTGTTGCGAAATGTAGTAAGGGCTTTGTACAGAAATTGGTGAATTTTGTAACTCTCCCAACCCGCGTAGAGTGTTATTAATCATGCTTTGGCGATCGAGGGCATAGGCAATAGCTTGTCGAAATTCCACCGAAGTGAACCAACGAGACTTGATTGGATCAACTAGTGGGCGTCCGTTTCTTCTACCTTTGTTGAGGTTAAAGGAAAGAAAAATCGTACCGGGTCTTGCTTCTGCTGTGTAAAGCTTAAAATTTCCTCGCTTCTCTTCTCGCTTGAGTAGCCCAAAATGCTCAACAGGCATAGACCCCCAACCCTCAGTCAGATCTAAACCCCCAGAACGAAATTGAAGTAAAGCTGTTTCTTGTGATTCAACAATTTGCCAGACAATTCTCTGGATGTAAGGCTGAGGATTGCCTTGAGCATCTTTGCGCCAGTAGTAAGGGTTTCGCTCCAAAACTACACGTTGGCTGGGTACATAGCTAGCGACGCGGTAAGCGCCATTGACGACGATTTCTTGAGGATTTGCATCTGTTCCCCACATTGAGGCAAACTTTGGATTACCGTTGGCATCTTTAGTAATTACAGATTCGCGGAGAATATGCTTCGGTAAGATAACAATGCCATCTTGTGGCCCGGATGTAATGCGTAAGAAGGGAGCGAAAGGCTCTGGTAGAGTGAATTCAACCCGACGAGCATCCAGCGTTCTAATCTTAGGGAAAGTACCAGATGTACCAATTTTGAGAACATCTTTTTGATCGGTAGCAATTTCTGGATTAAAAACGATGTCATTATAGGTAAAGACAACATCATCTGCTGTCAATGGTGCGCCGTCTGACCACTTCAATCCCTCTCGTAAGGTAAAAACATAGCGCTGGTTATTGTCAAAGCTTTCCCAAGATTCAGCCAAAGCTGGCTCAATCTTTCCCGTGAAGTCATTGACATAGGTTAACCCCTCAAAGGTGAAAGGAAAAATATTGGGAAACTCGCTTTTTAGGGCGTAGTTGAAGGTTTTTGGATCGCTAATAGTATGCAGCACCAGTTGCGATACTTGAGCCGCTTCGGTTTTTAACTCGGTTGGGTTACAGCCTCCCAGAGCTAATCCAGGAATCACCCACAACATTAAGGTTAGTAGTATAGATAGCCAACGGTGGAGATGCGGCAAGACGATACTCATATTGCAGTGCTACTCAGCTTTCGACCCATGATAAACTTCTGTCGTTTCTTAGAGAGACAATCTTGATTATTGCTCCCTCACTTTCAATTCATAGACATTCCAGAGAGTTCCTCCAAGAGCAGAATATTTTACATTTTTAATGCGATCGCGTACTGCTGTCAGAGAAAGCGGATTCACCAGATGAATAAACGGTAAGTATTCTTGTGCGAGGCGTTGTGTTTCGGCATAAATTTCCTTACGCTTTGCCTCATCTACCTCCTGTGCGCCTTGGATATAGAGACGACCAATTTCTTCTTCCCAATCTGCTACCTCCCGCCCTTCTATCGGTGGTTGTCCGGGTTGAGGTTTCTGATTGAAGGGGTGGAATTGACCGTCAGGCAACCAGATATTCGCTCCACTATTCGGTTCAATGCCACCAGTAATCAGTCCGAAATAACATTCCCATTCGAGTGTGTTCAGCACCTTGTCGATCATGACGGCAAAATCAATGGGCGTGAAATCGACTTGAATCCCGATTTGACTCAGATCGGACTTAAGCTGCGAACCTATTGAGTCACTGATTCTACTACCTGCTTGGCTCAATAGGGTGAAGCGGACGCGGTTGCCATCTGCATCAAGCAACTGGTTTTTATTGTTGTATTTGAATCCCGCTCCCAGCAGTAATTCTTTTGCCTTTTCTGGATTATAGTCGTAGACTTTTAGACCTTCTTTGGGGGAAAAATAGTAAGGGCTTTGGACAGAGATGGGTGAATCTTGAAATTCACCAAGTCCACGAAAGACATTATTAATCATGGCTTGGCGATCAAGAGCGTAGGCAACGGCTTGTCTAAAGGCAAGGGTGTTAAACCAACGGGACTTAATCGGATCGACTAATGGGCGTCCCTTACGGCGACCTTTATTGAGATTGAAGGTAATAAAATTAGTCCCAAAGTCAGGGCCACCATTTTTAATCGTAAAATTGCCTCGTTTCTCTTCCCGCTTGAGCAACTGAAAACTACTAGGAGCAATTTCAAGCAGATCCAACCCCCCAGAACGAAACTGGATTAAGCCCGTATCGCTCGATTCGACAGTTTGCCAGATTAGGCGTTCAACATAAGGCTGTGGGTTACCCTGAGCATCTTTACGCCAGTAGTAAGGATTACGCCTAAAGATTACCCGTTCATATGGGGTGTAGCTCTCCAATGTATAGGCACCACTGCCAATAATTTTCTTTGGATCTGTATCAGTTCCCCAGGTAGATAGAAACTTCGGCTTTCCGTCTCGGTTGTTGGTAAATACGGCTTCGCGCAGGGCGTGTTCCGGCAAGATTGCAACGCCGCCAACCGTTCGGAGGAAGGGGGCAAACGTCTCTGGCACAGTGAATTCTACACGGCGGTCGTCCAGTTTACGAACTTTTGGTAAAGCACGACTCTCACCAATTCGGAGAACATCTCTAAAATCTGTGGGAATCCGCTCGTTGAAGAAGATGTCATTGTAGGTGAAAACAACATCATCGGTTGTCAGTGGTTCACCATCAGACCACTTCAGTCCTTCGCGCAGGGTAAAGACAATCCGCTTATTGTCTTCAGAAATGTCCCAAGATTCCGCTAGGGCTGGTTCAACGTCCGCAGTCACTCCGTTTTCCGTAATCAAGCCATCGTATATGTAACCAAAAACGGTGGGTGATGCTTGGTTCATCGCATAGTTAAAGCTTTGTGGATCGCCTGGATTGCGAAACACGATCTGGGGAACTTGGGCAGCTTCGGTTTTAAATTGAGAGAGAGTACAGCTTGAAAGTGCGATCGCCAAAATTAAGGCAAGTAAAACTGAAAACCAACGACGCAGAGTAGTAGTCGAGAACACAGCAGAAATCATGTTGCAGTGCCACTAGGCGTTTTTCGGATGATAGACCAGCTTCCTTTGAGGAGAAATAACCGGGTAATCACTTTATATATTCGTCTGTGAGTTTGAGTTCGTAGAGATTCCACAGACTACCCCCAAGGGATGAGTATTTTATACCTTTAACGCGATCGCGTACAGCCACAAAAGTTAGTGGGCTAACTAGATGGATGAAAGGTAAATTCTCTTGGGCGATGCGTTGCCCATCGGCATAAATCGCTTTGCGTTTGGCTTCGTCCAACTCCTGCGCTCCCTCAACATAGAGACGAGCCATTTCCCGCTCCCAGTCTGCAAATTCCTGTCCTCTGATTGGAGGTTGCCCTGGTTGAGGTTGTGAGTTGAATTGATGTAATCCGCCATCTAAAGCCCAAATTGTGGAACCCCCGTGCGGGTCAAGTCCAGCTCCGCCAATAGCGCCAAGGTAAGCGTCCCAATTCATCGTGTTGTTGAGCTTGTCTAAAAGCGCGTTGAAGTCAATGGACTGGAAGTCAACTTGAATGCCGATTTTACTTAAATCTCGCAGGATTTGGGTTCCAATAGAGCTGATGCGCCTACCCCCAGCATTAGTCAAGAGTGTGAAGCGCACGCGATTGCCTTTTTCATCGAGCAGTTCACCTCTATCGTTATATTTGAATCCCGCCTCCAACAGTAATTCCTTGGCTTTTTCCGGATTGTAGTCGTAGACTTTCAGACCCTTTTCCGGAGAGAGATAGTAGGCACTGTTCTCCGGAATCATTGAATGTTGCGGTTCACCCAAACCCAGAAGAATGTTGTTAATCATGGTTCGGCGGTCAATGGCATAGGCAATGGCTTGTCTAAACGCCACTTTATTGAACCAGCGAGATTTCATTGGATCGACTAAAGGCTTTCCGTTACGGCTTCCTTTATTGAGGTTGAAGCACATAAACAGTCTGGTCGTGTCGGGACCACCATTGTGGATCGTAAAATTAGCTCGATTTTCTTCTCGCTTCAGCAGGGCAAACGTTGCAGCGGAAATATCGAGGATATCAGCCTCTTTAGAGCGAAACTGTAATAAAGCTGTATCAGTGTTTTCGATAATTTGCCAGACGAAGCGCTCAATATAAGGCAGGGGATTGCCCTGAGCATCTTTTTTCCAGTAGTAGGGGTTACGACGGAATACTACACGCTGACCGATGCTGTAACTTTCCATCCGATAGGGACCATTGCCGATAATTTTGTCGGGATCGGTATCTGTTCCCCAAGTTGATAGAAACACAGGATTCCCCTGTGAGTCTTTGGTCTTTACCGATTGACGTAGAGCATGGGCTGGCAAGATTGGCGCTCCACCCGCATAGAGAAGGAAGGGTGCAAAAGGTTCTGGTACTGTAAATTCAACCCGGCGCTCGTCTAGTTTTCGCACAGTCGGCAGTGCTTTACTTTCTCCAATTCTGAGAACATCTCTGGTCGGGGCAGGAATTTGTTCATTCAAATAGATGTCATTGAACGTAAAAACTACATCATCTGCTGTCAGGGGTTTACCATCTGACCACTTCAAGTCTTTTCGCAGGGTAAAGACAATTCGCTTTTTGTCCTCTGAAATTTCCCAGGACTCAGCTTGGGCTGGATTAAGTTCCCCAGTAAGCCCATCTGCACTGATTAACCCCTCGTAAATGTAATCGAATACGTTCGGCGATTCTTGACTCAGGGCATAGTTAAATGTTTTAGGGTCAGTGCCAACATTAGCAACAAGTTGGGGGACTTGAGCCGCCTCAGACCTAAATTGAGCGATAAATTCAGCCGGACTACAGGAACCCAGGGCGATCGCTAAAATCGCAAAGAGTATACCTAAAAACCAATGACGGCGAGTACTGGTCGAGAAGGTAGTAGGGTTCATACTGTAACGTTACTCACGCTTTTTCATATAATCTCATCCTAGTGTCTTCAGCCTCGGATGATTGTCTCGGATGAGTGTGAAGAACAGCTTGGGTTAGTTGTCTTCAATCTTGAGTTGGTCAATGTTCCAGAGTGTTCCCCCAAGTGCAGTAAACTCCACACCCTTGACGCGATCGCGTACTGCTGCTAGCGCCAGTGGGTTCACTAGGTAAATAAAGGGCAAATTCTCTTGAGTAATTTGTTGCGTTTTCGCATAAATCGCTTTGCGCTTTGCTTCGTCTAACTCTTGTGCGCCTTGAATATACAGACGACCAATCTCCTGCTCCCAATCCGAAATTTCTCGACCTTCAATCGGAGGTTGTCCAGGTTTGGCGGGTTGATTGAAACGATGGGATGCACCGTTGGGCGACCAAATATTAGAGCCATCATTCGGCTCAATTCCTCCTGTAAAGCCAAGGAGATAACATTCCCAATCAATAGTGTTGTTGAGCTTGTCTAAGAGCGTTGTAAACTCGATCGCATTTATATCCACTTGCATACCGATTAGGCTCAAGTTTTGTTTAATCTGAGAAGCCATTGCTTCAGTGCCCCGACTACCCGCACCTGTTAGTAAGCTAAAGCGCACCCGATTCCCCGCTTCATCCAGCAGTTGACCTTTGGCATTGTATTTAAATCCAGCTTGCAAAAGTAATTCTTTTGACCGTTCAGGATTGTAGTCGTAAACCTTTAAGCCCTCTTTGGGAGAAAGGTAATAGGGACTTTGGACGGAAATTGGGGAATTTTGAGGTTCACCTAACCCTCGAAAAATATTGTTAATGATCGTTCGCCGATCAATCGCATAGGCAACAGCTTGTCGAAAGGCAACGTTGTTGAACCAGCGAGACTTAATCGGGTCTACCAGTGGGCGTCCTTTGCGCCTACCTTTATTGAGATTGAAGGCAATAAACGTTGTGCCATAGTCAGGCCCACCGTTGTAGATTGTAAATTTACCCCGTTCCTCCTCCCGCTTCAGCAAGGAAAAGGTTGCGGGGGAGACACCGACAATATCCAATCCCCCAGAACGAAACTGGATTAAAGAGGTATCGGTGTTTTCAACAAGTTGCCAAGTGAAACGCTGGATATAAGGTAGAGAATTGCCCTGACTATTTTTCTTCCAGTAGTAAGGATTCCGTTCAAAGACAACGCGCTGGCTGGCGGCGTAACCCGTGAGTCGGTAGGGGCCATTGGTAATAATTTTGTTTGGGTCTGTATCTGTTCCCCAGGTTGAGAGGAATTTAGGATTACCTTTAGCATCTTTGGTGTTGATCGCCTCGCGCAGTGCATGGGCAGGTAAAATGGCAAGACTTGCCGAGCGAAGAAAAGGGGCAAAGGGTTCAGGGATAGTAAATTCTATTTCACGCTCATTGAGTTTTCGCACAGTCGGCAGTGCTTGACTTTCCCCAATTTTTAAACTATCTCGGATTGGCGTGGGAATGGCTTCGTTGAAGAAGACATCGTTGTAGGTAAAAATTACATCGTCAGCGGTTAAGGGTGCGCCATCTGACCATTTCAGTCCTTCTCGCAAGGTAAAGACAATTCGTCGCTTGTCCTCAGACATTGTCCACGACTCTGCCAATGCAGGTTCTATTTCTCCCAGACCATTTTCAGTGATTAGCCCTTCATAGGTGTAGCTAAAAATGTTAGGCGATTCACTGCTTAAGGCGTAGTTAAAGGTTTTTGGGTCAGTCGTCTGACTAACGACTAATTGCGGTACCGATGCGGCTTGGGTGATGTATTGGGCTGGGCTACAGGAAGAAAGCGCGATCGCACAAACTACAGCCAGCGTTCCCGCCAACCAACGTCGCCCAGTTGTAGTGAATATAGAGAAAAGCTTCATAAATTAATTGATATCTATAAGCAGCTTAATCAGTCCACAAGGAGAGAGCTTCCAGGTAGCAAATGCTTGGTATTACTAGACGGACTGACGGTGGGATATCTTGTAGCAATCTATCTGCTAGAGGGTCTTGTCCTTTAGCAACAGTCATTAAAAAATTGGTTTCAACGTAAAGTACTACCAAGCGCTACCTCTTGCCGGGTTGTTCCACCTTCTAGCTGCTGTAGTAGACCGATTCCTGCTAGCTGTTCTGATGCTGGCGGATTTTTCGACTTCCAGCAATAAGCTAAGTCTCGCAACCACGCCTCGACTAATGTAGTTAGGTAAAGTTCAAAAATTCGCTTATTGCCAAACTCAGCATCATAATGGCGAAGAACATCCGCCGTTTTGAGAGAAGCAATCGGTTTGGTAGATAAACTAGCATTGTCTCCTTGAAAAATCTCAATGTCTTCGAGATCAACAAGCATTGCGAAAGGAATGTTTGTGTTCGCCGCTTCCAGATACGACTTGAGTTGTGAGATAACTTTTTGTTTCGCTTCCCTACTTTCGAGTTCAGTCGCTTTAACTTCTACTATTAGAACCATCCGCCCATCGCGTCCTTGGGCAAGGATATCAGCAAACCTCAAGTCAGCACGAGTAAGTTCAAATTTTGCTGCTTCCATAATTCTACTTCTCCCTTTCTCTAGAGAGGCTTAACCAGTCTACTTTGTACAATATCCTCATCCTAATGCGATCGCCCTAGCAAGAAGGTATAACTAAAAGCGATCGCTTACTCTATGAGCAGGTAGTCAAGGGACTCGGACACTGAGCATCTGGTGCAATCCAGCCTTTTAGTCCTTTATATTCAACCAAAGCCCAAGTGCGATCGCAACTTAAAAGCTTGACGGCTGTCTGTTCCGGAATACGACCAATTGTTGCGCTTTGAGTATTAGCATTCTTGTAAACAGAGACTCCCCTAGAACCATAGCCACGAGTACTTGTTCCCAACAACTGCGAGTAAATCCATCCAGTTCCCTGAAATTCAACTTCTTGAGGGCTTTCTGCACGAGTTAACTGCACCCAATTGCCTTGGGAAGCTGTAAGATCGACAACCACACCCGCTGTAGTTGTCGGTAAATTCCCGATAATTTTGTAATTGCTACCTGCTCCAGAGCGCACATTCAACCCTTTTGGATCAGTATCAATGACATAGGCAGAAATCTCACAAGTTCGTTCACTGTTTAGACTTTCCGCCAACTGAGTATTAGGTTGAGTTGAAGGTTTAGCCTCAGACGTACTAGATGCTTGAGGTGTTTGCACAGGCGTTGTTGTTGACGGACTCGACGCTTCACTGATTGGAGAGGACTGAGGTAAGTCAGAATCCTGGCAACCAACAGCAAGGCTACCCAAGAATACAGTCAATATTAATAAGCCTCTCATAACAGTCCTCTTATCGCCTTGCTTTAAATACAGAAACTTGATTTGGTTCTATGACTATATTTCGGAGAACGATTGAGCTAACCGGGAGATAACCTTTGCAATTCAACAGATAACCTAGGCTCCGTTCCGATTCAGCAATTTGGTCAAACAATCTTATACCTTAGCGGTTTAATTCAGTTACTGCTATCCTCAAGGCAAGAAGCTGTGATTTTTTCACACATTCTCGCCCTAAACCTAAAAGTCTATGCCATGCTTATCGAATTTAGTGTAGGCAACTACAGATCGTTTAAGGAGCAAGTCACCTTTAGCATGGTGGCAGCTAACCTTGTCGCGAAAGACAAAAAGCTCGATGAAAACAATGTTTTTGAAGTAGATGATGATCTTAAACTACTTAAGAGCGCCGCAATATACGGTGCAAATGCTAGTGGTAAAAGTAACATAGCTAGAGCTTTGAATTTCATGGGATGGTTCATGATTAATTCTTCTAAAGAGACTCAAAGCACGGAAAAAATCGGTGTTGAGCAATTTAAGCTCAACACTGAAACTGAAGATAAGCCATCTTTTTTTGAAATAGTATTTTTAATGAATGGTAAGAGATATAGATATGGATTCGAGGCAACTCGTGACAAAGTTGATTCTGAATGGTTATTTTATGTTCCTAAATCAAGAGAAACTAAACTGTTCGAGCGTAAACTAGATAATATTAGTGTTTCTAAAATTTATAAAGCTGATGGTATTCAACAAAAAACAAGACATAATGCTCTCTTCCTGTCTGTATCTGCTCAATTTAATGTCAAGATTGCAGAAAAAATCTTAGATTGGATAACAAACACAGTTAGAGTTGTTTCTGGCTTAGATGATGAAGGCTATCGAGAATATACAGTTATTTGTTTGACGGATAACGAAAATAAAGATGAAATCATTCAGTTAATCAAAAAATTAGACTTGGGATTCGGCAACCTCAAGGTAAAAAAAAGTGAAGTCACTGTTAATTACTTTCCTAATGAACTACCAGATGAAGTAAAAAACTTTATTATAAAAAATGGGAGAAAAGCAATATCAGTATCAGTTCAGACCATGCACCAAAAAATTGATGAAACAGGAAATCCTGTGTCTACAGAGCTGTTTGATTTAGATGAGCAAGAATCTGAGGGAACTCAAAAAGTGTTTGCTTTAGCAGGACTTCTTGTTGACACACTGAAAAATGGTAAGGTTTTAATTATTGATGAATTTGATGCTAGAGTCCATCCTTTTATCAGTCGTGCAATTGTTGAATTATTTAATTCCAATGAAACAAATCAAAATAATGCTCAGTTAATATTTATGACTCACGATACTAATTTGCTTAGCAATAAACTTTTTCGTAGAGATCAAATTTGGTTTACCGAAAAAAATAGATATGGTGCAACAGATTTGTACTCTTTAGCAGAATATAAAGTACGTAATGATGCATCATTTGAGAGTGATTATATTAAAGGTAGATATGGCGCAATTCCTTATATCGGAAATCTGAATCATCTGCTCGACTCCCATGTCTAGAAGAAAGGTAAACTCTCGTGGATATTCACCTAGAAAAGTGGATACGAGGGAAGTCAGGCAGAGATTCTTGATCGTATGTGAAGGAGAGAAAACAGAACCTAACTATTTTAGGAGTTTCCGTGTTTCCACGAATGTAGCTGCAATAGATGTGCAGGGTTTGGGAGAGAATCCGAGCAAACTAGTTCAAAGCGCCAAGGAACTAAAAAAACAAGAAGATTATGATCACGTTTGGTGTGTGTTTGATCGTGACTCTTGGACTGTAGAAGATTTTAGTAACGCTATCAAAAATGCTAATGATCAAGGATTTAAAGTGGCTTATTCCAATGAAGCCTTTGAACTGTGGTATGTCTTACACTTTGAATTTCTCAATACTGGTATTCCTCGAAAGGATTATCTTCGGAAGTTAACTTCCTTACTTGGTCGGACATATCAAAAAAATAGCGAAACAATCTATGATGAGCTATTTGAGAAGCAGTCTACGGCTGTTAGAAATGCTGAAAATCTTTTTAAACAATACGAGCATCCCCATCCAGTCAGAGACAATCCATCCACAACAGTGCATCTGTTAGTACAGGAACTCAACAGATTCATTCAATGAGTAGACTTTGAACAATCTCCTTTTTTCTCCCCAGATATAGTCTTAGTCTAATTTAACTACGATTGGTTCGCAATTGAGAGTTTCTGATGACTTCTGTTGAGAAGAAGATGCTTCGCAATTAATACTATTAGGCTTAAAAAGAAGCTTCAGTTCTTTCGTTCCTTCTGGCACTTCAAATGCCACCTCACCCTGCTGTTCATCACCTGGGCTGAGTTGACCTGTAGGGCTTTGTACATCATCTAAAGCTCCAGCCAGGAGAGCTACCTCATACTGATTATTTTTACTATCTATCAGCCCAAAAGATACAACAGAAATAGTTTGAGAACTCTGTCCTTTGTTGGTAATTGTGGTAGATACTACTATCCACTTTTGTCCTTGATTCGGTTTGATTACTCCTTTGCCTTGATGTTCACGTATGCCGTTAACTTTAAATTCCAAATCGAGATTTTTATCTTTAATTGAAATGGGGATATCTATGTCATGTATCGTTTTTGGCAAGGATAGCGGTAAAGGCTTCAGCGCTGTTTCTTCAGAAGGCTGACTACTTGAGTTCTCAGCACTTGTCGATTCAGATGTATTGTGAGGGCGTTCTGTGGAAGAACACGCAGCTATCAGGGCAAGTAGAGTAATTGTTGCTATCCAGCCCATGAGGGCTTTTAAGAATTGATTCATACGTTCTGCGATCGCTCAATTGCACTTCTTCATACAGTTGACGTTCACTCGGCTGCCTAAGCTCCAGGGATATAAGACAATTGATGTAGAAACCTACCTCTACATGAATGCAAGCATTTTGAATGGCTCGTAGCAGTTCTCAGTTAAATGACGTACAGCGAAAAGCCGTGAAACCGCGTTGGAGTCAGGAAAACAAAAAAGCTCATAGCTGATAGCTTTCTGCTATGGAACGTCTCCACGGCTCAAGTCCCTAACATCTGCAACTTATACAAACTTGCGTATAGTCCATTCTCTTCCAACAGTTCTTCGTGGCTACCCGATTCGATCAACTCTCCTCGCTTCAGTACGAGAATCCGGTCTACGTTGCGAATCGTTGAGAGTCGATGGGCAATAATAATGGCTGTGCGTTTTTCTAACAATCGGTCTAAGGCTTGTTGAATCAATGCTTCTGTACCGACATCTAAACTTGCTGTTGCCTCATCCAATACCAGGATACTAGGGTCGCGAATTGCTGCACGGGCAAAGGCTAATAGTTGCTTTTGACCACCAGAGAGATTAGTCCCTCGCTCCCGTAGTTGAGTATCGTAGCCTTGGGGCAGTTGTTCAATAAAACTGGCAATGTTAGTAACTTTTGCGGCGGTTTCGATTTCTTCAAATGGGTAGGTTTCTCCCAATGTAATGTTGCCCTTAACATCTCCAGCAAATAGAAACCCCTCCTGAAGGATAACGCCCATATAGCGCCGCAAGTCTGCTTGGCGTAAATCACGAATGTCGATGCCATCGATGAGTATTCGTCCTTTTGTTGGCTCATAGAGGCGGCACAAAAGACGGATAATTGAACTTTTCCCCGCACCTGTGGGGCCGACTAATGCCACTTTTTCACCAGGATGGATAGTAAAGTCTAGGTTTTTTAGAACATATTCATCGGGTTTGTAGCCAAACCAAACCTGTTCAAAACGAATTTCTCCAGTCTGGGAGTTACCGTTTTGAGAGGCAAGAGTTAGATGCTGCTGGACACCATGTTCTGGATCGCGGATTTCAATCGGTTCATCCATAATGTCGCTGATGCGCTCAACTGCGGTGAACCCAGCTTGGATCATGGTGAACTTTTCTGCAAAGCGGCGCAAGGGGTCAAACAGACGCTGTGCATACAGGATAAAGGCTGACAACGCTCCAAAGCTAAGGGTATTTCCCAGGACAAACGAACCACCTAGCCAGAGTACAGCAGCGATCGCAACTAAGCTAATCCATTCTAGTGTCGCAGAAACAGCGGAATCGTGAAAGATGGTTTTGTCTACTTGAGTGACGTAGCGCTGGTTAACCGTGCGAAACATCTCGGCATTGAATTGCTCACGCCTGAACAGTTGCACGACGTTCATGCCAGCGATGTTTTCTTGCAACATTGAGTTAAGCGCTGATAGTTCTTCCCTTGCTTTGTAGTTCGCTTTGCGATACTGCTGCTGGAAGTAAATGATTAAACCCATAACAGGCACTAGCATTAGCACCAGCATCAATGCCAGTTGCCATTGCACAAAAAACATGGTGACTGCAATCACCACCATTGATAGGATGTCACCAATAATTCCAATTGCACCTGTAGAAAAGACATCTCCTAAGGCTTCGACATCGCTGGTGAGTCGAGTAATCAACCGCCCAACGGGGGTTCGGTCAAAAAATCGGGCGGCGAGGGAGGTTACATGATCAAAAAGGTCATCGCGAATCCCTGCCGTCATTTGTTGTCCTACCTTGACTACCAGATATCCCTGAACGGCAACAAAGACTAGCCGAACAATGATAGTTAGTAGCAACAACCCAATAAGTATATTTATCCCCTCAGTTAACGTGCTGTCTTTCAGAAAAAACCAGATTTGCTGTTCATCACGAAGTAAGGAGACAGCTTGTCCAATGATTAAGGGTTGAACGGCACTTGCTATAGACAACGGCAGCAATAAAGTGATGGAAATCAGTAACAAGCGGCTATTGCGACGGGCATAAGGTACTAACCGCAGGAAAAGCCGCCAGTCATTTTCTCGTACTCGTTGGCTTCGATTCGCCGAGCTAGGTGTTAAAAAACTTGACATTTACTATCTGATTTCTAATTTCTGTAAACAAAAACGGCAAAACGAAACACAAGCTTTCATAATGTAACTTAAAAGGTCTTATGTCATCATCATGCGTGAGATAGAAACAGAGAGACTGCTACTCAGGCAGTTCACAATGGATGATTTAGATGATTTATATTTTATTTATAGTCATCCTGATTTAAGTAAGTATCTGTCCAATGAACAACCGCTTCGCTTAGACCAAACTAGGGCAGCGATTAATTCGATAATAGAAAGCTGGCAACAGCATAAGTTTGGTGTCTGGGCAGTCGTTTATAAAAAACATAGAAAGTTAATTGGTCATTGCGGACTTAAGTTTCTCGAAAACACACCAGAAGTCCAAATTG
The DNA here is from genome assembly GCF_059505465.1 of Symplocastrum torsivum. Classification (NCBI taxonomy): domain Bacteria; kingdom Bacillati; phylum Cyanobacteriota; class Cyanophyceae; order Oscillatoriales; family Microcoleaceae; genus Symplocastrum; species Symplocastrum torsivum. Next base: position 62,919 of record NZ_JCACKQ010000016.1, on the reverse strand, counting down.
GTTATTTGCTATTAAAAGACTACTGGAGAAGGGGTTTTGGTACAGAAGCCGCCGCTGCTGTGCTGAAGTATGGGTTTGATGTCGTAAAACTTGAAAGAATTGTTGCGATCGCAAAACCAGAAAACATTGCCTCACGCCGTGTAATGGAAAAAATAGGAATGAAATATGAAAAAGATGCCTACTACTATGACAACGATGTTGTGTATTATTCCCTTTCACGGCAAGCTCAGCAATTAGAAGCTCTGCAACTAAAGGACTTAGGAAAGTATGAGGAGCTTACTCTGCCTATTCCCCAACCTCTAGCCCCAGTCCTTGGAGGAATTTAGTTGATCGCTATACTCAATAAACTTGTTGTGGGTAAGGGTATTTTCAAGACAGCTTGAAGTGTTAGTTGATGTAGTAAAACTAAGCAGAGTTTTTGGGGTTTTTAATCTGAAACCTCAAATTCATACTGTCCAAAAAGTAGGAATAAAGAGACTACTTTGAGAACACCGATGTTGTTTATTGTACGCGATCGCGTGCAGCTTTCTAAGCTTTGGACAAGCCAGTTGAATTCATACATAGCAACTTAAATCAGTTGTTGGTTATTTGTTATTTGTATTCTTTAAGAAACAAATAACCAACAACGAAGCGGCAGACGGTTATCCCTCCCCTCACTAGAAGGAAGGGCTTTCCGTCGCTTTCTGTAGCCCTGCAAAAGCGTATTTAGAGACCGAATTTTCGACCCGTAATCAGTTGCCAAGCAAGATTGATTGACCTACTTCCAGCCCGCGCCATCGACGATTTTAATAACTTCTGGATTATTGCGCCCATAGGCAGCGACATTCACGGAATCAGCTTTAAACTTACCCAGTTGAGCAACTATAGGTTCCACTTCTACGCCTTCGACGACAGGGTACTCGTTATTCCCTTCCGCAAAAATCTTCTGGGCTTCTGGGCTAGCCAAATATTCCAGAAAAGCAACAGCGTTTTCTGAGTGCGGTGCCGTGGCGACAACTCCAGCACCACTGATGTTAACGTGGGTACCGCGTCCCTCCTGGTTAGGGAAGAAAACACCCGTCTTAGCAATAGCTGCTTTATCTTGTGCATCGTCTGATTTAGCAATGCGTGCCCAGTAGTAGTGGTTAACGATTGCCACATCACACACTCCCTTAGCTACCCCTGCAATTTGCTCGATATCCCCTCCTTCAGGTTCCCGTGCCAAATTGCTCACCAGACCTTTAGCCCACTCTTCGGTTTTCTCTACTCCCTCCGATTCCACCATTGAACCTAAAAGAGACTGGTTGTAGACGTTATTGGAACTGCGGACACAGACGCGCCCTTTCCACTGGGGTTCTGCTAGAGCTTCATAGGTAGACAACTCTGACGGCTTGACGGCATCCTTGTTATAAACAATCACCCTCGCCCGCTTGGTCAAGCCAAACCACAGTCCGTCTGGATGGCGCAGGTTTTCTGGAACGGCTGCTTTTAATACTGAGGAAGAGACGGGCTGAAATAATCCTTCTTCCTCTGCCCGCCAGAGACGACCTGCATCAACGGTGATAAACACATCCGCTGGACTGTTTTTGCCTTCAGTTTTAATCCGCTCGATTAGTTGATCGGCATCCGCCTCGATCAGCTTAACTTTGATACCAGTTTTTGATGTAAATTTGTTGTACAGTTCCTCATCAGTATTGTAGTGACGAGACGAGTAGACGCTGACAACTTTATCATCGTTAGCCGTTCCGACACCTGCTTGCTTGTTTGATTGAGGAGAACATCCAGCCGCTACTAATACAGCCAGTCCTGTCAGGGTCGCTACTAAACTACGTCGCGTCAGTTTCATGGTTTAATTCACTCTCATCGTGATGCTGTTGATATGAATCCTCAAGTTGGATAATGCTTCAACTTAATGCAAGTCTTTCTTAATTGTTCGCATAGCTTTTTGAAAGTATCTGAACTTTGTCAGCTTTGTCAAGAGTGTCTTTCACTACCCATGTCAAGGTTAAGGTCCGTAGGTGGTAGGTTTTAGGGGAAAATCTAGATCAAGACTTGAACAGATTGGACTTCGGGGAAATTCTAACTCCAAGACTCGCCGCTTACCTTACTACCTCACACGCCATAGCTGCTGCATTGAAAGGGGTAGCGTCTATCACTCGGCCCACTTCCGCAGCAAATTCGCATGGCTTTTCGAGATTAAGTCAAACTCGATTGTTTTGCCCTGTTTGGTAAAAATTGCTCTACGAGTCGTGTCTAAATCAAACAAAATCTCTCGTTCGCTTGGCTCACGTACTAAGCTCTGAACCCAACCTACAGCAACTAACCTAACGCCTTCCGTCACAGGCTCCACCCGATGTAGGGTAGAGGATGGGTAAACAATCACTGAACCAGCTTCGAGCTTGTATGCCTGTTCAGCGTCTGTGCTTTCTATCACTAACTCACCCCCCTCATAGGTAGAGGGCGGACTCAGAAATAGGGTGAGGGAAACATCTGAGCGCAGAAAATCTTGATTGCCCATTAATGCGTTATCAATGTGTCGGCCGTAGGACATACCTGCTTCGTAGCGGCTAAATAGCATTGAGTGAATGACTCGCGGTAGAACTGCCATCTGGAATACAGCATGGCGTTTTAGGGCAGCCTTGACTAAATCCTTTAAATCTTTGGCATAGGTAGCCTCGCTCTTGAGTTGAAAATTGTGTTTAACAACTTTGGCGTGCCAGCCTGCGGTAGTTTTGCCGTCTACAAAGTCAGTCTCATTGAGACTGGACGTAATAACCTGCAATTCCTCTGGGGTAAGGACGTTGGGGATGGAAAGAATCATCGTGGGAACCCCTATTAACAAACAACCTCTGGGTTGAGTTCAGACAGTAAAGCCTATGGATAAGCTTGGCCGAGGCGAGTAGTTTTACCTCTTTCTCTCCTGATGGCTCAACTTGTTACTTTAACTTTATAGTTGATAAAAGCTAGCAACAGTCAATGTAGCTAGTGCTTCTTTAGTGTGTTGACGATATATAGGGATACAAGAATGCGATCGAAATCTATTGCCGTGTTGTTATCACTTGGCTTAGCCGCTGGCATCAGTGCGTGTAATGCTGGTGAAGGTGGCGAACAAACCGAACAAACTCCAACTCCGGGGGCTGGAGAGGTTGAAGGTGGTGAAGGCGGCGAAGCTGGTCAAGAAGGAACTGAACAGACTCCAGGCGGTGAAGCTGGTCAAGAAGAAACTGAACAGACTCCAGGCGGTGAAGCTGGTCAAGAAGGGTCTGGAGTGATTGAAGGCGGAGAAGGTGGTGAAGGTGGCGAAGGCAATTAGACGTAAGACTACGTCCACAGCCTGCTGAAAAACACTAACTCGAAAATAGTTAAAAAACTGACAGCGAGACGCCGAACTGGGGATCAGCTCGTTGTCAGTAAAACGACTGATTGGTTTATTTTTAGGTGACAGTGGTTGTCCAAGTTAAGTTTTGAACTCCGAAAGTCGGCTTAGCGATATGCACAAACAAGTCAAAGTTAAACCTAATTCCAAAAAGCAAACAATAGAAGAATGTGCAGATGGAAGCCTGATAATACATCTAAAGTCACCACCTGTGGATGGTAAGGCAAATAAGGAGTTGATTGAGCTACTAGCAAAGAAGTTTGACGTATCGAAGTCTCAAATCCGAATCAAGTTAGGTTTATCCTCAAGAACGAAGGTAGTTGAAATCGACACTGATTCCTAGCTGAACCTTGAGGAACAATCGCTGGATGTGCGAGTTGTGCATTTACCTGTAGATTGGTTCGGTGCTCAAAACAAGAATCTCACGCGAGAATAAACAGAGCGATCGCATTAAGCGCATAGTCATGTGTGAGCTAATCAGTATTCGTTCTACAACTGTGCAGCTACACCAGAGGAAGAAACTATGCCGTGGATGGAATTGAGCCTTGATACAACCCACGAGGCGGTTGATTGGGTTCGTACATTGCTTGCTGAGACTCACAATCTTGGTGATGTTCATATTACAGAATACACGGAACCGAATTTACCCCACCGACGCGATCGGGATGTAGCACAACCCCAGTGGACGTTCACGATTCGTCTATATCTACACCACGATGCTTATTCAGAAGCACAAGTAGAAAAAATCGTTAATCTCCTCTCACCGTTGCACCGCACAGGACTAGCAACCACACCACAGGTGACTGTGGTTGAGGAGAAACCCATACAGGTAGAGGTACCTGACTCCCTGGTTCATCGGATTGGTCAACGATTTGTTGTACTCACTCCCGATGCACCTTATCAATCTGAGGCAGCAGACGAAGTAACCTTAAGATTGAAAACAAGCCTTTCCTTCGGAAGCGGACTACATCCAGCAACTATTGTCAGTCTCAAACTGCTTGAGCGGTACATCCTCCCCTCTATGAATGTCCTCGACCTTGGGTCGGGTTCGGGTATTCTAAGTGTTGCGATGGCGAAACTTGGGGCAAACGTCTTAGCGCTAGACAACGATAGTATTGCAGTGCAGGCAACCCAGGATGCTGTACGTCGTAATGGAGTAGAACAGCAGGTAACAGTGAGGGAAGGAAGCCTAGGACAGGGAAGCGACTTAGGACATTGGATGGGTGGGGATACCCTCGACAATATACCAACAATTGAGGCTAAAGCAAGCTTTGACCTCATCGTCACAAATATCCTTGCACGGGTGCATATTGCCCTTGCCGCTGACTTTCAACGGGCACTTCGTCGGACTGATGCGAATGGGGGACTACTCATTACATCTGGCTTTACTGCTGATTATGAGGACGAAGTGACTATGGCATTAACTGAGGCAGGACTCGAAGCCATCGATTGTGAGCGATTAAATGAGTGGGTAGCCCTTGCCCATCGCCTTGTATAAGCGATTCCACTTCAATTGCATCCCCTCAGTACAGATGATACTGTTGTCGATTTTCAGGGAGTCAGGCACCTCCGTCTTCTCTTGCTCCTAATGGAGGTAGGGCTTAGGTTTTGGGAAGAAAGCCAACAGCATCAAAGATTTAAAGACACAAAAAACCCATCTTTAAGGCTGCTGTTTTAATTTCATTGATTCCAAACATAAATAAATGGGAAATGGTTGTTATAGATTTTTTTGCGATCTCTCCTAACGTCTCAGATTTCATGAGGAGCGTGTCTCTATCCATTGAAATAAATCAGGCTATTTTATTGGGGATAAATCTAGAGAAGGAATCTAGGTTTTTACAGTTAATAATCAAGCAGATTAGGACTCACCTCTTGATGACTTCAATTCAGCTTTGTTATCATCTCCTTCTACATCAGCCGTAAAAAATGCTTGCACCAGTGACCACAAGAACCAGCAAATTCCAAACCCCAAAACGATAAGCATCAAAGGTGCTAACCCAGCAAAGGGAAAAACTACCGTCAGCAGCAACAGAGCAATCAACACTAATCTTATTAAAGGATTATTCATCTTTACTTTCCTGATCAACTCTCTGTAGTATTTCAGTTTGGCTTGAGGAAAGGCATCTAACGAGAGAAGTAAAGTATGAAAAAGAATGATTTAGAGTTTTATGACATAAGTGCAGAAATTGGTGGAACACCGATGCAAAAATCTATGCACTCTATCATCTCAATCAACCTCGTTTTGTGTTCTTCGGCTTTATACTACAAGAAAACAGGAGGGTTTCAAGTAAGACTTGGTGATAATCCTTCGGTGATGTACATTACGCAAAGCTGAAAAAGGAACTCTTTACTCCTCACAAGGGTAGTTTCTTAGAAGTGGATGTTAAAGAATCCAAATAACAAAGAACCAACAACCAACAACAACTCCTCTATCGCCCTAATTCTTTTCGAGCTTTCTCGCGTAATTTGCGGGCTTTAGGATGGTCAGGCTCGATTTGGAGGGCTTTGTCTAAAGCCGCGATCGCACGATCAAACCGTCCGAGGTTCCAGAGGGCTTCACCCTTAGTACTCCAAGCTTCTGCTGAATTTCGCCTCAGCGCGATCGCTTTATCCAAGGCGCGGATTGCTTCCTCAGAACGACCAAACCCTTGGAGGGCAATCCCAAAATCAACCCATGCTTCGGTAAAGTTTGGCTTGATTTTAGTGGCTCGTTCGTAGAGTTGTAGCGCGTCTAGGGGAAGCTTCTGCTGATCGAGGGCATTCCCTTTGCTCCACAACGCTTCTGCATAGTTGGGTTTGAGGTCGAGGGCATCGTTACAAGCGACAATTGCATCATTAGGTTTTTTGAGATTGTTCAAGCTGTAGCAACGTCCCCAGTAAGCTTCGGCTGTGTTGGGCTTGAGGGCAATTACCTGATCGTAGAGTTCCAGGGATTGTTGGGACTCTCCAGCTTGTCGCAAACGCTCAGCTTCCTTGAGAAGTTCTGCTGCTTGTGGCTTCTGCACAGACGGAGGGGAGGTTGGACTTTGGACAGATGAATTGCCAGGGCTTGAATTAGGGCTTGCGGTCGATATGCCGCGCTCAGCGATTCGATTGGTAGACAGAGAAGATAGCATGGTCTTCCCCATAAAAATGCTTGCACCCATGGCAGCGACAGCCGTAACAATGGCAACAATTGACCAAGGCTGACGCCACCATCTCGGTTTTTCCTCTGGTTCTGGTTTGGCGATCGCAGAGTTTGAGTCTGAAGAGTATATCTGCTGGTCTTCTAAAGGTGCTGTTGTATCTAGATTACCGTTGGTAGTTGAGGACATTTCTGGGGCTTGGGTTGGCAGCCAAATGTTTGTAGGTGTTAGCTCTACTTCAGACTCTGTTGGATATTTGTCTACCTCAGAATCTGTCTGTTTCTTGGTACCGGATGGCGACAGTTCTAGGTAGGTAGGTGCTTCTGTGATGTCAGGTATAGGCTGAGGTGGTGGTATTAAGTCCAAAATAGCTGATGGTAAGCTTCGCAGTGCTTCCAGAGCTTCTACGGCTGTTGGGTAGCGATCGCGAAAGTCATAGCGCACCATGCAGTCAAGAATCTCAGCTAGTTCTGGGCTAATCTGTACTGTGTGATGCTCACCTTCTGAATCACCACTGACCTCTCGCCAATTCAGTTCACCCGTCACAGGGTCTTCACCCAGACGCTTGGGGTGGAGTCCGGTTAACGCTTGGATGCCAAGCCGACCAACAGCGTAGACATCACTACTAAAGCGGGGATTCCCAGCCACCTGTTCGTTGGGCATATAGCCCTTCGTCCCAATGGAAATCGTTAAATTTGTCTGCCCATCGTCAGGTTCAACAATCTGCGTGCTGACTTGCTTCACCGCCCCAAAGTCAATCAGCACAATTCTGCCATCCCGTTTGCGGCGGATTAAGTTGGGTGGCTTGAGGTCACGGTGGATAACCTGCTGCTGATGGACAAATGCCAGCACTTGCAGAATATCTTGCAATAGAGCAACCACTTGTGTCTCTGACCACGGTTGACCTGGTACTAATTCTTCAGTCAGCGGTTCTCCTTCAACAAATTCCTGAGCAAGATAAAACTCTTGATTGTCCTCAAAGTGGGCTAAAAGCCGAGGAATCTGGTCATGGCTACCCAATTTGTAGAGGGCTTGAGCTTCTGTATCGAACAGGCGTCTTGCCATTAGCAGAGCCTTGGGGTCTTTCGTCTGTGGTTTAAGTTGTTTAACCACGCATCGGGGGTGACTCGGTAAGTGTAAGTCCTCGGCTAGAAAGGTTTGACCAAACCCACCCGCTGCCAGTTCGCTGATGATTTTGTAGCGTCCACCTAAGGGAGATGGCTCAGGGTTCGTTGGTTGAAGGTCTTGGCTCATCGTTGAACTGGCCTACTGGAAGTGAGTCAAAATCAAACAAGTATTGCGCTTGGAGATTCTTGCCAGAGGATTTAAGCGGCTCTCACATTTAACCCCTATTTAAGTAAATCGTTCTTTGTTAACCGTAGGCTGTTAACTGATAACGGTCAACACAACGGTAGTAAACAAAAAGCGACTAAATTCAATGTGTAAGTTAAATGCACATCAGCTTCTTCTGAATGGTTTGTCTTCAACCCAGAACGGAAACGATGCTTCACCCCGAATGTGATCGACTCCGTTGAACTCTGGGCTGTTCCTGTGAACAGCACTCACACGCTGTAATGCTCAGGTTAACGCAGTCAAGGAATATTCAGCATGGTTAGTATTGTGGCAGTCAAACACCCTGCTCAAAGTCTTCCCCTAGACCGAGCATTCGATTTTTGTTCTAGTTATGCTCAAATCCCTGCTTTTTGCCTTGGTTATCAGTATACTCACTAGCCTACCTGCCCTCGCTGAAAACTGGGTTTTGGTGACTCGTAGCCGAAGTGATGTTGACTACTACATTGACACAGAATCTATACAAGCTAGCAATAGCACTTACCTATTCTGGCAGATGTCTGTTCGCTCTGAACCCGATGAAACAGGGATAGTCGCAGAAAAGTCTTATATTTCAATGAGCTGTCCTCTACGGGGTTTTCGGGTAAAAGCGATCGCTCGTTTCAATGCCCAAGGAGAATTAGTCAATCGTGAGGAATTTAGTGAAAATGAACCTTTGCAATTTTTTACCTCAGATAGTATTGGAGAGGCATTATGGAAATCAGTGTGTAAGTAGCACCTTTTTTTAAGTAATACCCTTAGAACATTTAAATCTTTAAACTAGAGTTGTTTTGGTACAACGGTCAGTTAAAACAAACAGATTCTCTGGAACTGACGATTGATGAGCCAGGGTTGCTTTATGGTGCAACTGTTTTCACGACCCTGCGGGTTTATCATCAATCCTTAGACAGTCCACTGACGAACTGGAAGAGTCATTGCGATCGCTTAATCTCTAGTTTGCAAACTTTGGGTTGGCAGTTACCTAACTTGCCTCAAATGCGGCAAGGGGCGGATGTATTAAGTGCTTCCTATCCTATTCTCAGAATCACGATTTTTCCCAATGGGCGAGAGTGGATAACAGGGCGTTGTCTCCCCTCTGATTTAGAAAATCGCCAGCAACTGGGCATTACAGCATGGCTAGCGGATGCCCCTGAATATCGTCGTATCCTTCCAATGCATAAGACGGGTAACTATCTCCCTAGTTGGCTTGCTCAACAAGCTTCACAGAAGCAAGGAGCAATGGAGGCGATTTTGCTTGATGCCAAAGGGAATTGGTTAGAAACGAGTACAGGTAACCTTTGGGGTTGGAAAGATAACTGTTGGTGGACACCCCCCCTTGATGCAGGGATTTTACCGGGAGTTGTGCGATCACAACTGATTTCTTGGCTCAAGAAACAGAATCACCCAGTTCGAGAGCTAGTTTGGGACACAAAGTTGGTGCTGAGTTTTGAGGCGATCGCCTACACCAACAGTGTGGTTGAAGTCATTCCCATTCATACTGTCCTCAAAGCACCTGAAAAACTAAAGTATGACCCACTACATCCTAGTCTTAAGCAACTACGCTGTTGGTGGCAGATCTTGAGTTGATGCACAGGGCGCGGAAATCATTCCCCTATCTCCCCATCATCCGGCGAAGTGGTCAGAAACTTTCGCCTTGATGCACTAGTGAGTACAAAACTTCCACACTAGCAGCCCTAGATATTACCATGGATGAGTACAAGTAGTTGATGAAAGGCTTTTCTAGAGCCAATTGCATCAATTTTTCCTGAGAGACGTTAACATTAGTTAATACAAGACAAAGTTATTCGATGTCCCGCTCCTCAGTATTTGGAGGTAATTAAGTAAGTGAATAAGAAGTGGAGAAACGCAGGGCTGTATGCACTACTAGCGATAGTAGTCATCGCTTTGGCAACAGCATTTTTAGACAAACCATCCCAAAGCCGGGATACATGGAAGTACAGCAAGCTAATTAATGAAGTTGAATCTGGCAAGATCGAGACGGTCAAGCTCAGTGCTGACCGCACCCGTGCCCTTGTTACCGCTCAAGACGGTCAACAAGTCTTGGTCAACTTGCCTAATGACCCCCAGTTGATTAGCATCCTCGCTAACAATGGTGTGGATATTTCGGTTCTACCTCAGAGTGATGAAAGCTTCTGGTTTAGAGCATTAAGCAGCCTGTTTTTCCCAGTATTACTGCTAGTCGGATTGTTTTTCTTGCTACGACGTGCCCAAAGTGGGCCTGGCTCTCAGGCAATGAACTTTGGTAAGTCCAAAGCCAGAGTACAAATGGACCCACAGACCAATGTGACGTTTGGCGATGTCGCTGGCATTGAGCAAGCCAAGCTAGAACTCAACGAAGTTGTTGACTTCCTCAAAAATGCTGACCGCTTCACTGCAATTGGAGCAAAGATTCCCAAGGGTGTCCTCCTTGTTGGTCCTCCGGGAACGGGTAAAACCTTACTAGCACGAGCCGTTGCGGGTGAAGCGGGTGTACCCTTCTTCTCCATCTCTGGTTCTGAATTTGTTGAGATGTTCGTGGGTGTCGGTGCTTCCCGTGTCCGCGACTTGTTTGAGCAAGCCAAGACTAATGCTCCCTGTATCGTCTTTATTGATGAAATTGATGCCGTGGGGCGTCAACGGGGTGCAGGTTTAGGTGGCGGTAACGATGAGCGGGAGCAAACCCTCAACCAGTTGCTGACTGAGATGGACGGCTTCGAGGGCAATACTGGCATCATCATTATTGCTGCGACAAACCGCCCAGACGTTCTGGATGCTGCACTACTGCGTCCGGGTCGTTTTGACCGACAAGTGGTTGTGGATCGTCCTGACTACGCTGGACGTTTGGAAATTCTTAACGTTCATGCGCGTGGCAAAACCTTAGCGAAGGATGTGGATCTTGAGAAGATTGCCCGTCGTACCCCTGGTTTCACGGGTGCAGACTTGTCTAACCTCCTCAATGAAGCCGCAATCTTAGCTGCCCGTCGCAACTTCACCGAAATCTCGATGGATGAAGTGAATGATGCGATCGATCGCGTCTTGGCAGGACCTGAGAAGAAAGACCGGGTGATGAGCGAGAAGCGCAAAACCTTGGTTGCCTATCACGAAGCAGGTCACGCTTTAGTTGGTGCTTTGATGCCGGATTATGACCCGGTGCAGAAGATTAGCATTATCCCCCGTGGTCGTGCTGGTGGTTTGACATGGTTCACACCGAGCGAAGACCGGATGGACTCAGGTCTTTACACTCGCTCTTACCTGCAAAACCAGATGGCTGTCGCTTTAGGCGGTCGTATTGCTGAAGAAATCATCTTCGGTGAAGAAGAGGTGACGACTGGAGCATCCAATGACTTGCAACAGGTTGCTCGTGTTGCACGGCAGATGGTGACTCGCTTTGGTATGAGCGATCGCCTTGGCCCGGTCGCCTTAGGTCGCCAGCAAAGCAATATGTTCTTAGGGCGGGATATTGCCTCAGACCGTGATTTCTCTGATACCACGGCAGCAACGATTGACGAAGAAGTTCGGAGTCTCGTTGATCAAGCGTATCAACGCGCTAAAGAAGTGTTGCAGAACAACAAGCATATCCTTGACAAACTAGCGGTGATGCTAATTGAAAAGGAAACCGTAGATGCTGAGGAACTGCAAGAAGTCTTAGCGAATAACGATGTCAAAATGGCTGCGATCGCGTAGTGTTCACCACTTAAAGAGTAAGTCAAGCAACAGTTGAGAAATTACCGTTTTCTTTACCTAACCTGACAACTCAAACAATCACTTAGTTAGTGAAAAATATAAGGGTAGTACATTAATGTACTACCCTTTTTTGTTAAGAGTCATTCTTGAGACGGGTGACTTAAGTCAAAAGTAGAATTATCAATGAAATAGTAGTCATAGGAGTAATCATTAGTCTGATGAGCGTGACACCGGAACTAGGATTAGTGTGTATTACAGCATCCAAAGAGGTGCGTTACCGAACTGTCACGCGCAAGCGTTTGCTTTCGTTTCCGGAATCGGAACAAGAAGAACTGCTCCGGAATTTATACAAGGACAACCTAGAACGCTTAAACTTAGCAATTGATTTTTGTTTAAATAATGAGTTAAAACTCTATCGCATTAGCTCTAATCTTTTTCCCTTTGCCGATACAGATTTAGGTGAAAAAGTACTAGATGAATTGAGTGAAGAACTCTTGAAAACAGGGGGTCGGGCTATCGATGTGGGTATTCGTATAGTTGTACATCCTGACCAATTTGTTGTTTTAAGTTCTGACAATCCGGAAGTCATTGCAAATAGCATCAAAATTCTTCAGATGCACGCGATGATTATGGATAAGTTGGATTTGCCGCGATCGCCTTGGGCGATGATTGAGATTCATGGCGGAAAAAGCGATCGCTCAGAGCGACTAGTTGAGGTTATCCGTAAGTTGCCGGAAGCAATTCGCTCTCGATTGGCGCTGGAAAACGATGAATACGCTTACAGTGCTGAGGAAATTTTAGAAGTTTGCCGTCAAGCGGGTATTCCGATGGTATTTGATGCCCATCACCACGTAATCCACGAAAAGTTAGACAGCTACGAACACCCCAGTGTTGCTCAGATGCAAGCCGCCGCAGGTACTACTTGGCCTAAGCAAGAGTGGCAGTTGGTGCATATCTCCAATGGACGTGAAGCGTTTGGTGATCGAAATCATAGTGACTTAATTACTGTGATGCCAAGTTCTTACAGCAATGCACCTTGGATTGAGATTGAAGCGAAGTTGAAAGAAGAAGCGATCGCAAAATTACGACAAGAGTGGTTACCTACCCTGGAACCTGCACTGATATCTGCCAAGTGAATCAAAATCCAATAAGAGACGTTCCGCCGGAACGTCTCTGCTAAAGCCCTACTCTTTCTCTTCGTCCTGATCATCTGATTGAAATAGGTCAGTTGCCTTGCTGCCTAGTAGTCCAAAAATGGCACCGATGCCCATATTCCAGGTAGTATTGCAATTCTCAAAGACACGAATCTGTTGGGGAGATAAATTGTCTTTAGCAGCAAGCCAGAAGGAGGCTCCACCAGAGAGAAGGGTGAAGCAGACAACGGTGAAGAATACTTGCTGGAAGGCGGGGGTGAAGTTGAAGTTGTTTTTCATGGTTGAAAGTTCTTCGGAAATTTGACACTTTCATCATCGGGCTGAATCTCTGAAAGCATGACTAGGCAATGCTTTTCATTTGATTGTCTTTTGCTTGATGTTTGATTGCACAGACTAGGATGGATAAAACACTCTTAGTACGGGATGGCGAAGAAAAGGCTACTGGTTAGAGCTTCACGTCAAGGAATTGAAAGCGCTGAGAAAGCACTAGTGCGTCTTGGATTTGTTACGAAAACGAATTTTGCAGAGGTCAAGCGGATAGGAAGATCGACTGTCACTAAGTTTTTTAACCATCAGTCTCTACAGCTAGACTCTTTGCAGCGCATCTGTGAAGAACTAACCTTACCTTGGCAGGAAATTGTTGAAGATTCGTCTGAAAAGATAGATGCTCAATCAAAGGCTGAGAAGCAACCAAGCAGTTCAGATTTAGATATTGATGCATTGGTGCCGCAGGTGCGATCGCACTCTTGCGAAGCAATCCTAGACAACTACAGCAAGATTCGATTATTAGACGACACTCGGATTGATGTTGACCTGCTGTATGTGGATGTTTACGTGCTGGAGAAGTTGTCGAGCAAGCGCTATGCTTCAATTTCTGGATTGCTAGAAGGCATTGAGCAACGGGAGGACTATGAACGGTTAACGCTAGGACATCGACAGAAACGACTCCCTGGACAGGAAATCGTCCGACAATTTCCCCGATTGATGGTGCTGGGCAAACCAGGCTCAGGAAAAACCACTTTCTTACGACATCTCGCCGTTGACTGTAGCAAGGGGAAGTTCTTTTGCGATCGCATTCCAGTTTTGCTTGAACTGCGATCTATCAAAGAGGGCAACTCATTCAATCTATTGAACCTGATTCATCGAGAATTTGGATTGGCACAACAGGAGCAAACACAGCAAATTCTAAATCAGGGAAAAGCCTTTATCTTGCTGGATGGATTGGATGAAGTCCCCAGCCAGTTGAGGCAGTCTGTTCGAGACCAAATCTACGAATTTGCCAAAGAGTATCGCAAAAACCGCTTTGTTCTCACCTGTCGCACTCAAACGATTGAATACATTGCCGATAACTTCGAGCCGATTGAAGTTGCAAATTTTGATGCTGAACAAGTTAAAATATTTGCCCTTAACTGGTTTACAGCCACCCCTGAAACATCCGGGGAGGCAGAGAGGTGGACAAGTAGGTTCGTCGGAAAACTGGAGGAAAATCAGCAAATTCGTGAGCTAGCCATAACCCCCATCCTACTGACTCTGACGTGCTTGCTATTCATCGCAGAACAAGACTTACCGAAGAAGCAGTCAGAACTGTATGAAAAAGCGAGTAATCTGCTTTTAAACAAGTGGGATAAATTTCGAGATATTCCCAGAGATTACCAGCAGCTATCAGTCTCAGACAAGCAAAAACTTCTGAGCTATCTTGCATTCCGGAAGTTTGAGCAACCCGATAACTTTATTCTGTTTGAGCAGGACGAAATTCAGGGATATATCGCCGAGCATTTAGGGATTGAGGCTGAGGAGAGTGAAACCGTTCTTAAGGCGATTGAAGCCCATCATGGATTGTTGATTGAACAAGCGCAAGGGATTTGGTCATTCTCCCACCTCACGTTTCAGGAATACTTCGCCGCTAAATATATCGTTGATAGCTCTAATCCTGAAGCCGAATTTCAACGACTGCTCACTCACGTCACTCAACCTCGTTGGCGAGAACTTTTCTTGCTGACAGTGAGTATGGTGGAGAATGCTAATAAATTATTGATGCTAATGAAGCAAAAGCAAGAGGAAATTGGAACCTCATTGATTTCAGATAAGCAATTAAAAAAGTTTCTGGGTTGGGTTAATACAAAGGCTTCTTCGGTTAAGGTACCTTGTAAATTTTCAGACAAATGCAATTTCTATTTTGCCCTTGTGCATGACTTCCCACTGGCACGTTACTTAGCTGGTGAGCTTGGATCTAAGCCAGACATTCAGGGTCATGATGACAATATCTTTAATTACGATCTTGCATATAGACATCTTTATGAACTTTATCTTGATCTGAGTCTTACTTTTACACTCTACAGCGAGAACTTTGAAGAATTCCGTCGTGGAATTGAGGGATGCCACAGCGATTTCAGTCGTACTCCTAAACTACATCAAGCCCTTGAACATATCAAAATACACCTTCCTAGGATAGAAGAAGATTTTGAGAAGTTTTTTGATGAGGATTGGCAGAGAGAGAAGCTGTTAGTCGAAGAAACGTTTTGGCAAGCTAATGGTCAGACCCGCCTCAATGAATTGAGAACTGTAATGATTGAGCATCGCAAGATTGGGCATGACTGGCAGCTCAGTGAGGAGCAGAAGGAACAACTGAAGCGGTACTACGATGCGAATAAGCTGCTGATGGATTGTCTGAATAGTGGCAATGTCACTCCAAAAGTGAGGGAGGAGATTGAGAAGATACTATTTGCCCATTGCTGAGATTGAGCAGCGTAGAGGATTATGATTTACACAGTACCTCCACCGATCGCATAGCTCTGTTATGACGCAAGTGCTGTTAGAGAATCTCAACCCTGTTTTGATTAACCAACTGGAAACCCTTGCACGGCTTCATGGACGTTCCTTGCAAGAAGAAATAAAACACATCTTGCAGCAAGCAGCACAAAGCCAACTCCGCTCCTACCCTACAGGAGGTGATACGGTGAAAGCTAGAGAAGCAGTAGCCCGTTCTCAGGCAAGATATGCCGGACGCACCTTTAGCGATAGTGCTGAACTCATTCGCGAAGATCGAGAACGATGACTCGGTATGTGGTGGATGCCAGCGTCGGTATCAAGTGGTTTGTTCCCGAAGTTCACTCTGAGGCAGCGCAACGTTTACTATCAGAAAGTTACACTCTGTTAGTCCCAGATTTATTCTTTCCAGAAATTGGCAACATCCTCTGGAAGCGAGTACGCCGTGGCGAGGATACGGCAGAAGATGCCAGACAAACATTTGCGGAATTCAGTGCAGTCTCCATGCAGGTTTATGAGTCTCGCTCTCTAATACCGACAGCGTTAGACACTGCTATCCAGAGCGATCGCACCGTTTATGATAGCCTCTATTTAGCTTTGGCAATCTTGAATCAGTGTTCGATGGTTACTGCCGATCTGAGACTATTTAATGCCTTAGCGAATAGTCCTTTTGCCAGCAGTATTGTTTGGGTAGAATCTCTAGGTGCAACTTGAACAGACGAAGAATGAAGGACTATCACATCAATGTTTTCTACAGTGAAGAAGACGAGGGCTACATTGCCGATATTCCCGATTTGAAGTATTGCTCTGCTTTTGGCTCCACAGTTGAAGAAG
This sequence comes from Symplocastrum torsivum, assembly GCF_059505465.1. Classification (NCBI taxonomy): domain Bacteria; kingdom Bacillati; phylum Cyanobacteriota; class Cyanophyceae; order Oscillatoriales; family Microcoleaceae; genus Symplocastrum; species Symplocastrum torsivum. Next base: position 46,672 of record NZ_JCACKQ010000016.1, on the reverse strand, counting down.
CAGTTCGCGAAGTGCTGATTGCGAAAGCGGCTTGGCTGGAAGTTGCTAAAGCGGATGGTAAGCCTATTCCCCAACCCAGATATCGCCCTGCCATCTATCAGATTAACTAACTTTACAAAGCTCGACAGCCTTTGCCTGAGAAATCATTTAACTCCTAACTTTTCCTTTAGGAATCACACATCTCATTCCGCTTTTAGTACCAACGGCATCTCCTTGATAGCGAGGAATAACATGAATATTACTATGCATCATACTTTGACCTGCCGCTCTATTGATGTTCATCCCCACATTAAATCCATTAGGCTGAAATTCTTTATTTAAAATTTCTTGTATTTTGTTTACCATAAACCAGCAAGCAGATTGTTCTTTGAATGGCAATTCAAAGTAATTGGCAACATGACGCTTGGGTACGATTAGAACATGACCTTTACTTAAGGGATAACCATCAAAAATAGCATAAGCTGTTGTTGATTCTGTTATAAAGTTTATGTTTTTGTGAGGGTTACAGAATATGCAGTTGTTAGAAGAGTTCCTTTGTTGATTGTAATGAGTATACTCATAGATTTCGCAGCTTTCATCTACGTGTATTGAGTTAAATGGAAGTTTGACGATGCACTGATAGGTAGGTTTCTTGTGGATGTAATGTTCTCGAAAACCTTCCCTTTTTATATCTCTTCTCACTGCATAATACGCCTTACCTCCCGGCTTTAACAAATGAGAGACTTCTATAAGGATATTAGCTTGTTCTTCAGAAGACAAAACGTTTAAAACATAAAAGCAAATTATTGTATCAAATTTTTCATTAGGATATTGCGGGAAATAATAAGGGTCATACCCTGTAATATCAAACCCTTTCCGTTGCAAGAGTTTGACATCATTGCCAAAGCCACAACCAAAGTCTAAGACTTTCCCTTGAATCAGGTTTTGATTCAATAAAAATTGTGCGGGAAATGACAGGTAGATTCTTTCTATTGCCGTAAGGTGGCTGAATAGATTTTTTTGCCCACCCATAGTCAGTAACTATCTGTGAAGTTTACACAGATAGAGTTCCCACAAAATCTCGATTTTGCTCAAAGGTTGGCTGACGGAAAGGCAAACTTGCGATCGCATTCATTTGTCGGAGTTATTCATCATCTTGTCTGAAACACTTCGCACTTAGACTTTTTAAGGAGTGGCTGCCGCAAAGGTATTACATTGTCCCGGATCGCCCGTCTGAATGCCCTGTTTAAACCAGCGAACTCGTTGGGCTGAACTACCGTGTGTAAAAGACTCCGGAGTAACATACCCTCTTGCTTGATGTTGCAAACGATCATCCCCAATGCTGCTAGCCGCATTCAGTGCTTCTTCAACGTCACCAGCTTCAAGAACCTGCCGTGAACGATTAGCATGGTGCGCCCAGATACCAGCAAAACAGTCTGCTTGTAACTCCAGTCGGACTGAAAGTTCATTTGCTTGTGCGCGATCGGTTTGACGCTGCATTGCATGAACCTTGTCGGAAATGCCCATTAAATTTTGGACATGATGCCCAACCTCATGAGCAATCACATACGCCTGAGCAAAGTCTCCCGGTGCCTGATGCCGAGTCTTCAGATCTTCATAAAAGCTTAAGTCGATGTAGAGCTTTTGGTCAGCGGGACAATAAAATGGCCCCATTGCTGCTTTAGCATAGCCACAGGCAGATTCCACCGCACCGGAAAAGAGAACTAATTTAGGCTCCACATAGGTTGTTCCTTCTTGGCGAAACAGGCCATGCCATGTATCTTCCGTATCCGCCAAGACAACTGAAACGAACTCAGCCAGACGATCATCTGCCGCAGAACCTTGTGTTTGAGGAGCTTCTGAGTAAGGACCATCACTCGACGATTGCCCTTGCTCCCAGATTACGCTGGGGTCGCCGCCCAAAAGAGCAACAATCACTGATAGAACAATCGCCCCAATGCCACCGCCTACCACAGGTGCCGACATCCGGCTTCCACGTCTGTCCTCAACATTGGTGCTTCGACGACCGAATTCCCAGCGCATAACCCAGAGCCTCCAAACTACTTAACCTGGCTAGAAGTGAGTCAGGTGCTATGGCACCCAAGCTAGACCTTTCATAGGTCATTCACCACAAATAGTAGTGATCGCCTTCATCTAGATCCTCTGCCAGAGGGACAGCGCTGATTTATACCTAGTCCTACTTTGGGATTAGTGGGGTAAGGAAAACAAAAAAGCTGATAGCTGACCGCTTTGGAGCTATAACGTTACCTCATCGCAACACGGGAAGCGGGGGCGTTGAAGAGAGCTTGAAAATTAGATTGTCGCTCTGTTATAGGTTCTGGTGCCTCGTCCCAAAGGCTCTCATAATAGAAGAACGTTACACCCAAGCCGCGATCGCGTGCTGCTTGCACCTTAGACTGAATCAGTGGCATCGGAACTGGCTTATTTCTCAAGCCTGTCAGGACACCAACTCCGGTTGGAATCTTTTGTTGCGCTTCCTGAATTGCGGGACGGGTGATCTGGTTGAGAAAACTTTGCAGATCGGGACGATACACTTGCACAATTAGCTCGTCCACAATACCCTTTCGCACCCAAGTCAGCCAGTCCTGTAAGTAAGTCTTGTAAGCAACGTCATAAGGATTAGGGGCAACAGAGAAAATCGCATCGGGCTTTCTCTTTTTTACGGCTTGGTTGAGTTGTGTCATGAATGCCGTAATTTTATTCGCCCGCCAGCGCACCCAAACGGGATTCTGGGGATCGCTAGGTGCATTCCTCCCGGTTTCTCGTTTATACAAGGCAAGCGTGTAGCGATCGTAGCCAAACTCATTGGGCAAACTGGTGTGATCGTCAAACTGAATACCATCGACATCATATCGAGTGACGACTTCTAGCACGAGATCGCTAATCAACTGCTGCACGTCTGGATGGAAGGGGTTGAGCCATACTACCTCACCCGCCGCACCGATCCAAGTTTGGCTACCGTTCCGCCGTTTCGTCAGCCACTCCGGATGATTCAACGCCAGTTCCGATGTCGGGGGAGTCATGAACCCGAACTCAAACCAGGGAATTGCGAGTAAGCCTTGCTGATGGGCTTGAGCAACGAGGTCAGAGAGGGTCTCTTGTCCTTGTAAACCTTTGCGGGCAAAGGGTTGGATGCCTGTCCGTTGTGCTACTGGACTCTCGTATAGCACGTAGCCTGAGTTCCACACCACAGGATAGATCGTATTGAAGTTCAGTTGCGCCAGTTTACTCACAGCATCTTGCAGTTTGGGGCGATCACTTAGGATGTCATTGTCATTGGTAGTCATCCAAACCCCGCGAATTTCTGGCAAGGGTTGCTGTGCGATCGCACCAACAGGGCTGTCAGCTAGTAATACGGTGATAAATGACGTTAGAAGAACTAAGGAAAGATACTTGAGCAATTGCCTCTGGCACCGCCCAAGATGCGATCGCCACCAATCTCTAGGAATGAAACACAATTTCATCAGCTTGAATGATAAGTTCGCTATCCAACCACGCAATCGCGTACCTTCGTAACGCAATGAACGATCCATAGTCTACAGGTATTTATATCTATTGAAGAATTGATTAATGCATAGAACTCATTCAATTCACTAGTACTTGTCTCTCAGACGACTACCACTTATGCAGGGTAGATTGGTTGAGGCTGTATGTAGACACAGATGCGATTAAGAGCATGTCAGTGCCAAGAATCTCCTGCCCTCACCCCCCAACCCCCTTTCCCAATACTGGGCGAAGGGGAGCCAAATTCCAGTTCCCCTTTCTCCTTTTCTCTAATTTTGAGCAGAAGTCTGTTCTGTATAGATAAAATTGCAAGTGAAGCACTGGATACATTATCAGCAAGCAGAACTAGATAGCCTTATTGAGACTGAATTGAGAGCTGCACAGCCCGAACAGCAAATTTGAGGCACAACTGTTTTTCTACCTCATGAAGGAGCGCTACTATAACTACGGAGTGACTTTTCCTAGCGTAGAGGCTGTTATTCTAAAAACATTGCGATCGAGTAGGCTTGGCAGATTCTATAAAATTTGCACTCAAAAACTTTTGGAGTTATCCTAATATTCGGCTTTAGCACCTAGTCTCAAGTAACTTTCCTATGTTGTATAAGTGCTTGACTTGCTTTTATTAAAATTTTGAGCTTCGTTACCCCCTAGCGTTGATATACTCTTTATTCTTTAATTACATTTCAGAGGGATTATGCAATTCGAGAACGACATTTATGAAGTAGCTATCATCGGGGGCGGAATCTCTGGAACTGCTTTGTTATATAGCTTGAGCAACTATACCAACATAAACCGGATTGCTTTAATTGAAAAACAACCAGAAGTTGCTTTAGGTAATTCTCATAGAACAAGCAATAGCCAAACCCTGCACTTTGGAGATATAGAAACCAACTATACCTTAGAAAAAGCGCAAAAAGTAAAGGGAGCTGCAAGCTTAGTTAAAAATTATCTTTTGAGAAATGACCCCCAACAGAAAATCTTCAGTAAATATCACAAAATGGTTCTGGGTATAGGAAAAGAACAGACTGAAGAACTGCGAGAGAGATACAAAGACTTTAAATCACTATTTCCTGGACTTAAATTAATTGAAAAAGAGGAAATAGAATTAGTAGAACCTAATGTAGTAAAGAATAGAACGCCTGAAGAAGAAATTATCGCTTTATCTACTGAAGAAGGTTACACAATAGATTTTCAGAAACTAGCTCAATCATTTCTAGGAAAATCAGTTGCCAACACTGAGAAAACGATTGATTTAATGATGGAAACAAAGGTTAAGAGTATCCGGAAAGAAGGAGAATTCTACCAAATTCAGACAGATCGAGACGTAGTAGTAGCTAAGGTCGTTGTTTTTACAGCAGCAGCGTATAGTTTACTGTTTGCCAAATCTCTAGGCTATGGAAAAGATTATGCGCTCCTGAATGTGGCGGGGAATTTTTACCTTGCACCAGGCGTTCTAAATGGTAAAGTTTATACGGTACAGCTCAAAAAAATACCGTTTGCAGCTATTCACGGAGATGCAGAAGTTCACAATCAAAGTAAGACTAGATTTGGTCCTACTGCTAAAGTTACCTTCCTACTAGAATCGCGTAACTATGCTACTTTTGTTGACTATTTCCGAACGGCTGGACTCAGTATCAATGCTTTCTTAAGCTTTTTTAATATCCTTTCAGAGAAAGTGATATTGGAATATATCGTAAGAAATTTTATTTACGATATCCCCTTTTTTGGCAGAAGGCTATTTTTAAGGCAAGTTCAAAAAATTGTTCCTTCAATGCAATTAGGTGACCTACAGCTTGCTAAAGGATATCTAGGGATTAGACCTCAAATAGTTAATCTTAAGACTAAGCGCCTGGAGTTGGGAGAAGCTAAAATTGTCGGGGAGAATATATTGTTTAATATAACGCCTTCTCCTGGTGCTTCAACTTGCTTACAAAATGCCGAATACGATACAGAAAAAATCCTAGAGTTTCTGGGTCAAGACTATACATTCGACAAGAACCGCTTCTTGCAAGATTTAGGGGATGAGCAAGCTTTGGCTCAAATAACCTAACTATTAAATAGTTATGGATGCTCAGCTTGAACGGGTCAACGAGTAACTACTACTTGAAAAAGAGATTTAGCTTGAGTGATGATGCGATCGCAGGTGATTCAACAATCCATCAGTGTCAGCAAATGAATCATAGCAAAGTCAGTGCCTGGTTGTTGTCCCAGTTTCAAGCTTGAGTGCTGCTACCCGACCACAACCTGGAGATGGTGATGGTACCCACTCCCCATCCCCGTGATGGTCTACAGGTAAACTTTCAGCGAATGAGTGTCAATGTGAGTTAGAAGCATGAGCTTTACTAGCATCCAACACAACTGAAATGAGCGAGAGTGTACACAGAGCCGAAATTGTGATTGAGCGCAAAGAGAAACAATTAATCAAATGATGTTGCAGTAACATGGGCTTATCTTGAGACTTCTTGCTGTGTGTTAAGTGTTCTTCTGTAGCAGTACTTATCTCTGAGTGCTGTGTACTTATGCAAGAAATCTCATCTAGGTTCGTTACTCACAAAGGTTATTCAGAGACAATACGTCAGGGTTGACGCTTGTGTCCCAACCAAAGTAGCCTTGTTGCTGAACTTTGAGGAATGTTTGTTACTTTGGTCAACTGGCCCCCTTCCACATCAACAAGGTAAAGAAAATTAGTACACTCTTCATAACCAATGAGCAAAGGCTGATGACATTTACCGTCGTACCCAGCCGCTAAGACCATTTTTTTCCCGTCCGGTGACCAAGCGAAGTCTTGAATCCCACCCGCTTCCCTTGCAGGGGGTGCATCAAACAGTGGCTTCAACTGTTTGGTTGCCAACTCCAGAAGCCAGATGGTTTGACTGTTGTAGCTGCTATTAGTTAAGGCGAGATAGCGTCCATCTGGTGACCACTTAATTTTTTCATCATCAGATGGAACCGACTGAATCTGAAGAGGCAAATTATCTTTTGCCTCAAGCAGTACTCTCAGGTTACTCCCGTCCAAGTTGATTTGGTAAAGCGTTTTTGAGCGCTTCAAAGAGTCCCAATGCCAAAAAGCCAAGGTTTTCCCGTCTGGTGACCAAGTGATTTGGTAAACCCCACCCGCACCGAATTTTGTAATCACTTGTGAACGGCGACTAGCAATATCAAATAGGGAAATATCTTCGACAAGACCAAGTGTTTTGTCTGTACGAGACTCGCCCGTATAAGCGACGGTTTTACCATTGGGAGATAACGTTTGCCAACTACTGGTTAAATCACGCTTGCCTCCGAGTTTTAAGACTTCTACAGAACCGTTGAGACTTACAAGGTTTAGAGCATACAGAAGTCGTTGGCTCTGAGGTGACCAGGAGACAAATGACCTCCTAATCTCTTCATTAATCGGGGTAGGGCTGTTGCTGTTGTTGGGAAACTCCCACTTAGACAGCTTCCAATTTGTTGGATCAACAAAATACCAACCCACACGCTTATTGACCGTGGTAATGTTGATGATGACATCACGCTCTGGGGGCAAACTGGGAACGCTCTTGATCAAAGCGGCGGATAGACTACATCCACCTAAAAATATACTGGTGAGAACGAACAATCCGAGCGATCTTAGATAGGCTTTCATCGTTAAATAGAGGCACAATTGCCTGCCAAGAGACAGAGCCTCAATAAATTTCTACTCCTCAAGCTAAGCTTAGGAATGTAGCGACTAGGCTTGCCTACATTTGGCTTTTCTAAGTGTCACAGAGGCTCTCACAAAAGAATTAGGACGTTCGCCTCACGAAACTCTCTTGGTATTTCTTTCTTATCGTCGCTTTGCACAGTCGCTTCTTAGTCAGTCAATATGAAAGAAAGCTCTTTATTCCTCAGGGATAGTACCACCTCGCTCAGAAATGCTTGAGTTCAACCCAGTTAATAACACCACCCCGATTCCAGAACTCACTGCCCCAGAAATCGAGCAATACCTCGCCAGTGGGCTGTTTCGCGGCATTGGAAAGAAGACAGCGGCTCTACTCGTCTCTCACTTCGGCGCAGACACTCTCAACGTCTTAGAACACGCTCGTGAGCAACTCTCTCAAATCCCAACGCTCACGAGATACCGCATCGGCACGATCACGGGGGCTTGGAGGGACTCTCAAACCAATCCAGTACGAGGAGCGATCGCGTGGCTATTAGGACTCTCGACTCCCTTAGGGCTAACCCTGAAACTCTGTGAACGTTACGGACACCAAACTGAAGCAATACTTAAGAGTAACCCTTATCGCATCATTGATGAAGTCGAGGGGATTGGGTTCAAAACCGCCGATGCCTTAGCGCTAGCGATTGGCATTTCCCCTTCAGGTATTGAGCGCTACTCTCAAGGAATCCTCCAAGCGTTAAAAGATGGGTTGAGCGAAGGACATTGTTTTGTCCCTGAATCCCAATTACTGATCCGAGCTTTGGAACTGCTCACTTGTCCTAAGTCTACTCCTGACTCCTGGGATGTGCAGGCGGCAATTCAATTGGGCATTGCTAACCAAACCCTGGTAGAAGGCAACTCCAATGGCAGTATCTACCTTTATAGAGTCTACCGAGCCGAACTCAATGTCGCTTTACTCGTTAAAGCGTTCCTGGCTGGGCAACAGCAGCCGACTGAACATCTCGAACACTGGTTGCATCAGTGGGAACAAGCGTCTTTCCGAGAATTCAATCGCCTTTCAACAGAACAGCGCTCTGCCCTTTTCATGGCTTGGGCGCACCCCTTGAGTATCCTTACAGGTGGTCCCGGACGCGGTAAGACTCACATCCTCAAATATCTAGTAGAGTGGCTTTGTGCAAAAGGGGTGAAACTCGCGCTTGTCGCGCCAACGGGTAAAGCGGCTAATCGAATGAGAGACGCGACTGGATGCGAGGCACAAACGATTCATCGCCTTCTACAGTGGCAGGGGCATGGTCAATCTTTCCGTTACAACCAGAACAATCCTTTGCCGATTGACTGGTTGATTGTGGATGAATTTAGTATGGTCGATTTGTTCCTATTTAACTCCCTGCTGAAAGCGTTACTACCTACCACAAGAATCTTACTCGTCGGCGATTTCAACCAACTGCCCAGTGTGGGCGCTGGGATGGTGCTGCGGGACTTGATACTGTCGTCCCTTATCCCAACGACGCAATTGCAGACTATCTATCGGCAACGGCACGAAAGCGCGATTGTCTACGCGGCCCAAGAGGTACTCTCTGGGGAGGTGCCAGCACTGCATCAGTTCAACCAGCCTTCTCAATGGATGGATGTCGGGGACTGCGCGATGTTGTGTCGTCCCACTCCTAATTCAGTAGCAGATGCCATTGTTGAATTGGCGCTCCAGATGAAAGCCGACAACATCGATTTGAACCAACAGTTGATGGTGTTAGCACCTCAAAAACAGGGACCTGCCGGGGTCAAAGCCCTAAATGCTCGAATGCATCCCATCTTTAATCCAAAAAAGGATGGGGAGCCAGAAGTAGTTACGGGAGAGGTGGTTTACCGAGTCGGCGATCGCGTCATTCAACTAGTGAATAGATACGATACGACTCCGGCAGTGATGAATGGAGAGAGTGGTTGGGTCATTGCCGTGGAGCCTAAGCAGAAACGGGTGACGGTGGAATTTGAGGGTGGTGCGATCGTTGAGTACTTACCTGGTAATTTTGAGCAGATTATGCACGCCTACTGTCTGACTTGCCATAAGTCCCAAGGCAGTGAATTTCAATACGTGATTATGCCTTTAGTGCTATCCAACCGTCGGATGCTCACCCGTCAGTTACTTTACACCACCATGACCCGTGCAGTTGGGACGTTTATTGCGGTGGGACAACTTGAAGCACTTGCCCATGCGGTGGTGGCAGACAAACCCGCTCGTCGCTACACGCAGTTAACGACGTTCCTGCTTACACCAGAAGCAGATTTGACTCGTACTATTAGGAGCTTGGGTGCTGGAGGTGGATTAAACCAAAAGAAACAAGGATTGTCCGTCACCATTGCTAGCCGCTTGCGCGAGCGGAAGCTTTCTGCGACGAAAGGGCAGATGACTTCTCTAGGCAGTCTCGCTCTACGGCTCTATGAGGATAAGTTTGGACATCGCCCGCCGAAACAACTGGAAGTTGTGGAGGGAATGCGGTTTAAGACGTACCACTACGCTGTTGAGGCGGTGGACTTGATTGATCGAGCGATTGACTTGGTTTTGAACCCATAAACTCACCGTGATTGGCTCTTTTAAAAGTCTTCACTATCGGTTCGCGTTCCTGAGTCGATTAGCAACAATTAGAGTGAGCTTGCGAAAATCAGACAGACGTTAATGGAATCGTCCTTCGTTCCCCCAGTTTTTGAGAAAGCTCTGGACAATCGTTTGAATCGTATCAAAATAACTAGCGATCGCCTTTCCATGAAATGCTGGATACATCAGGCAAAGAATTACCATTTACTTCTTTATGCAGTATGCAGGTTGCTGTGAGTGATGAAGAAATGCGATCGCGTGCAGAGGCACTTGGAAGAAAAATTAGGGAAGAAGATGGCGTTGCCAATGCTGTTGCTGCCTTCCAGCACTACCTCCAAGAGTTGGAGCAAGAAGTCTAATGAACTCGCCGTGATATCAAGAAGACTCGTACAATTAGTTTCAAGCATTTAATTAATTCAGGAGAGCAGCAATGCCAGCGGCGGTTGGAACGATTGAAACAGTAGGTTTTCCTGCTGTACTAGCAGCAGCAGACGCTATGGTCAAAGCTGGCGCAGTCACGCTTGTTTATTATGGTCTTGCAGAACGAGGTAACTTTATCGTTGCTGTCCGGGGGAGAGTCGCTGAGGTAAACGCGGCTGTTGCAGCAGGCATTGAAGCTGCAGAGAAAGTCTACGGGGGTGAAGTCGTTTCGTACTACATCATCCCGAATCCGAGTGGCAATGTTGTAGATGTGATGCCCATCGAATATACAGCAGAAGTCGAACAGTTCAGAATGTTTTGAGTCACTTAACTTTGTTCAACTTCTGTATACCAAAATACGTCAATTAAGATTCCGAAGGCAGGAAACATTAAAGATAATGGACATTGCTCTCAAAAGGTGGGGCAAGCTTCGTACAATTAACTCTTGTCTTTACATATTTCAACAACAAATTCAGGAAGGAAATTAGCCATGGCACTACAGGCGGTAGGATCGATTGAAACCAAGGGCTTTCCTGGCGTGCTAGCAGCAGCAGACGCCATGGTCAAAGCTGGGAGAGTCACCCTCGTCGGCTACCTGAGAGCAGGTAGCGCTCGCTTTACGGTGAATATTCGAGGCGATGTATCTGAGGTGAAAACAGCGATGGAGGCTGGGATTGCGGCAGTAGAAAAGACTTACGGTGCTAGCTTGGAAACATGGGTAATCATTGCTCGTCCTCATGAAAACGTGGAAGCTGTTCTGCCAATCGGCTACACCGATGATGTGCAACAGTACCGAGATGCTGTTGAAAACCCAATCATCGGTGGACCCAGAAATGGTGGTCTCCAGCGGTAATTAGATCACATTAAGGAGAGCCAAGTGTAGCGGGTAGCTCTCTATCTGCTACACAGTGAAACATTAATTTTGGATTAGTAATGTCTCGCATCTCCATCATCATTCCCACTCTGAATGAGGCAGAGTGTCTAGAGCGTACCTTACGACAGCTAAGCATCCTCAATCCTCCTGCTTACGAAGTTCTGGTGGTAGACGGTGGCAGCGATGACGAGACAGTTGCGATCGCACAGCGCTACTGTGAAACACTCGACTGCTGTAGCCAAGCGCGTGTCATTACTGCTGAGGGGCGTGGGCGTTCAGTACAGATGAATCAAGGCGCAGAAGCAGCAACAGGAGAAATCCTTTGTTTCCTACACGCAGATACTTCTGTACCGGATGATTTGGTAGCCGTAATTGAGCGAACTCTGGCAGATAAAACTATTGCTGGTGGTGGGTTTATTTCCCTGATGGCAGGTTCTGGCACAACACGCTGGGGAGTGTCCCTGCACAACTATCTCAAAACCTATTATGCCCCGTTGATTTTTCGCCCTTACTTATTTTTTAAGGGGTTGCGCTTGCTGTTTGGCGACCAAGTAATGTTTTGTCGCCGTGCTGATTTTTGGGCAGTTGGTGGGTTTAACAGTGCTATCCCAATCCTGGAGGAAGCTGATTTGTGCCTCAAGCTAGTGCAGCGAGGACGAATTTACCAAGTCAATCGGATTGTGCAAAGTAGCGATCGCCGTGTGGCACACTGGGGTTCTCTCAAGGCAACCGGGATTTATCTATATATCGGCTTTCTCTGGGGTTTAGGTGTCTCCCCCACCTACCTCAAGCAGTTTTATGAAGATATCCGCTGATATAGCAATCAGCAGTCAGCTTAAGAGCGGTCAGCTTTGGGTCAAATCGGCTCACTTTTAAGTGCCTCGTAAAGTGTTTTCACGATTTATAAACGCGGTTGACATCAGATGTACTTAATTGGTGAGTTGGTACATCTAGCACCAGCTTTCCTGCTTGAATGCCGAGAATGCGATCGCTATATTGCCTTGCCAGTTCAACTTGATGGAGATTGCAGATAACGGTCAACCCTTCTTCAGCGCAAAGCGATCGCAATAAACCTAAAACGGCATGGGCTGTCTTTGGATCGAGACTAGCAATCGGTTCATCAGCGAGAATTAAAGAAGCTCGTTGGGTTAAAGCCCGTGCGATCGCAACCCGCTGTTTCTGTCCGCCCGACAAGTGGTCGGCACGTTGAAAGGCGACATCTAGCAGTTGCACCCGTTCTAAAGCCGCCATCCCTTCCCGTAGCAAGCTGTTCGGAAAAAGCCCAAATAAACAACGCCATAAGGGTAACTCCTGCAAGCGTCCTCCCAAGCAATTCTCCAAAGCACTGCGACGGCGCACCAGATTAAATTGCTGGGCAACGGTGGCAATTCGAGCGCGGCTTTCCCGTAACTCCCTTGCCGAACAAGTCATCAAGTCTCGTCCCTGAAACCACACCTTCCCTCGATCAGGTCGTAATAGTTGGAGGATGCAGCGCAGTAGTGTTGTTTTTCCAGCACCACTCGGTCCCAAGATTGCTGTAAACGTATGGGGTTCGACAACAAAGTTGATATCTTCAATGGCGAGTGCGCCACGATTGTAGGATTTTGTCAGCCTTTCAACTGTAAGCATTAATCGTTTGTTGTTTCTGTTGACCAATCACTATCCCAAACGTTGCCGCAGATAGGCACTAAGGGCATCAATCAAACTGACCATTGTCAAAATCAGGATTAGGATAGTAGCAAGTCGGGGAAAATCGAGCAGTTTCAAACTGACAAGTAATTCGTAGCCAATACCCCCAGCACCAACAATACCCAAAATTACAGACGAGCGAACGTTAAACTCCCATAGATATAAGCTAATCCCAACTAGTCCGGGTAGAGCTTCGGGCAATACCGCAAAGGCAAACGTGCGGAGTCGGTCAGTTCCTGTTGCTTCAATGGCTTCAATCGGTTCAGAAGGAATGGTTTCTAGGACTTCGGCATAAAGTTTTGCCATCGAACCTGTTGTGTGAAAGGCTACTCCCAATACACCTGCAAACGGTCCTAAGCCGACAATTGAAACGAACAATAGTGCAAAAATTGCGGTATCAATTCCTCGTAAAAGATTGGAGAACCCGCGCAGGAGTGTAGCTAGCCAGGGTAAGGGGGTAGTGTTTCGTGCCACTAAGAGGGCAAAAGGAACTGCAAATACAATGGCTGCCCCTGTACCAACAATTGCGATCGCTAAAGTTTCCCAAATCGCCTCCAAAAAAGACGGCAATTCCGTGAAGTCGGGCGGCCAAAGCCTTATGATCCAATCAGCAAGGCGAGGCAGTCCTTGTAAGAATTCCTGCGGTGAGACTTCTGCGGTTTGGAGGCTAGCGACTAGCACTGCTACCGCCAACAATCCCCAAAACCCTTGTTTCAGTAAGCGCCACAGCCCTCCACGCCGTTGCTGCTCTGCTTGCAAAATTGCTTCAAAGTCTGGCTTGTAATTTTTTTCTTGAGCGTTTGAAAATGGCGCTCCTTCGGTCATTTCAACTTGCCTACAGATTTACCTGCTGCTTGGATTGGTGCATAGTTGCTGCCATCAGAGGTGACGAAGCCTGTATAGTTTTCTGGTAAAAACTTCTTCGCTTGTTCAGGTGAAAAATTCACCAATGCCTGCTGTAGCTTCGTTTTGATATCCTCGGGAAAGCCGCCTCGGACAGCAATGGGGTCATTGGGCAAAGGCTCAGATTGCCAGATAATCTTGATTTTCGACTTGTCAATTCGTCCGGTACTAGCCAATACATCCAGGTTCCGGTCGTAGTCCGAAGCAATATCGGTTTGTCCACTCATTACTGCGATCGCTTGTGCAGCATGGCTAGCGCCCTCGTTATAGTCAAAGGCTGTTTTTGGATCGAGGTTGCGACGCTTAAATTCTGCCTGGGGAATCAGCCAGCCAGAGGTTGAACCAACATCAGCGAGACTTAGTTTTAGCTTATTCCCCTCTTTGCTTTGGGCAATTGCCTCATCCAGGGTATTAAATGGGGCATCAGCACGAGCCATCAAAACAGAATTATAAGTCGGTTTGTCTTTGTATTTCACCGTTGCGATCGCTTTAATGGATGGCTCATTGTGATTAGAAAGAACATATCCCCACGGACCTAACCAAGCTGCATCCAAAGTACCAGAACGTAACGCTTCAGAGATACCCACCCAATCCTCTGTTACCGTAACCTTCGCAGGGAGATTCAAGCCCCGTGCTAATTCATTAAACAGCGGCTCAAACTGTTTGCTGTTCTCACCTGGAGTTGGGAAGTAGGGACCAACTCCAAACTTCAACTCAGTCAGTTGAGTAGCAGAATTACTGGCAGCCGTTGGAGACGTTTCAACTTTGGGCTGGCTACTACAGGCAACCACGACTATTAAGGTTAACACGCCAAAGATAAGGCTTTTCAGCCAGCGTTTCCCTGAACTTTTCTGGAAGTCACTCATGAGTTAGTTAATGCAGTTAATGTTGTTTCGGCTCGAATGAGAGTAGGCAACAACCGAAGTCGATTGCCTTATAGATTTGACAAATCCCTCTTGGGAAAGGATACGAGGTACTGAATTTAGCATATTAACCTAAGTCGAATGGCACTGACTTAAGCCACATTGATACCTTTATCGGTTGGGGCAAAAATCGACTGCAAGCAAGAGATACCATGAACTGCCGTACACAACGAAAACCTGAAAGTCTCTTTCTCCCCATTCTCTATTCCCAACTTTCAAGATAGGTCTATTGATAAGGTTGTTCACTATCTCCCAGCGAGGAAGCTCTCTTTGATTCCTCTTAATCCCCAATTCACAGTCAAATCTGTTGATTTAAACCCCAGTCATAGTTCAGGTAGGCAATCGGCGTATTCGCTCCAATCGGGACATCCGTTTTGAGGTATGAGCGAATGTAGTCAGGAATGGAAGCGCAACGTTGAGAAAGTCGTTCTGGTACCACTTGAAGATTTTGCTACAGTACAGCGTTTGGGTTTGGGAGTCGTAGTGAACTTTATCAGGGTTGTTGATGAAGCGGGTTGCATCGTCCTCTAGTTGGGTGTGTACTGATTCTGGGAAGTAAGCACCGTTGCGTAGTAATGGGCAACCAACCGAGGCACAGACAAGAGCAAAGTGGATACGAGGTTCGTTAAACTTGCGCCGGAGGATTTTGTGTTCGATTTGGTTGAGGTTGTAGTAATCATTACCGAGTTTATGGATAGGGCGGTAGAAAAACCAGGCGAAGGCAATCCAGTTTGGGATACCAAAAACTTTCGGTTGAATTGAGGTGATAGGGTAGTCTTTCAGAATTGACGCAATTGTGAAGGCGTTATAGAGGTTAATCCACAGTGCTAACTGCTCATCTGGGTGGGTTTGAGCCTCAATGTCTACTTGCTGAATGTCGCCCAGCCATTGGTTAAGGGTTTGCGCTGACTCTGCTTTCCATGCCTGATAATTCACTCGTCCTTGAGTATCAACGTACTGGCGTAAAAGCTTGTCCCAGGTAGCAAAGTTAATCATGGTTAGCTAAGAACCTTGTCTTGATTCGGCTATTACGGAAGGTGTCGCTTAGTGCAAGAAGGCAGGAGGAATATTGCTACAGTAAGCTTTTAAGCTTTTTCAACTGGAAAGTTATTTCCGCCACCCTGCACTTAGTAGATTTCGCCGTTTATCGAATAATACTCTGGGCTTGAGCAAAATTTTAAATAGCAGGAAAAGCGATCGCAATTCTCCTGGAGTTTCCCGCCGTTGCCATTGCCCAGGACGGCAAAATAGCATTTCTACTAAACGCCGTTGTTGCTTAACGGGAGGAGTGTCGAAGGCTACCTGTAGAGTAGAGAATAATTTCTCTTGGCTGGTTTGGGTTACCACTCCAGATAGCTGCAATTTTTCCTCCATCATTTCCAACTTTACTGACAGAGTTTCTAATTTCTCTAGGGGAAGTGGAATTGATTGGGTCAATTTAATGGACGCGCCAATTTCTGAAATTTCTGTTGTAATACCCCACAAGGTTTGATTAGCGACCTCAACGCGCACGACTCGCTGCAAATCAAACCACTCATAAACATCCTGTTTCGGGACATCCAGCAAAATTAGTAAGGAGATGCCTATTAGTAATAGGTTGTAGGCGCTCCAAATCCATCCTAAACTGATACCTTCAAACAAGTCTTGCTGGTCGGGAGCCATTGTGTGCATTGAGGGCAAATGCAGGAGTGCCATTCCTAAGTTGCGCCATAAGCTGATGGCTGTAGCGATGAATAGGATAATTAGAGGCCAAGCCAAAGCCCAATTAAACACAAAGCGATCGCGTTTTATTCCTTTGGGTGTTACTTTAAATCCTTTAGAAAACGGATTCAGCATTACTTGAATTACTGTTAGCGCTAAGGGAAAACAAAAGGCTAGAGAGTAAATATCTGAGAGTAAAGCTGACCGAGAACGATAGTTCAACCAGGAAAAAAACGACAACTGCACGAGGTAGTAAGGTAGGAAAAAATACAGTAATTCAATTAAAGAGGTTTGCATCGGAATCACACCAAAGAATGAATAAGCCAGTGGCATGATGAGAAACCCCACCCGTGAGAAGCTGGTGAACCAATGCAGTAATCCTTCTAAATGCGCCAACCTTTGAATGGGTCGTAATCCAGGAATGGTTAAAGGATTTGTCTCCAGAAAAAATGCCTGCAAAGTCCCTCTTGCCCACCGTAGGCGTTGAGACGCATGGGCAGCAATATTTTCTGCGGCTAACCCAGCACTTAATTTTTCATCTAAATAAATTAGCTGGTAGCCCAGGGCGCTGATGCGAATGCCAGTAAAGTAATCTTCACTCAAGGAATTGGTCACAAAACCACCAGCCGCTTCAAGCGCACACCGTCTTACGACAAAGGATGTTCCGGCACAAACAACCCCACCAGCACCATCCCGAATGGGCTGAATTTGCCGATAAAAGACTTCTTCTTCAGGGGTTAAGACATCTTCTAACCCTAAATTGTGAGCAATTGGGTCAGCATTGTAGAAACTTTGAGGCGTTTGGATTAAGCCAATTTTCTCATTTTGGAAAAAGCCAACGGTGCGCGTGAGAAAGTTTTTGGTAGGAACAAAATCAGCATCGAATACAACAATTAACTCTCCCTTAGTTTTCGCGATCGCATGGTTTAAGTTTCCGGCTTTTGCATAGCGACTCTCATTGCGAGTTATATAGACACAGCCTAATTCTGAGGCTAATTTTTTAACCTCTGAACGCTTGGTATCATCAAGTAAGTAAACTGTTTTGTTAGCATAATCAATTGCCTGACAGCCAATGATTGTCCGGCGCAGAATAAAAACAGGCTCGTTGTAGGTTGGAACTAAAATATCAACGGAGGGTGTATACCTACCCGACGTTACAGCTAAGGCGACCTGTGATGCTTGTTGGCTGCGGTCTTTGACATTCAGCATTAAAAATAGCTGAATGGTACTGCTAAAGAGTACTAACATTTCTAAGAAAAATAACCACAGGCTAAAGACACCATTGAGGGGATTCGATAAATTCAGGGTAGAAAGCGATCGCCACAAAACATAGCGCCCCATCAAGCCCAGCAAAATTCCCACAACCAGCCAGCCCGACCAAGGACGAGGACGAGGTGAAATCTTCATCACCGCAAAGATTCCGACAAGCAAGCCAAACGTGGGCAACAGTAAATACTTCTGATGAGACGTTGGTGCTTGTAGCCAGATTGGCGGATTTTCTTGCAACACTTTGAGTTGGGCAAATAGCTGCGTTATCGTCCCTTCTCCAGCTAACCAAGCCGCTGCTACGACAATGGCACTAAGCACAATGCCTAGCATCACCAGTGTTGCCACGCGCAGCCGGAGAACTCGCCTAAAGAGACGATGCCTTGAATGAAAGCGCATGAACTGTGAAACTGACATTTCTTCCTTTGTTGCCTTGGCATTCAAGTTCAAGTTACTGAGAGAAAATTGTTTCAAAACTTTACAATTAGCTCTCAATGCAATGATAACGAGTGATGGCAGGTAAACAGAAGAGCATAGTTAGTGGAAAGCTCGCAAAGTCAGCTCAAAGTTAAAGCCGTTGTCGTGACCATGTTTGATGAGGGAGACGATGTAATTGCTGAATCAGGGGAATTTAAGCTATGTGCGATCGCGAAACTTTGAACAAAAGTCGCCCGCAGTCCCCCATCAAGAGCTTTCATCAGGTGGGGGTTAGGGCAAGGCTATACCTCATTGGGAGTATTTGTTAAGGCTCTAGTTAAATTTATTGATTATTCTGTTTCGACCTCTAGGTTGAGGCTAGGTTGAGTGTTCTAGATCACTATTAAATAATGAACCGAGCTTTTGCCTATCCAACTACCTTCACTGTAAGAGGCAAGCAAAAGCCGCGAAACCTTTGGCGACGGTATTATGCAATCTCACGCACTTCAAGAAAACGAACTCGATCCGAAAACTCGCACCTTCTATTGCCAATTAATGGATATTTTGAGTAAATCTCAAATGCCGTTTCTCGTCGGTGGCGGGTATGCTTTCGATCGTTACACGAGAATTGCACGACAGACGAAAGACTTAGACCTTTTTGTTCGCCCTAATGATTGTTCACGCATCCTGGAGTTTCTCGCACAGAAAGGCTATCGGACTGAGATGACTGCGTCTCACTGGTTGGGAAAAGCTTTTTCTAGCGATAGCGAGGACTTTGTGGATCTGATCTTCAAGTCTGCTAACGGTTTGAGTGAGGTTGATGATCTCTGGTTTGAACATGCCGTTGAAGAGGAAGTTCTAGGGATGTCTGTGCTGATCTGCCCGGTGGAGGAAATGCTTTGCTCAAAGGCATTCGTGATGGCTCGCGATCGCTTTGATGGTCCGGATGTCGCACACCTACTGCTTGCCTGTAGCGATCAAATGGATTGGTCGCGCCTACTTTATCGCTTTGGCGATCGCTGGCGAGTACTCTTGAGCCATCTAATTCTCTTTGGCTTCATCTATCCTGGAGAGCGATCGCTAATTCCAGACTGGGTTATGAAAGAGCTGTTCCAACGTCTACAACAGGAGTTAGACAGTGCCCCTCCGACAGAAAAACTCTGTCAAGGTTCGCTTTTATCGCCATTGCAGTATCAAATTGATGTCGAGCAATGGGGATATCAGGATGCACGACTTTCTCCCAAAGGTGGTATGACAACAGCAGAAATCTCCGATTGGATAGCTCATTTGAAGGAAGAAAAAAGCTGATGGCTGATAGCTAGCAGCTTTCTGCTATGAATTATTTTTCTAGAGGTTCCTAGCCTACAAAAATGGTGGCAGAAGAGGCAACAAGAGAGTCACGAAATAATAAACTAAAGGCGCAGTGAAAACATAGCTGTCTGTCCGGTCTAACATTCCTCCATGCCCCGGAATCAACTGTCCTGAATCCTTTACCCCAGCATCTCGTTTCATCATTGACTCGGTTAAGTCTCCAAGCAAGCTAGCAATACCGACGAGGGTGCCTAAAATAATGCCACTGACTTGCCAGCTAGGCCAGTGTAGATACCAAGCCCCAGCTATGGCGACAGCAATACTACCTGCAACACCAAAGATTGCTCCTTCAACTGTCTTTTTGGGACTAATAATCGAAAGGCGAGTACGACCAAAGAATTTGCCAAAAAAGTAAGCCCCAATATCTGCTGCCCAAATGCAGCCAAAGCCTAATAGTGTTGCCGTCAAGGCTTCCGGTAAGGCACTAAAGTCAGTCCATGAGCTAGGCCAGTACCCGCCTAAAGGAAGCTTACTAGCAGAAGCTGTAGCATCAAGAGGAAGGGATGACGCATGTGTCAAGCCCACTCGTAAACGAACCCAATAGCTGGGTAGATAGCCACCATAGAGTAATCCCAAAATTGAAGAGGCAACATCAGCAATCGTCGCCATCTTGGGCTGGAAGAGAAGGTAGAAACAGATAAAGGTGCCTGCTATTGGAAATACGGCATCCGTGAGAGTCGGTGAAAGGGTTGCCGTAACCAACAGCAGCAGACTTACAACAATCGTACTTTTGGCTGCTGGTTCAATTCCCTTTGCCCGAACCAGTTGAAAGTATTCCAATAAACCCAGGTAGACAATAATGGAAAAGCCAAGGGTAAAGTACCATCCCCCAAGAATGATCATCCCCAAGGCTAGGGCGATCGCAATGATTCCACTTAAAATTCGGGGCCAAGACATAGGACGCTTTAGTAGAAGACAGTTGGGTCAAACTGTCCAGATTAAGAGGGGCAGGGTCAAACAAGAGAGATTATTACAATCTCATCAAACGAAAGCATATACTTTTGCTTACTTTAACGAATTCACGGCAAACTGCAATCTAATCTAATCAAGCTTTTCACCGCTCAAGATAAAAATTGGATCAACAGCGGCAAAGGTTTGATGGGTGCCTCGTGTTTCCAAGCGATTAACGGCTGATTGAACGACTTCAATGTTGCGAGCGTGTAACTCAGCAAAGCCTTCAGACAAAGCATAGAGACTTTCTAGATTAGCCGCTGTTGCGACGACTCGACCGGAGGGTCGTAAGTATTGCCAAACTTCCTTAAGAATTTCCTTAATTGCACGTCCTCCCTCAATGCAGATACGGTGAGGCGATTGAGGTAGGTCTTTCAGGCATTCTGGGGCACTCCCTTCAACAACTTCGACATTGTAGACCCCAAAGCGATCGCAGTTGCGCCGAATTAAATTAGCCACGTCCTCATCTCGTTCTATCGCAATAATCTTACCCTTGGGACATAATAATCCTGTTTCTACTGTAATTGTGCCCGTCCCAGCACCAATATCCCATACTAAGGAGCTAGGTTGCAGCCGTAAGGCACAAATCAAGAGCAACCGTACTTCTCTCTTACTAAGAGGAATACCTGGTAACCGCTCAAATAAATCATCAGGGATGCCTGGTGTAACATAAGGCCAGAGTTCAGAAGGCATTTTGGCGCTAAGAAGATAGCGAGAGTTTTCCCTAGATTAACCCAAGCCCTACTGGGAATTGTTCATCACATAGCAAACGGCAGAAGGCAGAAGGCTTTTATGTTTATTACTAATACGTGGTTGTTTGGGTCGTTAAATCTGTCCTAACCTTTATGGTGACAGCTATACCTCGTGCATTTATCTTGTCTAGGGATTTGCGAGGAGGATGTCACTAAGCTTTCGGTAAAATCTGCACCGTTCTATCACTAACAACTAACAACTTTCACCTAACAACTTTCAATGTTTTGAAACTGGGGTCGCTGCAACCCGTGATTTGACCCCCCAAGGTAAGGACTTGTTGCAAGTATTCAATCGCAGCGGGATTGATGACTTCTCCAGGCATTAAAGCAGGAATTCCAGGAGGGTAGGGACAGACTAACTCAGCACTGATGCGGTCTAAGGTTTGCTCAAGGGGTAGTGTTTCGGTTGGGGAAAAGAAAGCGTCACGTGGAGAGATTGCAGGACTAATGGTAAAGGATGAAGGATGAATTAATAGCAATTCTGCTTTCCATTTTTGGAAGACATCTTGCAATGGCGTGATGGACTTTGAACGGTATTTATTTTGAGTAATCGTATTGAAAGCATAGACTAACTGCTGAATATCAGCTTCTGTATTACCTAAACTAATGATAAAGGTGAGATGTTGAAGTGTCGGCAGTTCCGCAATCACACCAAGTTGTTGATGAAAAATTTCATCTGCCTCAAATCCGCTCAACCCTAACTCCAAAACTCTTACGGTGAGACGGGTTCGGTCGAGGGCAAATAAGCCTGGGCTTTTTACAGCGTCTAAAACCGATAGTCCAGGAATCTGGCTAATTTTCGTCCTCGCATCATCAGCTAGCTGCAAGGTTTGGCTCATCAGTTCTTCTCCGTGCAGTGCCATTTGTTGCCGCGCCGCATCTAAAGAAGCGAGGAGTAAGTAGCTAGGACTCGTAGATTGGACTAACTGTAATGCTTTACTCAACCGTTCTCGCTCTACTCGCTTACCTTGGAGGTGCAACATCGAGGCTTGAGTCATTGCACCCAGAATCTTGTGAGTTGATTGCACCGTTAAGTCAGCACCTGTGGATAAGGCGGAAGGCGGCAAGTCGGGATGGAAGGCAAAATGAGGTCCGTGAGCTTCATCAACGAGTAGAGGGATGTTGTATTGATGAACTAGTTCGGCGATCGCATTAAGATTTCCACAAGCACCGTGATAGGTTGGGTAGACCATCATCACGGCTTTGGCATCGGGATGTTGCTTGAGAGCTGCGGCTACAGCAACTGGTGTGATACTGTGGGCGAGGTCAATGGCTGGGTCATATTCCGGGTTAATAAATACAGGCACTGCCCCAGAGAGAATTAAACCTGCGATCGCAGATTGATGAATATTTCGAGGTAAGATAATTTTTTCCCCTGCACCACAGGTTGCCAAAATTGCCGCCATCACCCCAGCCGTTGAACCATTAACGAGAAACCAAGTTTCCTCTGCCCCAAAAGCAGCAGCCGCTAATTCCTGCGCCTCTTGGATAACACCTTCAGGAGCAAACAAGTTATCTAAATTCGGCAACTCTGGTAAATCGGCAAGAAATACCGATGCGCCCAACAAATCTAGCAGCGACTGAGGGGTTCCTTTTCCCCGCTTGTGTCCGGGCGCATAAAAAGGCGCATGACGCTGATGAGCCGCTGTCCGGAGAGCGTCTACCAGGGGTGTTCTAATCTGTGATTGTCGATGAACGTGGCGATTAGTCATAGGCGATATACAAGGGGAAGTCCACCTACAAATCCTATCTAACTGCTCGTGAGATGCTTTTGCTGTGTTGCACGAGCGATAATGCCCCCACACGGATTGATGTTCTCTACAAACCTTGCTCTATGTAGCCGTTAGTTTAGACTACACACGTTTGTTAATTCAGTTTTCGACAAAAAAACGAGGTGACAGGAAGTTGTCTATCTAAGCCTTGGACTTTGCCTTGGCTTGCCCTGAATTGCAATTAATTTAGGTCTACTGTTATAAGATTATCCAAACTCACTGTCTTTTGCTAAGTGCTTTGAAGGTGTAGCCATTTGGGGAGATGTGAGGTTTGAAGATTCCCTCTAAAGTAGTGAAGTCAAATCATGGAATCAAACATTTTATGATTAACCCAAGTCCGCAACCCACTCCGGGTCCACAAATCCCCGGTACAGAGCCAGCACCCTTACCGTCACCAAATCCCCAACCCGTACCCGAACCTGTACCCAGCCCGATTCCTCAACCCGCTGTTCCGGAACCCGTACCCGAACCTGTACCCAGCCCAATTCCTCAACCTGCTGTTCCAGAACCCGTGCCGGAGGTCGTTCCCTCCCCAATTCCTCAGACAATACCCGCACCAATTCCCCAAACGATTCCTGAACCAAAATAAAATTAAGATGATTTAAGTTTCATCTAACTGCTGATACAACTCATCTTCAAACTGCCATGCTAAGAGCCGGAATAGTTGGACTACCCAACGTTGGCAAATCGACCTTATTTAACGCCCTAGTTGCCAATGCCAAGGCTGATGCGGCGAACTTTCCCTTCTGCACGATTGAGCCGAATGTCGGTGTTGTTGCCGTACCGGATGAGCGGTTGCAGGTTCTCGCAAAAATTTCTGACTCTGAGCAAATTGTGCCGACTCGTGTGGAGTTTGTCGATATTGCGGGTTTAGTCAAAGGGGCAAGTAAAGGCGAAGGATTGGGCAATCAATTCCTCGCAAATATCCGAGAAGTCGATGCAATAGTTCATGTTGTGCGCTGCTTTGATGACGATGATATTATCCATGTCTCTGGTTCTGTTGACCCAGTGCGAGATATCGAAGTGATCAATCTGGAATTAGCGCTATCCGACTTATCTCAAGTTGAGCGCCGCATAGAGCGCACCCGTAAGCAAGCGCGTTCTAATAAAGATGCTCAGTTGGAACTCGAAGCCCTAGAAAAGCTAAGTGCTGGTTTGAATGAAGGTAAATCCGTGCGCCACATTCACTTAAGTGAAGAAGAAACGGAAGCGGTGAAAACCTTGGGGTTATTAACGAGTAAGCCTATTATCTACGCCGCGAATGTGTCTGAAGATGATTTAGCAACAGGCAACGAATGGGTAGAGCAAGTGCGGCAGATTGCAGCAACCGAAAATGCCCAAGTTGTTGTTGTTTCTGCTCAAGTCGAGTCAGAACTTGTTGAGTTACCAGAAGAAGAGCGAGCAGATTTCCTCGCATCCCTTGGTGTGGAAGAAGGGGGGCTAAAATCCTTGATTCGGGCTACTTATGAACTTTTAGGCTTGCGTACCTACTTTACGACGGGTCCAAAGGAAACCCGCGCCTGGACAATTAATGCTGGCATGAAAGCACCCCAAGCCGCAGGTACAATTCACTCTGATTTTGAGCGAGGTTTTATTCGGGCAGAAACAGTCGCCTATAAAGACCTTGTGGGATTTGGTTCGATGAATGGCGCCAAGGAGAAAGGTTTAGTGCGCTCCGAAGGTAAAGAATATGTAGTACAGGAAGGGGATGTGATGCTTTTCCGGTTTAATGTCTAGGGTAGCGCTACTGGTGTGACATCCGGAATGCAAAGACAACATAGACAAAGAGCCAGTGCCTAGAAGTAGAAATCTCAGCACTGACTCTAACTAGCCCCAACCTTAATTTTTAGAAGCCCTCACATTTTGTGACTAAGAAAAGATTACAACAGGGTGCCAATTTCTTTTAAATGCACGCGGGTAAATGGTTCAGTAGAACCAAGTGTGTACTGTTCCACCAAGCCCTTACGTCGGATTGAGACATTATCTCCGTCCCTGACAACAACGGTAGAGTCATCAAAGACATCCCGCGTTAGGATCATCTCTGTTTCCGTGGGATTATCTAGAACTACCATGTTGCTTCCGTGGTAAAACATCCCATCCTGTTCCAAAACATCCTCCCCATACTCAGCGATGAGCAAGTCAAGCTTGGGATGACGCATCAAATTTTGGACATTGCTGTTGTAATCCTTGTTCAGAATTTTTTCAGAACGGTTCACAAAGACGGCTTCCCGACAAACCGCACCGATTATCCAATCTGGATGTTGGAGAAGAATATGGTCAATTGTTTCCTGAAGGTCTGGAACTGAAATCCGATTGAAGGTAATAATCGGTATTCTTGCATCTGCCTCAGACTCAAAGAATGTGTCAATGATGTGTGAAGGTACATCAACACTTTCACCACTCGCAGGTCTTAGATGCATGGAAATCCCTGGTGCTGAATTGATTTCCAGAATGCCAAAGTCTCCAGATTTCCAGGATTTTGCCAGACTCTGGGCAATCACATCAATGCCAAGGCAAGTGAGCCGGAAGTGCTGAGCAATGTCTTGTGCCAGGACAATGTTGTCAGGGTGAATTGTTCGGGTTGCATCAATACTTAAGCCACCTGCTGAGAGATTAGCGACTTTGCGAAGGTAGACTGTGCGCTCTTTTTCAATCACGCTATCTAATGACAAGCCTTGTTCCTCTAGAAACCGTTCCATTGACTCATCACTTTGGATCTTTCCAAGGGGTGAGGTTGGTGTATCAATACGTGCAGGTTTGCGGTTCTCCCGCTTAATCAATTCAGCAATTGTTGAGTGTCCATCTCCCACAACCGAAGCAGGACGGCGTTCAGTCGCCGCGACAAACCTACCGTTGACACAAAGCAGACGAAAATCGGCTCCTTTGATACTCTTCTCGACGATGATTTCTTCGGGTTGACCCTCAACAATTGCGTCAACCGCTCTACCAAAGGCAAATCTCAGCTCCTCGGCATTTTGCACATCCGCTGTTACCCCAATCCCTTTGTGACCAACTACTGGCTTAACAGCAACTGGGTAACCAATCCTGTTCGCTACTGCTAAAGCCTCCTCACGAGAGACAACAATGCCACCTTTAGGTACCGGAAAGCCTAATGTCCCTAGGATAGTCTTGCAGTCATCTTTACGAGTGGTAAAGTCCGAATCGAGATGGCTATCACAATCAAAGGTTGTCGCTATGCCACGAACCTGTTTCTTTCCATAGCCATATTGCATCAGCCCTTCTTCCCACAGATAAAAAGCGGGAATGTTTTTGTCGAAGGCGGTTCTATATAAGGCGTAGACTGTAGGACCACCGTAGACTGAACGCCGGAATATCTCTTGAAGAGTTCTAATTTGCTCCTCAAAAACAATGTCTTGGTCTTGAGTAATTGCTTCAAACCAGTCCCAAACCGCATAAACGACAGCTCGTTGAGTACGAGCATGGAGTGCTTGAACGGCAACCTTGACATACTTCTCACCAGGCTTTAGTGCCCAACGATTGAGGTGCAGCCCCATATCAAGTTTGCCGACTTCTGATACTGTCCGAGCGAACAGATGAACATAGGATTCGTATGTCTCTTCCCCTAGGCGTGGATAACGTTCGCTGATACACGAGACATAATCGTCAAGTGGTCGAGGCTCTAAATATCCGGTAAACGCAAAATCAAATACTAGTGATGCCGTATCCAAATAAGGGTTAGGACCGATGTAATACCTTAGATTGAAGATATCGAAAGCGTCACTTTTCCGAGCATTGACGCGGGGCGGTGAATCAGTATTTTTGTCTAAAACCATTAAATGTTCTTGAGCCATTAAATTACTCCGTATAGATCAACCATTAGGCAATCTGTATGCTCAGTCGTGCTTACCTAAACTTATTGCTTGCTGGGTTGAGTTTAAGGTTGGCACTTATGGCATAGATGATTAATTGAGCTTATGTCTTGGGTGTTTTCCACTAGCCTATTGCCTGAGCAACAAGACACAATTTCTGTCCTAGTTGAACCTAACCATATTACCGCTGTGCTTTCCTCTATCGTAGGGAATCTAGAATTTGGTAGAACTACTCCCTAACCTGAGATTTTTTGTTAGGACAATAGAGAAAATCCTGTAGGGCTAGATGATAAAGCTTAGCTGAGTACTATTACTCAGAAGTAGAATAGGCGATCGCAAATTTCCAGCGTTACTATTGCTTGGCATTTGATAATTCTTTTCATAAGTACATTTACTGAAAAAGCGCTAGATAGAAAGATTGTGTATCAAAAGCTACAACCTTTGACCGATGCCAGTAAGCCTCAAATTGTAGAGCATGAAGAAAAAAGTTTTTAGGAAAGAGTAGATATGAACAGCACAAAGGATATGACTAGCACGAAAGCTCAGCTTAGGACAGAAGTCCGCAAACTTGCTGAAGAAGCTTTCCATCTCAAACTTATTTCTGGCTATGGTGATGGTCAATACAGCGATGAATACCAGATTGTTTACAACGGTAAACCCAAGCATTTTCCCCTAGAACGTGCTCGGTTATTTTTACGTAACTTAATGGCAACCCGTCGAGAAAATCACTGGCATTGAAACTAAAGAGTTTGTACAAAATTAAATGTGCATTTTTAGTCTCAAGCCATTGAAGTAAACCCCAATTTATCTTAGGGCTGTCTTCATCTTGCCCTAAGATGATTTTCCTATTGGTAAAGTTGCTTTGCGCTAATTGACTCAAATATTATAGTGACTAGCTAGCTTTTTATCCTCCAATTTGGTAGCTTCTACAAAGTTAATTGCTAAATCAATGAAGTTATTACAACTTATGTAACTCTCATTTCCTCATCAAAGAGGAATAACTCTAATTTCATCAGAAGTGGTAAACTTCTATGTCTACAGTCGCTCGAACAATCGTGTGAATGAGGTCTAGTAAGTAGATACTACTTCCGTAAGTGGGAAAAGGAGCTTCTCCTCGAAAAGCTTCTTCCAGTGAACGGCTGCTTTATCCCTCAAGTACCTGCATTTGACTTTTTGAGAGAGTATGAGATCTAACCCAGAGGTTGGCATAAGCAAGCCATAAGACTCCGCCACTCGGTCAAATCCTAAATAGATCAAAAAATCGATCGGGAAACCGTTGTTTTATGGCAAGATAAAAAATTGTCTGTTTTGAGCAATGATGAGGAAATTTAGCTATGGCTTTACGACTAGGCGATACAGTACCCAACTTTACCCAAGCTTCTACTGAAGGCGAAATCAACTTTTACGAGTGGGCGGGTGACAACTGGGTTATACTTTTTTCCCACCCTGCGGATTTCACGCCCGTTTGCACCACCGAACTAGGCACCGTTGCCAAACTCAAGCCCGAATTTGATAAGCGTGGCGTTAAAGCATTAGCGCTGAGCGTTGACGATGTTGAATCCCACAAAGGTTGGGTAGGAGACATTGAAGAAACTCAGCAGACAACTCTTAACTATCCAATTTTGGCAGACCCGGATAAAAAAGTCTCCGATCTCTACGACATGATTCATCCGAATGCCAATAATACATTAACGGTGCGATCGGTTTTCATCATCGACCCTCAGAAAAAACTACGGTTGAATTTCACCTACCCCGCCAGCACAGGTCGCAACTTCGACGAAATTCTGCGGGTAATTGACTCTCTTCAACTAACGGACAACTACAAAGTTGCAACTCCAGCTAACTGGACTGATGGAGATGATTGCGTGATTGTTCCTTCAATCAAAGACCCGGAAGAATTAAAAGAGAGATTCCCCAAAGGTTACGAAGAAGTCAAGCCCTACCTGCGGATGACACCGCAACCTAACAAGTAACGATTGTGTGAGTTGAGTAGGGTGGGCAATGCTACCCCTTTCAAAGTGAGAGGTTTCAGGTGTTAGGTGGTAGGGTGAGCGGCGAGTTTTGGAGTTAGGATTTCCCGAAGTCCTAATATGACCAAGTCTTGATCTAGATTTTCCCCTAAAACCTACCACCTACGCGCCTTAACCAAGACACAGAGCTAGGTGGGCAACGCCCACCCTATTTCTCATAAGGTAATCATAAATAAAGGTAGTCTAGAAGCTCAATTCTTTCCCTCATCAATAACACTCTCACGAGTGAGAGTGAGCTTCTTGGGCATTTTGTGTAAACAAAGAGGTTAGAACTTATCCTAAAAACTACACCAAATACTAAAAGAAATATGGATATCAAACCAGGCTTTATCGGAACGGTAGGTAACACGCCACTCATCCGACTTAACAGTTTTAGTGAGGAAACTGGCTGCGAAATCCTTGGTAAAGCAGAGTTTCTTAATCCGGGCGGCTCTGTGAAAGACCGAGCGGCACTTTACATTATTCAAGATGCCGAAAAAAAAGGCTTGCTCAAGCCTGGGGGTACCGTTGTTGAGGGAACAGCGGGTAATACTGGCATTGGTCTAGCTCATATCTGTAATGCTAAGGGCTACAAGTGTTTGATTGTTATTCCAGATACTCAATCACAAGAGAAGATGGATGCCTTGAGGACGCTAGGTGCCGAAGTTCGTCCCGTTCCCGCTGTACCTTATAAAGACCCCAACAACTACGTGAAGTTGTCTGGACGCCTTGCCGAAGAGATGGAAAATGCCATCTGGGCTAACCAATTTGATAACCTAGCAAATCGGCAAGCGCACTACGAAACTACTGGTCGAGAGATTTGGGAACAGACTGAGGGCAAAGTTGATGCTTGGGTTACTGCTACTGGTACTGGTGGCACATTGGCAGGTGTCTCATTGTTCTTGAAAGAAAAAAATTCCAACATCAAAACAGTAGTCGCTGACCCAATGGGTAGTGGTCTATACAGTTATGTCAAGACTGGCGAGATTCACACCGAAGGTAGCTCAATTACAGAAGGCATTGGTAATAGCCGCATCACAGCAAATATGGAAGACGTTCCCATTGATGATGCAATTCAAGTAGACGATCGCGAAGCGGTAAGAGTGATTTATCAACTGCTCAGGAAAGATGGGCTATTTCTGGGTGGTTCTTCAGGTATTAATGTGGGAGCGGCAGTTGCTCTTGCTCAAGAAATGGGACCCGGTCACACGATTGTTACTATCCTGTGTGATGGTGGTGCCCGTTACCAGTCACGATTATTTAATCAGGAATGGCTTGCCTCGAAGGGACTTTCACCTGATTAAGAGCCTTGCCAGTCCCAGCAATCCAGATGCCAGTTTTGTCCCTCCACAGCAAGAGTTGCCATGTAGTCAATGGCTGGTGTCAGTGCTTCCAGTCTCCACTGGGTAGGCGGTTGGCAATCTTTATTGATGCTCAGCAGCCGAGGTGGTTCTCCTAGATCTAGGGAAACCTCGACTTGTTCTAACTGAGCTAGTCCCTCACCTGTGGCTTTGAGGTAGGCTTCCTTGCAAGTCCAGGCGTGAAAGAAGGCAATTTGCTTTTGGTCTGGGGGAAGGGAATGAATGATTGCAAATTCACGAGGCGAAAAGAAGCGTTGAGCTAGCTTCTCTACATCGGAAGTTGAGCGGATATATTCGAGGTCAACGCCAATTTTGCGATCGCGTGTGACGGCATACAGCGCTAGTCCGTGAGAGTGCGAGAGATTAAATTGAATCGTGCTGTCTACACCTGTGGCAGCGAGAGACGGTTTGCCACGGGAACCATAACAAAACTGAAGTTGATCTGGCGCAATACCAACATAGCGGCTAAGGAGCGTTCGCAGTAGCCCACGACCGACAATAAAATGCTTCCGGTCACGCTCATAGTAAAATCGCTTAGCTCTAATTTGCTCATCTTCAGATAGCGTTTGCGACAGCTTTTCTACCCATTCTGTTGGTTGTTTTAGTTCAGCACGCCAGACATGGACATCTTGACTCGACAAGACAAGGTTATCTGGCGGATGATTCCACAAAAGGCTTTGACCAGGCACAAGCTAAACCAATCTTTGGATAAACTCATTAAGACTTTTAGATTTTGAACATTTGCCCTTAGCGATCGCAAAATTCAAACATTGCACGCTGCTAAAACCAAAGAGTAATTTAAGGCGATCGCAATTTTCTTACTTAGGGGTAACACACCTGTGCTTTGAGTTGCGCCATCTACTTGGGTTACCCAAACCTTGTAAAATTAAGCCATTAAAACAGCAAACACTTTAGCGCAATCCTTCTAAATTCATACGATACTACAAAATATTTTTTTCTGCCAGAAGGTTCATCAAATCTTAACATGAATTACTATTTAACTATAGTGTCTTGAGCCTATTGATAAATACCACAAGCTCCACCAATAGTAGACTTATCAACAATATTTATTGCTTCTTTATATATAATTTTATCGAAAAAATATGGCACTTTCAGGCTATTGATAGTTATCGTAAGTAAAGTGAAGATGCTTATCTTTAAAAGACAGCTATTGGACAAGTACTTGCAGATTTCATGACTTTGCGATTTGCAGGTTCTGCCAAAGAGGATGGGTGCCTCTGCGTTAGCTAACAGACTTCCTAAAACAGTCGTATAGAAGGATTTCCCGCTAATTGAGTTTCTCAAGCGGCGGCTGTTGCTTTGTCGGAATTCTAGGGAAGATGTTTCGGGCGACCACATTGAAATTTTCAAAGAACCCCATGTCCGGATGCTAGGAGAAAACCTCAGTAAATGCTTGGAACAGGCACATTTAGCCCAACTCCATCAAGCTAGTTCCCGCCTCATAAAGCTAAGCCCACCTGTAATTAGGTGTGGTTTGGGGAAAGAAAACCAGTGAGCAAGTCCAATCATGTTGGTATTTACCATTTACTGTTTCAACCCGATTTAGAGATGCTATCGACAACACTTACAGAACAAAGCTTGGCCTACTGGAAACAACAACTAGCTGGCGCTCTTCCCGTGCTGGAGTTAGCTACCGATCGTCCGCGATCTGCGCTCCGCAATAGTGCAGAGCGATCGCCATTTCAGACCGGACAAGGTGCGAGGCAATCTCTAGAACTCCCCAAACCTTTAACCGAAGCGATCAAGGAGTTCTCGCAACAGGAAGGCAGTCCCTTGTTTGTAACGCTGCTGGCAGCGCTCAACATTTTGCTGTATCGGTACACAGGACAGGAAGACATCCTCGTCGGTTCTCCTGTTGGCGATCGCAACGGTGTAAACAGAGATGGGCTGATTGGCTCGTTTGTCAATGCTTTAGTTTTACGAACTAAGCTTTCAGGCAACCTTAGTTTTCGAGAACTGCAAGCTCAGGTACACGAGGTAACTTTAGAAGCCTCTGCTCACCAAGACTTACCCTTTGAAACGCTTTTAGAAGAACTACAGGCAGAACGTAATTTGAATCATCACCCCTTGTTTCAGGTGATGTTCGTTTTCCAAGAGGCTTCAACACTATCTCTGACGCTGCCCAATCTGACTGTAAATTCTCCCCAAGTTGAGAGTCCGATAGCAGCGTTGGATTTAACCCTTGTTTTAAAAGAAACATCACAAGGCATTAGTGGTTGGTTTGAATACAATGCTGATTTATTTGATGCAGCAACAATTACTAGAATGACGGGTCATTTCCAGACCTTGCTAGAGGGTATTCTTGGGAACCCCGACACTCGCGTTTCGGATTTACCCCTCTTAACAGCCGCAGAACGATATCAATTGCTAGTGGAGTGGAATAACACTCAGGCAGATTACCCTAAACAGACCTGCATTCATCAACTATTTGAAGAATTGGTAGAGCGGACACCAGATGCCGTAGCAGTAGTCTTTGAAGACCAGCAGTTGACCTATCGGGAACTCAACAGTAGGGCGAATCAACTGGCACACTACCTACAAGGATTGGGAGTAAAACCCGACGTGCTGGTAGCAATCTCTGTAGAGCGCTCTATAGAAATGGTTGTAGGCTTTCTGGGCATCCTCAAGGCAGGTGGAGCTTATGTTCCTCTAGACCCGTCCTATCCCCACGAGCGTCGAGCTTATAAGCTCCAAGACTCCCAAACACCAGTGATTTTAACCCAAGAGCGGCTAGTCGCCTCTCTGCCCGATCACAAAGCTTCAGTGATTTGCTTAGATGCGGATTGGGAAGTGATTGCCCAACAAAGTTCAGAAAACCCAATCAGCGAGACAACGGTTCAGAATCTCGCCTATGTCATCTACACCTCCGGTTCTACGGGAAAACCGAAGGGAGTGATGATTACTCATCAAGGAATGGTGAACCATAGTGTAGCGATCGCCAAGCAGTTTGACCTCAAAAACAGCGATCACGTTCTGCAATTTTCGAGCATGAGTTTCGATATTATCATCGAGGAACTCTTTCCAGCTTTGCTCAGCGGCGCTAGAGTTATCTTCCGCACGGAAGAAATGCTTTCTTCTACAGCGAGTTTCTTACAGTTCGTTGAACGAGAGCAAGTCTCCATTTTGAACCTTCCAACTGCCTTCTGGCATGAGCTGGTGAACGGGATGTCTCTACTGAAACAACCTATGCCTACCAGCGTCCGTTTAGTCGTTGTCGGTGGGGAAAAAGCTTCACGTTCTGCCTATTCAACCTGGTTACAACTCGTTGGGGAGTATCCCCGTTGGCTAAATACTTATGGACCCACTGAAACTACAGTAACGGCAACGGTCTATGATCCACTTGCCGCTCCAGAAACCGACCACGCTAGGACAGACATACCAATTGGTCGTCCGATAGCTAACGTTCAAGCCTACATCCTCGATCAACAACTACAGCCTGTCCCAATAGGGATGCCTGGTGAACTCTATATTGGTGGTGCTGGTCTAGGTCGGGGTTATCTCAACCGTCCCGATTTGACGGCTGATAAATTCATCCCCAATCCCTTCAGTAATGAACCCAATGCACGCCTCTACAAGACTGGAGATAAAGTGCGCTATCTACCGGACGGCAATATTGAATTTATCGGTCGCATTGACTTTCAAGTAAAAATCCGTGGCTTTCGCATTGAGCTTGGAGAAATTGAAGCTGTACTCGAACAACACCCAGCCGTGCAGCAAGCCGTTGTGATTGCCCGTGAGGATGTGCCAGGGAATAAGCGCCTAGTGGCTTATTTCGTTGCCCAACCGGAGCAGACGTTTACCAGTAGTGAACTGCGCCAATTTGTCAAACAGAAACTGCCTGACTACATGGTGCCTTCTACCTGTGTACAGATGGACACTTTACCTCTAACTCCCAATGATAAAGTAGACCGTCGCGCTCTTCCTGCTCCCGATCTGACGCGGCAAGAATCCAGTGAAGCCTTTGTCGCTCCTCGCGATGAGTTAGAGCTACAACTGACCAAAATTTGGGAACAAGTTTTGGGTATCCAACCGATTGGCATCCAGGACAACATATTTGAATTGGGAGTACATTCCTTACTGGCGGCACGCTTAGCTAACCAAATCGAGCAAACCTTCAAAAAGAACCTGCCCCTTACCACAATCTTCCAAGCCCCTACCATCAAGCAATTGGCGCATATTCTCCGCCAAGAAGCTTGGTCAGCCCCTTGCTCATCACTGGTCGTTATTCAACCGGGCGCTGCCAAGCCACCCCTATTCTGTATCCATGTACTTGGTGAAGGTCTCAGCTTCTACCGCCCTCTAGCCCGTTATCTAGGTCGAGAACAACCTCTGTATGGACTTTCCGCACAAATCTTAGATGAACACCAAGCTCCCCCCAATCAGATTGAAGAGTTAGCCGCTTACTACATCAAAGAAATGCAAGCTCTCCAGCCGGAAGGGCCATATTATCTAGCTGGTGTCTCATTTGGCGGTCAGGTCGCCTTCGAGATAGCGCGGCAGTTGACGGCGCAAGGGCAAGCAGTAGGACTGGTAGCTTTGTTAGATTCCTACAGCCCAGGAGAACCTGAAGGATTGTCACAGCTTAAGCAGGTTTCTGTCCATATCAGTAACTTTTTCCAATCCGGACCTGCCTACATTGTGAAGAAGGTGAAAACCAAGATTGAGGAACTGACCAACCGTTTCCAGTTGATTTCGTGCAAGTTCTATCAGTGGAGTGGGCGTCCCTTGCCTCAAACCCTCCGACTCTTGATGATTCTTGAGGAGAACAGGCAGGCAGGAGAAAAGTATGTACCGCAAGTTTATTCCGGTCAAGTTACCCTCTTCCGCTCGACTGATGACCAAAAGTACTTTTCTCGCGCTTACCTGGAGTCTGGATATGGCTGGCAAGATTTAGCGGCAGGAGGGGTGGAGATCCATGATATTCCTGGAGACCACCTCGGCATCTTAGCGGAACCCAATGTACAGGTACTGGGTGAAAAACTCAGTAAATGCTTGGAGCAGGAACAGTTAACTACTTGGACAGGAATATTTACACAGATAGATAATTGCTAGCAGAGGATTTTAGTCTGTATTTTGTGTAATTAATTTTGTCTGACTACTTAGCTCAACCTCATCAAGCTAGTGCAGCGCGGCAGAAATAACCCGCCAGATTACGAATGGGTAAACGCCTTACACTCAAAGGTTTTTCATTTTTGATGCGTGGGGTTGGGAGCAACCCTCTCAGCTTCAGTAACGCCTTGACTTCCAAGGGAGCGGCACTAGTTCCAAGTAATATCAAATCTAGTTTGTTACTTTAAAGAGGCCCCTCTAATCGCATCTTTGACTGCGGCTGTGTGACCTCTATTTTCTTAATGGACGATGGACGTTGAAACTCCCAAGTTATGTAAAGAGAGACTAGTGTGTC
The DNA here is from genome assembly GCF_059505465.1 of Symplocastrum torsivum. Taxonomy (NCBI): domain Bacteria; kingdom Bacillati; phylum Cyanobacteriota; class Cyanophyceae; order Oscillatoriales; family Microcoleaceae; genus Symplocastrum; species Symplocastrum torsivum. The sequence goes on along the minus strand of NZ_JCACKQ010000016.1, from coordinate 11,274 downwards.
AGAGCCGTAGTTGCCGCAAGCAGGGGGCAGCAGCCGTTTTAGCAGCTTTTCAAGCCTTGCCAGTGACCCATGTCACAATAGTAGGTAGCAGTTGTCTGGGACAATGCGATTGCGGCCCGATGGTTCTAGTGACGCCTGAAGAAATTTGGTACAGTGGAGTCCACGCCAGTGAAGTCACTGCGGTGGTCGAACGCCACCTAAAAGGTGGGCATCCTGTGGTGTCTATGCTCTATCCTAAATATCATCGGTCAACTCGGCAGTCCTAATCTACTGACCGACCCTAGGTGCGGAAATTATTTCTCGTACAGGAAGTGCGGTCACTTTGTGACTGGGCAAGAATGAGCCTGATACAACTTCAGTGGGTGCATTGTTAAGAAATGTTGAGTAGGGCTTGCGCTAAACTCAGTTAAGCCCATTTGAGTTTAACTGAGTAACAAACCCTAAATATCCTTAGCAAACTGCCAATTGTTGTTACGCTTTATGCAATACCTGGATAAGAGTGACACCCGACTGAAGCTAGCACTACAGGTCACGAATACTGGCATGTGGGAGTGGGATATACGGACGGGTCAAGTTGCCTTGTCTGAAAATATTGACCAACTCTTTGGTATAGCTCCCGAAACACTTAAAGGAACGTACAAAAGCTTACTGAAGCTAATTTATTTCGCCGATCGCCGAGCTGTGACTCAAGCGATCGCACGTTCCATTAAAGAACAAGTTGACTGTGATATAGACTTTCGCATCACTTGCCCTGATGGAAGTATTCATCGGCTAGCAACACAAGCACGAGTGTATTACGACGAACGCTCCCATCCCATCAAGATGACTGGAGTTTGTCGGGACATTACCAGGGAGAGGATTACGGGTGAGAGCTTGCCGGGAACAAGGTTTGAGGGCAAGAGTTCTGACAAAAAGACTTGGAACAACAGCGAGAAGCAGGAAATCCCAGTTTCGTGTGTACTCATCTCCCATCACATAGAAAGCAGTGAGACTGAGCTAATTTCTACGCTTACCCATGACACCACGCCAGCGAAACAAGCAGAGGAAGCGCGGGCGCGGAGTGAAGCCAAATGGCGATCGCTAATTCAAAACTCCTCTGACCTCATTACAATCTTGTCAGCGGACGGGACTATCCTCTACGAAAGCCCTGCGATTGAACGCATCCTCGGTTACTCGCCTGAAGAATTAATTGGGCAACCTGTCTTAAAGTACATTGCCCCACAAGACACAGAAGCAATCACAGAGGCAATCGACAAGTCAGTGGTAGTGGGTCATGGAGTCACCTTAGTCTCAAACATGGTATTCCGTTGTCTGCGAAAAGATGGGTCTTGGTGTTTCTTAGAAGCATCCAGCACCAACCTCCTAGCAGATGAAGCCGTTGGTGGCATTGTGATCAACTTTCGTGATGTTACAGAGCGCCTCAAAGTTCAGGAAGCACTGCGGCAAAGTGAAGTGCGTTTCCGAGCCATCTTTGAAGGGGCAGCGTTAGGGATTGCCTTATGTGACCCCTCAGGAGAGCTATTAACCAGCAATCCCGCTATGCAAAAACTGTTTGGCTATACCGAGATTGAGCTACGCCAGCGAACGATTACCCATCCAGACGATGTTGCGGCTGACTTCAACTTGTACCAAGCTTTACTAGCCGATTCTATTTCCTCTTATCAGTTAGAGAAACGCTACTTCCACAAAAGCGGCAACTTAGTCTGGGGACGGCTGACGGTTTCGCTTGTCCGAGATAAGGCAAGAAAACCACTGTTTGTTGTAACAATGGTTGAAGACATCACAGCAGCTAAGCAAACAGAAGCTGAACTCTTGCGGATTAGCAAAGCGGTTGAGAATGCAAGCGATGCGATTGGCATCACTGACTCGATGGGTTCAAGGCTCATCTACCTCAACGCTGCTTTTTGCCAGATGTTTGGCTATACGCTAGAGCAGTTGAATGCTAGGGGGGGGTCTTTTTGCCTCTTCCCCAACCCCAAAGTCATGCACGAGGTATCTGCCATCACGATTAGTGGTCATTCGTGGCAAGGCGAAGTAGAGATGATCACCAGTAGTGGAATTGTTAAGCAGATTGCTCTACGCACAGATGCCATTAAAGATGTAGCAGGTGAGGTAGTAGGCACCATCGCTATTCATACTGATATTACAGAACGCAAGCAGGCAGAAGCCGCCTTGCGACGTTCCTACTACCGTGCTGAATTAATCAAACAAATCACAACCGAGATTCGTTCCTCACTTGACCTCCAGCAGATTTTCCAAACTACCGTGGCGCGAGTAGGACAAGTCCTACAAACCAACCGCTGCATGATTTACCTCTATCAAGACACACCCCAACCCCAGCTACCACTTGTTGCGGAGTATTTGGAATCTGGGTATTCCTCCCTCCACGGTTTTACCGGGTCAGTGCAGGGAAATCTTTATGCGGAACGAGTGCTGGCAACCGATCAAGCGATCGCTTTTACCAATGTCTACACAGAACCGTCACTAACCACTGCCCTAGATTGGTATCGGGAAAAGAATATCAAATCAATGGTCTGCATTCGTACCTCTTATCAAGGCAAACCCAATGGTGTACTGAGCCTACATCAATGTGATTCCTACCGTAACTGGCTAAGCAGCGAGATTGAGTTAATCGAAGCCGTTGCCGCTCAAGTTGGCATTGCTGTAGCTCAAGCTAGTCTTTTGGACAAAGAAACACAGACAGCTGCACAACTTGCTGAACAAAACACAGCCCTCCAGTTGTCTGAAGCGCGTGCCAATACCAAAGCCACAGAACTAGAGCAAGCCTTAGAGGAATTGCAACGTACTCAAGCTCAATTGGTGCAAACCGAAAAAATGTCCAGCTTAGGTGAGTTAGTTGCTGGTGTGGCGCACGAAATTAATAATCCCGTTAGCTTTATTACTGGCAATATCAACTATGCCTGTGAGTACATCCAGGATTTACTTCAAGTTGTTAACCTTTATCAGCAGCATTATCCCGAACCCGTTGCAGTGATTCAAGACGAGGTTGAGGAGGTCGATCTTGAGTTTGTTATTAAAGACCTCCCGAACCTAATGCGGTCAATGAAAGTTGGCGCTGACCGCCTTCACGAAATTGTACTTTCATTGCGGAACTTCTCAAGGCTAGATGAAGCCGAAATGAAGCCAGTTGATATTCACGAAGGCATTGATAGCACTTTACTTATTTTAAAGAATCGTTTGAAAGCTAAGGGAGAAAGCCCAGAAATTCAGGTTATTAAAGAGTACGGAGTACTGCCTTTAGTGGAGTGTTACGCAGGGCAGCTAAACCAAGTATTTATGAATTTGATTAGTAATGCGATCGATGCCTTGGAAAGTAAGGGAGAAGAAAAAGACAACAGTTTTCAACCGAACTGTAAAAAAAATCAACAAGTCAATCAGTCTCTTCCCACTGCACCCACAATCAAGATTTCTACTGAAGCTAATAGCCATAACTGGGTAGTAATTCGGATTGTTGATAATGGTGTAGGGATGACGGAGGAAGTACAACAAAAGCTGTTTGACCCATTCTTTACGACCAAGCCTTTGGGTAAAGGTACGGGTTTAGGATTATCAATCAGCTATCAAATTATTGTTGAAAAACACGGTGGGAAATTGCAGTGCATTTCTAAACTAGGCCAAGGTACTCAGTTTATTATTAGGATTCCAATGCGACATCCTGACAAAGAAATGGTTTAAGAACACTTAAACCATCATCCAGTTCAAGCCCTCTGCTTACCCAGTACGTTTTTATAAGACTATCGGGACAGGAAGTGCAAAAATCAAACAAATCAGGGAGCAGTTTCGGCTTGCAATCATAAGGGCTTACTGATACTCATGGGTTAAGAACGGGACATCAACAATTTCACCAGCCACCTCTCCGACTTGGACTTGTAAACCTTTGCCACCGACTTTTGATCGAATGTAGGCGAGTCCAAACGTTCCTTTGTCAGTTTGTGTGAGACTGGTTAGCTTACCAACTTTTTCTTCTCCTAGCATGACTACCGTTCCCGGTTCAACGGGTGCTTCTAGGCGAATGCCCCAAAGTTGCTGCTTAACGCCTTTGTAAGTATTTAAACGGGCAATCGTTTCTTGCCCAATGTAGCAACCTTTTTCAAACGAAATAGTCTGCCACAAACCAGCTTCTAGAGGATTGTAATCTTCTGTCAGTTCATAGTCGGGAGTCGGACGTCCTTGTTCAATTCGCAATTGCTGCCAAACGCGATCGCCCATTGGTACTGCGCCTGCTACTGTTAGGGTTTGCCAGAGTTTCGCTGCGTCACTAACAGGGACAATCAGTGTATATCCGGGTAAGGCTAAACCACTTCCTACAGCAATATGCGCTTTAATTTCACCTAACATTACTGACTGGTGACTGCCATACGCTTCACCAATAGATAACTCAACACCCAACGTTTGCAACAAGCGATCGCTTTGGGGTCCAATTAAGCTAAAGGTTGCACTCTCGCTGGACACATCTGCCAATTCCACCCGATCCATTGGGAAAATAAAACGGTCTAGCCACTCCATCAGATATTGACGCCGATTTGGAGAAACTAGCAGCAATACCGAGTCTTCCATCACATAAGCCGTTGCTAAATCAATAGTACGGGCTGTAGGCGTTACAAAAACGGTGTCACAACCCTCCCCTGGCTTCAGGGATTGGAAGTCATTCGTACTTTGGTTGTGTAAGTAGCGCAGTCGGTCATCATCCGAAATTTTCAGTCGTCCCCAGTGAGACAAATCAGCTAAAGCAACTCCCTGACGCGCCGCCTGAATTGCGGCGGCATCATTACCGAAACTTGCTGGAACCATTTCCTCCGCAACTGGTTCAAAAGTTGCCCCAGCCTCACGCTGGATATCATCTAAGTCTTGAATCATTCTCGTGTCCATTCCCTTCAATTTGCGATCGTTCTCTGAAAGCGTCTCTATGTCGCTGTTTCTCATACAGCCGATAAATCTGCAAAAACTTGTGCCACTAACTGCTGTGCCTTGGTATCTAGACACTGCCAATCCACATCACCCGTTTCATCAATCAGTGTTGTATCAATTTCGACTTCCTGGCTTTCTAGTTCAGAGTGTACAGGTTTGTAGTTGCGAAAACAGACTTGAAAACAAAGTTCCCACAAATCGACGCATATTGAAGTATCTTGCTTTTCCAAACACAACTGATAGCCTGGTATCGGAGTTTGAATGTCTTTGTAAGTTGCCTTCCAAGTCGTATCTTCCAGTTGTTTGCGAACTTGATCGACGATACGGATTAAAGCGGGTTGCATTAGCAGTTCTGCCTGTTCCCATGCGACAGTATTTTTAAATTTGGGTTTCATAAATGAACTTAAAAACGTTTTACTAGGGGCAAAATTATTATGATGAACTCTAAAAGTGGAATCTGTTCAACGACTAGGATAGAGGTTTACGAACCTGTATTTGCCTGGTCGATGAAGTGTTGAGAATCATGAAGACTTAGCTTGTGCGATCGCATCATCTAGCACACTCCGTAGGCGCACTGATCAACCGAGGCAAAAGAGTTACAGCGCTTCCAGCCGCGAAATGTAGCATCAAAAAAGAAAATTGGCACAATCCTGGCATACATTCCCGGTCAGCGTATGTAAATATTGTCAAATGAATTCTTGAGCGCATCCTTCCTATGTTAGGCAAGTTACTTGACAGGCGTTACCAAGTGACCCAAGTCTTGGGTGCTGGTGGATTTGGTAGAACCTATCTTGCACAAGACACCAGACGTCCCGGCAACCCAACTTGCGTTGTTAAACAACTGAAGCCCCTTACTAGTGAGCCAAGCTTTCTGGAAACAGCCCGACGCCTGTTTAATAGTGAAGCTGAAACTCTAGAACAGTTGGGAAACCATGACCACATTACCCGACTACTTGCCTACTTTGAAGAAGACCAGGAATTCTACTTAGTACAAGAATATATTGAAGGGCATACCCTCAGCCAAGAACTGCAACCCGGTCAACGGTGGGACGAAAGTCGGGTAATTGACTTACTCAAAGAAGTTTTAGGTGTGTTGGAATTTGTCCACCACCACGGCGTTATCCATCGCGATATCAAGCCTGACAACCTCATCCGGCGCAACTCAGACCAAAAATTAGTGTTGGTGGACTTTGGGGCAGTCAAGCAAATCCGCACCCAGATGGCTAGCGCTTATGGACAGCCAAGCGCGACTGTTGCTGTGGGCACTCCAGGTTATATGCCAAGCGAACAAGCGCTAGGTCAACCACGTCCTAGTAGTGATATTTATGCGTTGGGTGTTATTGCTATCCAGGCACTCACGGGTTTGATGCCTGTCAGTATCCAAGAAGACCTCAACACAGGCGAACTCCTCTGGCAGCACCTAGTCTCAGTAAGTAGAGGATTTGCAAATATCCTTACCAAGATGGTGCGCTATCACTTCAAAGACCGATACCAAACAGCTTCCGAAGTGCTGCAAGCGTTGCAGCAGCTCAATGCCTCCTACCCACCGACAACGCCATACAATAACCTCCCTCGATATCCCTCTGGTAACGAGTTTCCCAATCCCCAACAGACATCACCACAACCCAATTATCCGCCAACCCCACCCAACTATCCCCCAACGCCACCCTCTCAGCACAACACCCTAGCCGCCAGTCCTGCATCTCCTCGGCAACCCGTCGCTGCCTCACCTAGCTATACTTCCTCTTCTAACTCCAGCTCTTTACCTTTCGTGGTTGGTGCAGCGATGGTGATTACTGTGATTGCAGGCTTCGGTTTGGCTTACGCCATTCGTCAAAACTCGTTTCCCGGCGGCGGGACTAATGTATTGGCTGGTTCAGAAGGAAGCTGCACGGTAAAGACAGACTTGTTAAATGTTCGCTCTGGGCCGGGAACTAACCAGAACGTCGTTAACACTGTACAGAAAGGGAGAACGCTTGCCCTCACTGGCTCACAGCAAAATGGCTGGGTAGAGATTAGTTCACCTGTGAGGGGATGGGTTTTCAATGGAAGCAAGTTTGTAGACTGTAACTTAGCCAATCAGAAACCTCCTGAGCCAGTAGCCAGTCAGCCACCCGTCGAGACTCCTCCGCCAAAACCATCGCCAGTCAAGCCGAAACCCGTTGATAACGGTGCAAAGGATTTGGAAAAAGCTGCTGAGGCTTATGAAAAAGGAGATTTGTTAAGTGCGCTTAAGCTAGCTCAAAGCGTTGCTTCAAAGGGTTCTGAATACAGAGACGAGGCTGTAGCGAAAATCGCTCAATGGCAGAAAGAATGGGCAGCCGCTGAGGCACAATTTAAACAGATTCAACAGGCATTCAATGAAGGTGACTGGGATAAGGTTTTGATTCATGAGTCAGACACTGATTTTCCAGAACAACGCTATTGGCGCGAACAGTTGAATAAATTAATTGACGAAGCTAAGCGGCGCAAAGCAGAAGAAAACAGCCAAGGCGAACCTACCCCATCTGAACCAACTCCGGGTGAACAATCGCAACCTGAACCAACGCCATCAGTAGTGCCAACACAACCTTCAACTGGCGAAGCGCCTACAAACCCTTAAACTTTGCAATAGAGCCTTGTTGAACGTTGGAATAATTACACATCTTATAATCACAAGTCGCAGCGATTCTTCCTTCCCATTGCATTGAAGAAAGGAAATCCTAACCTCTTTAGGATTGGGGACTAGAAAGAGTTCAAATTCGCCTAATCCCCAATTCCCAATTCCCAATTCCCAATCCCCAATCCCCAAACCTCTTTGTCAATTTTGATCTTGGTGTGACACTCTAATAGGTAAAGCGCTCCTTGGTCAAAGTCACATGCAGGACTCTCGCGACTACTACAAAATTCTGGAAATATCCAGAGAAGCCACTATTGAAGAAATTAAAGAAGCTTACCGCCGTCTTGCCCGCGAATACCACCCAGATTTACATCCAGACAATCCAACCGCCGCCGAGAGATTTAAGGAAATTTGCCAAGCTTACGAAGTTCTCTCAGACTCTGTGCAGCGAACTCAATACGATCAAGGGTTTGACCCAAGCATAAATCAGCGTAAAAAGCAAGGTAGGAGTTCGCAAGACTTCTATGTTCGAGCAGTTGCCAAAGCCTTGGACAAAGATTATCAAGGGGCAGTTGAGGATTACACGCAGGCAATTGATCTCAATCCTCGCTTTATCGAAGCGTACATCAAGCGAGGGGCGATGCGCTACAAACTCGGAGATGCGCGAGGGGCGCTGAAAGATTGTAATGAGGCACTGAGCATTAATCCCAACTTGGCTCAAGCTTACTACTATCAGGGCAGGTCGCGTTACCGGCTGGGATACACACAGGCAGCGATTGAGGCGTATACACAGGCGATCGCACAAGAAGGAGATTATGCCCAAGCCTACTACCATCGGGGTTTAGCTAACAATGACTTGAACGAACTTCCCCTTGCTGTTGAGGATTTGCAAAAAGCCGCAGAATTATTTAGAGAGCAAGGAGATAGAACTGGTTATCAGCTAGCACAGGAAACCCTCAAATCCCTAAGCAAGACTCAGGGAAAGCTGAGAAGAACCGGAGGAAACGCAACAGCCGTTGTCAGGAATGGGTTTGGTGAGGCGTTGAGGGCTTTCAAGTCTTTAGCGCTTAATCCCGTTGGTGGAATGTTGCCCACCTTTGTCAGTCTCGGCAAACAACAAGCGATCGCAGTCGGTATAGTATTTGCTGGGATTTTCGATCTTTGCTTTGTCTGTGGTGCTTATCTGGGTTGGCGAGATTTCTTTGAGGCTTCGATCCCTAAGCTGATGCTTATCGGAGTTGTACCATTTATCAGCGTTGCTGTGATCAGTGCGATCGCTCGTGGTATATTTCGCCGTAAGGGTAGTTTTGCTGGTGATATTTTCCTTGCAGGTGCTTCCCTTTTGCCCTTAAGCTTTCTGCTTATACTCAGTGGCATCGTTAGCGTCTTGCCAAGTTACACCCTGCCAATTGTTAGTGTATTCGCCACTTGCTACACAATTTTTACTCTCTACAGCGGCTGCACTCAGCTTTCCAACTTGTCAGACAGATCGGCAACGTTCATTGTCCCAGTGATGCTGTTAGTCAGTGGTTGGTTTTCTTATTTTGCGTTTACTTCATTACTGCTGTAAGCAAGTTTTTCTAAGGAAGCATCATATAGTGTAAGGCATCCTTATGTATGCTTATTTCACTGTACTTCTGCTGCTCTTAGTCAACACTAGAGTAGTCAAAAAACTTGTCGCAAGTCTTTTACTGGCTAGATATTTATGTCTAAATATTGTCCTTACACTCTTATTCAAATAGCTGCTGTCAGTCTGAAACAAGTATCACTAAGAAGTTCTTGGTCAAAGTTAATTACAACAAGCCTAACGATATGCTTTCTTAGCACATTTTTGGCTGTATTTGTACTGTGTCAAAGCTCCGAAGCTGCACCTCTAACTAGCTTTACCGCTCCAATGACAACACTAGCTCAAACAACCAGTGATAGTGAAGCCGTACCATCACAGCCTTTTGCTACTCCATCCCAAAGCCTTGCTGCCTCGCCACTGCCCTTTGATGCTCGACTAGTTGATATTCGCTCAATTAATACTAAGATTGCACTGGATATTCGCTACGCAACAACCAATAATTTCTTAAAAGGAAAAGTCTACCCCGTGGCGCGATGTGTACTTAGAGGTGCAGCCGCAAGAAGACTCTCACAAGTTCAAGACGATTTAGCAAAAAGTGGATTGGGGTTAAAAGTTTATGACTGCTATAGACCCCTATCTGTTCAAAAGCAAATGTGGCAAATAAAGCCCGATCCGCGCTATGTAGCAAATCCAGCAAAGGGTTCTCGACATAATCGTGGCGCAGCCGTTGATATTACACTGGTTGACCGCAACGGCAAAGAATTAGAAATGCCAACGGGATTTGATGATTTTACAGAAAAAGCTCATAGAACCTATAAGGGTGCAAGTACTCAAGCAAAGAAAAATAGCAAGCAGCTTGAGGATGCAATGAAGAAATATGGCTTTATACCCTTAGCAACAGAATGGTGGCATTTTGATGCACCAGGTTGGGATAAGTTTTCAATTCTTGATGTAGGTTTTGGGGAAATTCCTTCTTGATGGGTCAATGAGAATAGGGAGAGTGCGATCGCTATTTCTAGATTTGATAGGAACGCGATCGCTTTTTCTATTCAAACTCCACAGGCTTATCGCCAACTACCATAGATTCAACTGCCCTCAATAGCGATAGTTCCATGATTGCCAAACCGCATGAAATTGGAGTTACCCATCTCCCAGACCACACTGAGTTACCAGAGTCAGACGGTACGTTTGTGAAGAACTTTCAAGAACATCCTCAAAGTATCCTATTGACTGACTCGATCAGACCTGTATTGCGACAACTGCATCCTGACGGACAATACTGCATCGGTCAAGATTGTGGCATCTATTGGCGTATGACTGACCCACCGGAAAGAGGTGCGGAAGCACCGGATTGGTTTTACGTTCCCAATGTGCCACCGTTATTGAACACTCAGGTGCGTCGGTCTTATGTATTGTGGCAGGAATATGTTGCACCACTGATAGTACTGGAATTTGTCTCTGGAGATGGCTCAGAAGAACGAGACAAGACTCTGCCTGCTTCCCTTAACCAAGATGAAGAAAAGAAGGCTGGCAAATTCTGGGTGTATGAGCAAGCGATTCGAGTACCTTTCTATGGCATCTACGAAGTGAAAAAAGCCTTAGTGGAAGTTTATCACTTGGTAGATGGTCGCTATGAACTCTTACCCGTAAATGAACGAGGTCACTATGCGATCGCGCAAATGGGTGTTGAGCTAGGCCTTTGGCAGGGGCAATATGAAGAGATGGAACTGCCTTGGCTGCGCTGGTGGGATGCTCAAGGTAATTTGTTGCTGACTGGAGAAGAGCGAGCTGAACGAGAACGACAACGAGCCGAGCGATTGGCAGAACGGTTACGCCAGATGGGTATCAATCCTGATGAAGTTTGATAAGTAGGTTGGTAAGGAGAACGCGATCGCACAATCGGCTGGAGACTTGTAACAGAATCAGTACATAAGCGGAGTGTCAAGCCTATGAATCCCCAACTTTTAGACAAACAAGCCCATCAGCCAACCGAGGAAAAACTGGTAACTTTGTATGGCATTAGTTGGGAGAAGTTCAAAGCTATAGAAGCACAGCTAGAGGACAACCGAGATGTTAGATTGTCCTACTTGTCAGGGGTGTTAGAAATTATGTCACCAATTGGTGACTGGAGTTTAGACTAAAGCGCTCTGACTCAGCGAAGCTGAGTGGAGCGCAATTG
>NZ_JCACKQ010000015.1:0-96510 GCF_059505465.1 Symplocastrum torsivum | reverse complement strand
GTTCGGGGCGCTTTGGGAGCAGTTGTCTGTCTCAAGCGCATTTACCAATATATATTCTCATTCTTCAAGTGTCAACCCCTTGGATGATTTTTTTTGAGATAGGCTGAAGTTTACTACCAGCATCATGTCTGGGCTAAGTTATCTCTAGAGACTTAATAGAGTAGAAAACTCAGGAGAGCCAGTATTGTGAGCATAAGCGCTGTTTTACCGCCCCTTCTCGTTCTAGACCAACTTGTGCAAGGCTGGTTAATAGAAGATATTGGTCGAGGCGATCGCACTACACAAAGCTTGTTAAGCTCAGGCGTAGGCGACGGACAAGCGGAGTGGACGGCAAAACAAGCCGGAGTAATGGCTGGCTTACCAATAGCAGCACGTGTCTTCCAGATATTGAATGATCGTGTTAGCTTTGTCCCAACCGTTGAGGAAGGTGACCATTGTGATCTGGGGCAAGTAGTCGCTCATATTCATGGTCCCCTTGATGCGCTACTGATAGGAGAGCGAGTGGCATTAAATCTAGCCATGCGTCTTAGTGGAGTTGCAACGCTCACACATAAGTATGTTGAGATAATTGCCGATTTGCCAGCACAACTGGTAGACACGCGAAAAACAACCCCCGGTTTAAGACTCATAGAAAAGTACGCTTCACAGGTAGGAGGAGCTATGAATCATCGCCTAGGGCTAGATGATGCGGTAATGATTAAGGACAATCACATTGCTGCTGCTGGAGGTATTGCTGAAGCGATCGCTCGAATTCGGTCAAAGATTCCTTACCCCCTGAGCATTGAAGTTGAGACAACAACACTTAGCGAAGTGGAAGCAGCGCTAACACACGGTGCTGATATCATCATGCTGGACAATATGTCGATTGATTTAGTCAGCCAAGCTGTACAACTGATTCGCTCTTATCCCCATCCAATCAAAATCGAGGCATCAGGCAACATCACCCTCGAAACCATTCGTGCTGTTGCAGAAACTGGTGTTGACTATATCTCTAGTAGTGCACCGATAACTCACTCAACCTGGCTGGATTTGAGCATGAATCTCGACAATAGCTTTATAAGACAATCAAAGTAGGACTCGTGATTGGTTAACAAAATTGAAAAACGCTTAAAACAGAAAAACTTCAAAACCAAACTGAATCCCTTGAAGAACTAATCAGTGAGAAATCAGTAAGTCACAGTAAGATAACTTACGGGTTCACGTTATGTTATAAATACACTTCTTCTTAACAGCAAAGAAAACTAACGCTTGTCCAGAGCCTGTTATTTGGTGCTATGAACTCGATAATTGAACAACTAAGAAGTAGACTTACTGAATCCTTAACTGTAGGGTTCGGAGCAGATTTTCAGGCAGTCGAGCCGATGGTGGTACCCGCTAGCAATCCTAAATTTGGCGACTACCAGTCTAATATCTCATTGTCGTTAAGTAAGCAGTTGGGACAACCCCCACGAGCGATCGCAGAAAAACTGTTGCAACATTTAGATGTCACAGGTATTTGCCAGCCTCCTACTATTGCTGGTCCTGGCTTTATCAACTTAACTTTGGAACCAGCTTACTTAGAAGCACAGCTAAGTGATATTCAAACCGACCCACGCCTAGGAGTCCAACTAGCAAAAACGCCTCAACATATAATTGTTGATTTTTCCTCTCCTAATATTGCTAAAGAGATGCATGTGGGACACTTACGGTCAACAATCATTGGTGACTGTATTGCCCGCATTCTAGAATTTCGGGGTCACGAGGTCTTACGGCTAAATCATGTAGGTGATTGGGGTACCCAGTTTGGGATGTTAATCGCCTATCTTAGGGAAGCTTATCCAGAGGCGTTAACAACATCCAACGCTCTAGATTTAGGAGATTTGGTTGCGCTTTATCGGAAAGCTAAGCAGCGATTTGATGCTGATGAGGAGTTCCAAGAAACAGCCCGACAAGAAGTAGTGAAACTGCAAACGGGAGAAGAAGACAGCCGACAAGCTTGGCAGTTATTGTGTGAACAATCCCGACGAGAATTTCAAGTTATTTATGACTTACTGGATGTCAAACTGATAGAGCGAGGTGAATCGTTCTACAACCCTTTGCTACCATCCGTAGTAGAGGACTTGGAGCAACTGTGCTTGTTAGTGGAAGACGCTGGTGCTAAGTGCGTTTTCCTCGAAGGGTTTACTAACAAAACAGGTGAACCTTTACCTTTAATCATCAAAAAATCTGATGGAGGCTATAACTACGCCACAACTGACCTAGCGGCTATACGCTATCGGATTGGGCAAGATGGGGCAGAGCGAATTATCTACGTCACCGATGCTGGACAAGCGAATCACTTTGCTCAAATCTTTCAAGTCGCACGTCGGGCTGGCTGGCTTACCGATGAAGTCCAGATGGTACATGTTCCCTTCGGTTTAGTACAGGGAGAAGATGGAAAGAAGCTGAAAACTCGCTCTGGAGAGACAGTGCGGTTGCGGGAGTTACTGGATGAAGCGATCGCACGCGCTCGTACAGATTTTGAAGCAAGACTCCAACAAGAAGGTCGTGAGGAAACTGAAGCTTTCAAAGCTAACGTTGCTCAAATCATAGGCATCAGTGCAGTTAAGTATGCTGACTTGAGCCAAAACCGAACCAGCAACTATATTTTCAGCTTTGATAAGATGCTATCTTTTCAGGGTAATACGGCAGTTTACATGCTTTATGCCTACGTTCGGGTTCAGGGAATTAGTCGCAAAGGCAACATTGATTTTGAGCAATTGGGAGCAGAGGCAAAAGTCTTTTTGCAAGAAGAAACAGAACTTGCATTGGGGAAGCATTTATTACAACTGAGTGAAGTTCTCACTCTAGTGGAGGCTGACTTGTTACCCAATCGCATTTGTCAGTATTTATATGAACTGAGCCAGAAGTTCAATCAATTCTACGACCAGTGTCCTGTACTTAAAGCAGAGGAACCCTTGCGAACATCAAGGCTTGTGCTTTGCGATCTTACAGCTCAAACTCTGAAGCTAGGACTATCCTTGCTAGGAATCTCTGTATTGGAACGGATGTAAGCGACTATGGCAAAGCCAGCAGGTTTGGGCGATCCTTGTTGTACACAGAGCTAATTTTCTGAGTCAGTAGAAGTATCAAGGGCTTCCATGATTCTGTTTGACAATGCGATGCTGATATTCTTGCTCAGTCATCAGATCTTGCATACTCTCCACTCGATCCAAAAAAACAATGCCGTCGAGGTGGTCATGCTCATGTTGAAATATCCTTGCAACAAAATCTGTGAGTTCTTGCCGATGCAGTAGACCATCCCGACTGGTGTACTCGACCTCAACTGCCTGATATCTGGGAACTAGCCCTCGAATGCCAGGAATGCTTAAACAACCTTCCCAGCCTTGGATAACTTCAGTTGAGTGAGCAATAATTCGAGGATTAATCATCGCTGTCGGTTCCATCAGGGGGGCGTGAGGATACCGAGGATTTGGTCGAGACGCTACGATAAATAAACGATAAGATTCAGATACTTGAGGAGCAGCAATGCCAACACCGTTTGCTGCCAGAACACTTGCAATGAGTTGGTCAATCAGTTGTTGGATGCGCTCATCTCGAATGTTGTCAACCCTCTGGACTTGTTGCCGCAAGACTGGGTTGCCTAACTGTGCAATTTGTAGTGATTCAGCCATGATCAAGTCAAGTTCAAGGACGCGATCGCTAGTTGTTATGAATATGTCTACAGTTTAAAGCCCAATAGTTTCCCGTGGTTGTCTAGGAAAGTCAAAACCCTTGCACCATTCACTTACTTCTTTGAGAAGGCAGTTATGTTATTGACCATTGGCTCATCTAGATCAGCAACAACTGGTACATAATACTATTCTTGCAAAATGAGGCTATATCCTAATCAAAGCCTCAAAGTACGTCAGGCAGATAGTCGCACGATCAAGATGCCCATACTGTAAAGCTTGAGGAGCAACTGCCCTAAACAGCACGCCTCTCGCCTCGGAGACAATGTTCAGATTACGGTGGAGAAAAGCCCGTGGAAACTTCCCCAGATCAGCTTTGGAGCCAGGTACTGGAGCGTCTACAGTTACAGCTAAGCCGACCAACATTTGAAACCTGGATTAAGACAGCAACCGCTGAGCAGCTAGAAAATAACTGCTTAGTGATTCGTACTCCCAATCCTTTTGCTAGAAATTGGTTACAAAAGTACTACATCAAAGCGATCGCAGATGTCGTCCAAGATATTTTGGGTCAGTCGGTGGAAATTCACCTTACAGTTACAGTGGGGGATGATAACGCGACTACAGCCGATTCAGATCTTTCTTGGTCATTTCCAATCACTCCAAACGTTTCAGAGAGTACATCAAACCACCAGCCTAAACTACCGGAATTAAATCATAAGTACATTTTCTCCCGCTTTGTCGTCGGTTCAAATAATCGGATGGCTCATGCTGCCTCTCTGGCGGTAGCGGAATCTCCAGGACGTGAGTTTAATCCTTTGTTTCTCTGCGGTGGTGTTGGTTTAGGCAAAACTCACTTGATGCAAGCAATTGGTCATTACCGTTTGGAGCATTGCCCTGATTCTAAAATCTTTTACGTTTCTACAGAGCAGTTCACTAATGACCTAATTGCAGCAATTCGTAAAGATAGTATGCAAAGTTTTCGGGAGCATTATCGAGCCGCTGATGTGCTGTTGGTAGACGATATTCAGTTCATTGAGGGTAAGGAGTACACCCAAGAGGAGTTTTTTCATACGTTCAATACCTTGCATGAAGCGGGTAAGCAAGTTGTCTTAGCCTCAGATCGTCCTCCTAACCAGATTAATCGCTTGCAAGATCGCCTTTCGTCTCGCTTTTCTATGGGTTTGATTGCTGATATTCAGCCGCCAGATTTGGAGACACGCATGGCAATTTTACAAAAGAAGGCGGAATACGAAAATATGCGTCTGCCACGCTCAGTAATTGAATACATTGCGACTAACTACACCTCAAATATTCGAGAACTAGAGGGGGCACTGATTCGAGCTGTAGCTTATATCTCAATTTCCGGATTACCGATGAACGTTGAGAACATTGCACCGATTTTAAATCCACCAGCACAGAGGGTGCAGGCTTCTCCGGAAACAATATTGATGACTGTATCAGATGCCTTCAATATTTCTGCTGAAGACTTGAAGGGTAACTCTCGGCGCCGAGAAATTAGTTGGGCTAGGCAAATTGGGATGTATTTGATGCGGCAACACACGGACTTGAGCTTACCGCGAATTGGTGAGGAATTTGGCGGAAAAGACCACACTACTGTAATGTACAGTTGCGACAAAATTGCACAGTTACGGGAAAGTGATGCCACATTGGCTCAAACACTGCGTCAACTAAGCGATCGCATTAACCTAACTAGCAGAACCCAAAGCCAAGGCTGAAAGCTTCAGGGCTTTGCTAAACACTACTTTCCTGAAGCCGTTATACTACTAAACCGAAGCTTGTTACTAAAAAGCACAAGGCTAATTAAACAGACTGTTGCTTACAGAATCCTTAGAAAAAAGCTGTATAAAGCCTTATCAATGTGACCATGAGGTTTGCTAAGTATAAATACTTGATAAAAAATGTTTAATTTTTCCACAGCTTTTCCACAACTTTTTAGTTCTTAAACTATTAACTATCAAGGCATGAACACACTTTTTCCACATTTTCCACAGCCTAAACATCCATGAGTATTTTTTGCGTTTGATAGAGAAGGCAAGTAACAAAGTTTCAGTAATTGCCTACTTTCTCGAAACACAGTTGAGTAAAGACTGGGTCAAGCCGGAGAAAGAACTGAGCATTGACCAGAACCAATCGCAGCACTATCCTGATAAAGCTCTGCTATGCAGTCGTGCTAGTTGAGCAACAACAAGTTAGATATTAAAACTTCTATGAAACTGATTTGTACCCAAAGTGACCTCAATACTAATCTCTCATTAGTAAGTCGTGCAGTTCCCTCTCGTCCTACTCATCCTGTGTTGGGTAATGTCTTATTAGCAGCAGACACAAAAACTCAACGGGTACGTTTGACCGCTTTTGATCTCAGCCTTGGCATTCAAACAAGCTTTGCTGCCCGGGTAGAGGCAGATGGTGAAATCACTATACCTGCTAAGCTTTTGAACGATATTGTCTCGCGTCTACCAGAGGGAGAAATTACTCTAGAGGAAAAAGCAGGAGAAGCGACAAACTTTAGTGCAGCAGCTTCCAATGGCGAAGTGGACAGCGATAGCATGATTGTGACATTGACTTCTGTTTCAGGACGCTATCAAATGCGAGGAATGGGTGCAGGAGAGTTTCCAGAACTTCCTAATGTTGAGGCAGGCGTTGCTGTTAATCTTCCAGTAGAAGCCCTGATAGAGGGCTTAAGGGGTTCATTATTTGCTACCAGTTCTGATGAAACCAAGCAGGTACTCACAGGAGTTCACTTGATCATGCAGCAAGATAGTCTAGAATTTGCTGCTACGGATGGTCATCGATTGGCAGTTGTACAAACTGTGAATCAAAGTCCTGTGGATGACGATACTGTGGAGACATCAGAAAAGCCAGCAGTAGCAACATCAGGAGTATCTGATAGCTCTGAGTTAGAGTTTACGTTACCAGCAAGAGCGTTACGAGAGCTAGAACGAATGTTGGGGATGCGTCAATCGACTGAGGGGGTTGCGCTTCACGTTGAGCAGGGTCAGATTGTTTTCCAGGCGGGAGACCATCGCTTAACTAGCCGCACTCTCGAAGGGCAGTACCCAGCCTACCGTCAACTCATTCCGCGCCAGTTCCAGCGCCAGATTACAATTGAACGGCGTCAACTGCTGAGTGCGGTAGAACGAATTGCTGTACTAGCTGACCAGAAGAATAATATTGTCAAGTTTAGTATTGACAGCGTTAACCAACAGCTTTCTATATCTGTGGAAGCTCAAGATGTTGGTAGTGGTCAAGAATCAATGCCAGTAGAGGTATCTGGTGAGAGCATAGAAATTGCGTTTAATGTCAAGTATTTAATTGATGGATTGAAGGCGCTTTCTACCTCTCACATTCAGATGCAGATGAATGCAGCGAATAGTCCTGTAATTCTGACACCACTAGGTGGACTAAAAATGACCTATTTAATCATGCCAGTCCAAATTAGGGCATGATGGCTCCTACTCAATCTCTATTGCTGTGATTGAAAAAAATTAACCGACTTATATGCCAAAGAGAGCCTCTAGAATATAAGTCGGTTTTAGTTACTTAATAAGGATGGGCAAATAGGGTTGATTATCTACTAACTGCATCAGCAAACCGAATCTTGAGGTAGTCTTCCTCCATCTTGGCTCCTGTAGGTTGCAGAGCGGCTAAGGCTTGCGGGAGTACTAAGTTGCGTCGATGATTCCCAATCCGAACATTTAGTTCATCACCCGTTTTATTTAGCTGGATGTGGTCTTTCGGTATGCCTGGAAGATAGAGTTCCAAGCTGTACTGATTCTGGTCTTGTACAACTCTAATTGTGTTTTCCTTATAGTAGACCTGGGTCGGGTCTTCTGAAGCGTATAGTGTTTCTTTGAGTCGCTCTAGAGCTTCTAGACCACACATCTCTTCAGAGAAAAGAGGAACTTCTTTGACTGGCAGAGGATGGAAATTTTCGTGAATTTCTTGCCGATACTGCTGCTGATTTTCCTTCCAGCGCTGAAAGAAGGGGTCAGTGACTTGGTCAGGAATAATCCGATTAGCGACTACTAAATCTGTAGCGACGTTGTACAGGCTTAAGTAAGCATGAGCGCGTAAAGATTCTTTGATCACCATTTTCTCAGGATTGGTGACTAGACGCACAGAGGTCTGTGTATTGTCAGTTAAGACTTTTTCCAGCGCTTCAATCTGCTCATAAAATTCGTAAGGAGCATCCATTACCTCTTTATCCGGCAAGGAAAAGCCAGCAATTGGCTTGAATAGAGGTTCAACTAGCGGTCTAAGCGCTACCGACATTTTCTGTAGTGGTTTGTAAAAGCGGCGCATATACCAACCACTGACTTCTGGTAAGCTGAGTAATCGCAATGCTGTGCCTGTGGGAGCCGAGTCAATGATCAAAACGTCATACTCTTTTTCGTCGTAGTGCCGTTTCATTCTTACCAGACCGAAGATTTCATCCATCCCTGGAAGAATTGCTAATTCTTCTGCCTGAACAGCATCCAATCCCCGTGCTTGCAAAACTTGGGTAATGTAGCGCTTGACAGCCCCCCAGTTCCCTTCTAGTTCCATGAGAGCATCAAGTTCGGCTCCCCAGAGGTTGGAGCGGATTAATCGGGGTTCGTGGCTGAGTTCGATGTCGAAACTATCGGCTAAAGAGTGAGCAGGGTCAGTACTTAGGACAAGTGTTCGATAGCCCAGTTCAGCACAACGGAGACCTGTAGCAGCAGCAACGGAGGTCTTGCCGACTCCACCTTTGCCGGTCATGAGAATTACACGCATGGGAGTTAATTAAGACACAGTTGCTTGCGTCTGCCTCAAAAGGTTTTATATTATTTATTATCTATTTAACCTTTTTTAAAGAAAAAGTGCTGCTTCAGGACATCTAGGCGATCGCAATCCCAGTAGTCAATATGAGAGATAATTAGCTCCTCGGCATTGAGCTTCAACTCACTCCAGCCTGAAATGGCAATTCGAGGCTGCCAAGGTAAAGGGGTAGTCCAGCTAAGTGTCCAACGAGTCTTGATGAGGTCTTCTATTTGCTGAATCTCATGCAGATCCATCTTGGGAGCACGAAACCAGTTATTTATAAAGTTGATCATCTGCTTATAGCGATCAACACCACGGAACTGGTTAAGCGGGTCTTTAAAGAAAACATCTTTGGCGTAGATGCTGTAGGTTTGGTTAACCGGGAAGCGTTGATAGTCTTCTTTGAGAATCTGAATGATGTCCATTGCGTTTGAGTGGATTTCTACTCCACTTATATAGCAACGGTAATTTTCTTAGAAGATTTTTAGGAACGCTTGAACAAGAAAAGGCAGAGGGATTGCGTAAGATTAAGCGATCACCTGCGCCAGGGATGAACGTTAAAAAGGGCTGTATTCACAACCCGGATACAAATTCTAAGAAAAAGCCTTTGGAATAATTGTCAAGTCTATGATCGGTTGATGCGTTAAGCAGTGCCAGTGGCAGGTGAACAAATCAGGTTTCTGTACACCTAAACTTGCGATCACAGGTGCTGCGGGAAAAGGTAAGAGCTTATCAAATACGATATCTTGTTCGTTGTATCCGAACTCTAATAGATAAACTGCTGGTGGTGCTAATAAAAATTGCAGCAGTTCATAAGCCAAATGATAAAGCGGTTGACGTTGTTTGTCAGGCAAATCTACAGGTTGATAATACTCATTTAGCCTTTCTCCCTGACCAATCACTTCTGCATACAGTAGTCCTTTCGCCGTACAAACCACGGGCAAAATGAAAGTACCGAATGGCTGACTTTCACCCGTTGTATAGCCTAATTTTTGCTCCACCCATTGGCGTAACTCTCTCTCCTGCTTGCAAGCCTGAAAGATGTTTTGACCGATAAACTCAAGAGTGTTTGGTACATTGAGCGTTAAAGGACACCAAATGATGTCCTTATCTATCACCTCATCTTGACTGAGATTTGCTAAAGCTTTTTTAAGCTGAGAAGTTTCTACCACATCCACTGTTGCCAGCGCGGGAGAATATAGAGCGATCGCATCCTTAAGAGCAGACACTATCTGTTCCCCAACGGCTCTTTGAGATGCTTCTACAATCTCGTCATCCCCACAGGTGTAATCGTCTACAACAATGACAACCCTAGACATTGCCAAAGGTTGGAATTGGGCCACCGCGAGGACGAGAGAAGCTAGGCAAATCAATCCGTGTGACGTTACGGCTTCTTACGGCTAAGCGGTAGCTGACGCTTTGTAGTTCCGCGTGAAGCTGACGATTTTCCCGTTGTAGCATCGCCACCTTTTCTCTCACAGGTGCCATGCGCTCAGCAAACTTTTGGCGATAGATATGCGGCAGTTCCTGTACAACCTGCTCTAGCATACGCGAACGGTCAGTTAATTCCTGAACCGATTGCCGTAGCTGATAAATTTCTCCATCACGGCCCGAAATCTGCTCTTGGTAGAACGTCACCTGTTGTTCAACATCTTGCAGCTGTTCTCGTAAGACTCGCATCTGCGCTTGATGACGCTCAGAAACCTCTGGTTGAGGCATGAAGTTAGCATTGCCTTTGACAAGGCGGAATAGCTCTTGAGATAGCTGCTGTACAAGCTGATCTCTCAGTTGCAACTCCTCTCGCAGACGAGAAACTTCAGCTTGAACCGTATGTAGAGTTGGGGTTTCAGTCTGGATCACGATGGCTTACAGCTCCGATAATATGGTACTCCCAGTGGCAGAGGGCGATGGGCAGCGTTACTAAATTTAGCGTTTGCTCAAAGCAAGGTGCTAGAGCAAAGCGTTAGCCTAGCACGCCTTTAGGCTTATCGCTCATTAAATCCTGTTGCAAGCTAATGTACCATTTGAGCAAGCAAATGGCACCTCTTTCAAGGGTAGGTTCCTAATAAATGCCCTTAGTGGTGGGGATAGGCGGGTGGAGAAGATGGGGAAGGTGGGGAACCCCAACTCCCTGCCAATCAGAAGCGCTTCGATTAATATTGAGGTGAATTGAGAGATAGTAGCCCAAATGAGTCCAGCAAGTAGCGCGAAAAAGATTAAGTTTGGCACTGATGGATGGCGGGGGATTATCGCCGATGATTTTACCTTTACAAATGTGTGTAAGGTAACAAGAGCGATCGCCAGTTATCTAGAATCAGCCTATTCCAAAGACCGACCCGTTTTGGTTGCTTACGATACCCGATTTCTTGCCGATCAGTTCGCTCGTACTGCGGCTGAAGTGCTGGCAGACTTGGGTTGGACAGTGAAAATTGTTGAACGGGATTGCCCAACGCCAGTCATTGCTTATAATGCGCGTCTACTCAACTCAGCTGGGGCGTTGATGTTTACCGCTAGTCACAACCCTGCACCATACTGCGGTATTAAGTACATCCCTGATTATGCAGGTCCAGCGACACCGGAGATTACAGATACGATTGTTGCCAATCTTGAAGGGGCGGATGAGGCATTGCCAACCGGGAAGAACGGGAATAAAATTTCTACCTTTGACCCAAAACCCGCCTATTTGCAGTTTATCTACACCTTGCTGGATGTTGAGCGGATTCGTAGCGCCCAACTGAAGGTGAAGTATGATGCCCTCTACTCAACCTCTCGCGGTTACCTAGATACGGTTCTAGAACACTGTGGCTGTGAGACAGAAGCCTTCCACACCAGTCGTGATGTCTTGTTTGGTGGGGGAATGCCAGAACCGAAAGGAGAACAGCTAGTAGAGCTGGTAGAGGCGGTTAAACAAGATAAGGCGGATTTAGGTTTAGCGACTGATGGCGATAGCGATCGCTTTGGGATTGTTGATGAACAAGGAAACGTCCTCACCCCCAACACGGTGCTGCTATTGCTAGCGCGTCACTTGATTAAAAATAAGGGCAAGACAGGCGCAATTGTTCGTACTGTTGCCACAACCCATTTGTTGGACAACTTTGCACTCAAGTATGGCTTAGACATCTACGAGACAGCCGTAGGCTTTAAGTACATCGGTGAGAAAATGCGCGAAACGGATGTACTCATTGGGGGAGAAGAATCTGGCGGCTTGAGCATTATTGGACATATCCCAGAAAAAGATGGGATTTTGGCAGATATGCTGGTTGCTGAAGTGATCGCATACGAAGGAAAACCCTTGAGTCAGCTTGTGGAAGAAGTGACAAAAGAAGCCAATGGTCCTCTGTACAACAAGCGTCTTGATTTACACTTGGAGGATGCCCACAAAGCCGCTGTTCTAGAATCCTTCACCAACAATCCACCCGCCGATATTGCTGGGATTAAGGTTAAAGAAATTGGTCGCAAAGACGGCATCAAACTCTACTTAGAAGATGGAGGCTGGGTGCTTTTGCGTCCATCAGGAACCGAGCCTCTGATGCGCGTCTACATGGAAACTAGCTCCGTAGAAAAGCAAAACACAATTGCTGAAACAATGGAGCAGATGATTAACAAGATGCAGCCTGTTGGAGTTTAACCGCACTGTTAGTTATTAGTTGATTTTCCAACAACTAATAACTAACAACTAACAACTATGAAAACTATTGCCAACTTGCTCACCTCCCTAATCTTAGCTGGCTGGATCGGAGCGATCGCAATTTTAGCCATCCAAAACTTTACGCCAATAACAGTAAAGTTCCTCGCTTTTGAGTCGATTCAGTTGCCAGTCGGTATTGTACTAGCTTTTAGTGTTGGTATTGGGTTAATTGGAGGCGCACTTGTCCCTGCGTTGTGGCAGCTTGCTGGACAACAAGTGCAATATGAAGATGAGGATTAAGAACCGCTATAGTTCTTAATGATTCGTGAAGTCGAGATAGCCAACTTCTTTAAAAGCCGGATATCTGAATCGTTGGTATCTGATAGTCACCCGATTCCCTCAACTTCCCATCTCTACTTCTTCAGACTCCGCCATTCCCAAGCTGAAACATACTTATCATCTCGCCAAAGTCCCACACGGCGCTTCTTGGCATCTGCCTCTGCTGCCTCCACAATCTCAGCACTGGGACAATCTTTCAGGTATTGTCGGTAAACTTGTGCCAGTCCTTCTTGAACTAACACTTGTTGAATAAACGTGCCATCCGGTAAGCGGACTTCACTGACGCTGCGCCCATACTGATCTATATCTGTGGTGGTTAATTGAACGCGATCGCCTCCTTGTTTTACTAACTCTTGCACTCGTTGTTGCGCTTGTACTCCCCATTTAAATTGGCTTTTGTCTACAGCTTTTCTGCTTTTTTTCTCCTTATTGGAGTGAGGCACTTCTGGGGCATCCACACAAGCAAAGCGCACATCTATCTCAGTACCATTGGCATCTATCACTTTCATCGTGTCGCCGTCACTGACTTTTTTAACTGAGTGGGTCGTTTCTCCAAATAGCTTCGATATTGCCTCACATCCAAACAAACTAAGGATAAGGAGAACAACAGTGATGGTTTTGAGGGATTTTGATAGTAGGGTAAATGGCATTAGAACTCAGCTTAGCTATTGCAATGCAGATGAAAAAACTTTTAGTTACAGGCGCTAGCGGTTTTTTAGGATGGAACCTTTGCCAGCTAGCCAAACAAGGATGGGAGGTTTATGGAACTTACTTTTCCAAAAGCGTTGAGATTTCAGGAGTAACCCTTGTAAAAGCTGACATAAGGAATTTTCAGGAAATCAAACGCCTATTCAGTGAGATTGAACCAACTGCCGTCATCCATACTGCTGCTCAGTCTAGCCCGAATTTTTGTCAAACTCACCCTGATGAATCCTACCAAATCAATGTCACGGCATCTTGCGATCTAGCCGGATTATGTGCTGATTCTGCCATTCCTTGCGCTTTTACTTCAACTGACCTAGTTTTTGATGGGCTTAATCCTCCCTACCGGGAAACCGATACGGTATGTCCTGTAAACCAATATGGTGAACAAAAAGTGATGGCAGAGCAAGGGATGTTAGAGCGTTATCCCAGAGTCGCCGTTTGCCGGATGCCTTTAATGTTTGGCATCGCAGAAGGCGCTACTAGCTTTATTCAACCGTTTATCAAAACGCTCAGAGAGGGACAAGAGCTAAATTTATTCACCGATGAATTTAGAACGCCTACCAGTGGCAAAACAGCAGCTAGTGGACTCTTACTCGCCTTGAGACGTGTTGAGGGAGTACTCCACTTAGGCGGGAAAGAGCGGATTTCGCGCTATGAGTTTGGTCGCTTAATGGCAGATGTCCTAGAACTTCCCCAAGAAAAGCTGAAAAGTTGCCGACAAAAAGATGTTCCAATGGCAGCACCAAGATCAGCTGATGTTTCTTTAGATAGTTCAAAAGCCTTTGCTTTAGGATATCAACCTTTGTCTCTACGGGAAGAATTAGAGGCATTACGTGGCAAGGTTTAACGTTAGTGGCAGTGAACCAAACAGTCCGTAGCTAGCGCAAATCCCACGCTGGGAATAAACGTTAGGGGCGATTTTGAGATATATTTCCTACAAAACTCAGTAATTCTTCTGAGTTGGTTAGTTAGCTACGAAACAAATGGTTATGAGAAGTTATCGGTCTATTTTGGCTCTGATTCTGGCAATGGTAGCAACAGTTTTGGTTAGCTGTGGTAGCCCGACTGTAAAAGCGCCACCTTCCTATTCTGCTGAGCAGATCGTCCAGATTCAGAAATTGGCTTCTACTGTTGAGGCTCTGCGGGATAAGATGCCAGTTCTTGCAGATAAAATTCAAAATCAGAATTGGACAGATGTTGGCACGTATATCCATGGGCCAATGGGAGAACTGCGGCGGAATGTAAGCTATCTGACTCGCGAACTTCTTCCCCAAGACCAAAAGGCGGTGAGTTCGTCAGCAACAGACTTGTTCAGCAGTCTACAGAACATTGACGTAGCTGCGACAAAAGGCAACTATCAGGTAGCTGTCCAAAACTACCAAGCGGCGATGAAAGACTTTGATGATATTTTGCAACTGCTTCCTAAACAAAGGGGTTCAGCGGTGAGTCGCTAAATGAGTCATGTTGTAGTCATTGGCTGCGGCATTGTTGGGGCAGCGATCGCTTATGAACTCAGTCGAGTGAATGGGTTAAAAATTACCGTCCTCGATCAGCAACCCCCAGCACAAGCCGCAACCGGGGCTGCTTTAGGTGTTCTCATGGGTGCCATAAGTAAAAAAGTCAAGGGCAGGGCATGGCAACTGCGACAAATGAGTCTGCAACGCTATGAGACACTCATACCCGAATTAGTTGCCCTTACTGGATATCAGATTCCTTTCAATCAACAGGGCATCCTCATGCTCTGTTTTGCTGAGGAAGACTTTGTCTCATGGGAACAACTTCTTAAAACTCGCCAGTCGCAAGGCTGGCAGTTGGAAATCTGGAATCCCCCTCAAGTCCAGTCCAACTGTCCGCAACTGCGAAACGAAAGGATTCTGGGCGCGATTTATTCTCCACAAGATCGGCAAGTTGACCCATCTGCCCTTACAAAAGCTCTCGTGGCAGCTGCCGAACACAATGGTGTCACTTTCAAATTTGGTGTGACGGTTAAAGATGTCACATCGGTAACCACGGATAGCTCTGAGATGCATCGTTGTTCCCAGATTCACGCTGATGTGCCATTGGATGTTGACTGGCTAGTAGTAGCAGCAGGCTTAGGGTCAACACCTCTAACCGCAGCACTCAAGCAACCTGTTGATATTAAACCTGTTTTAGGGCAAGCCTTGCACCTACGCCTAGAGCGTCCTTTAGGCAATCCAGACTTCCAGCCAGTGATTACTGGTGATGATGTTCATATTGTGCCAGTCGGTAACGGGGAGTATTGGGTAGGCGCAACGGTTGAGTTTGCTGATGAGGCTGGTGATGTAGTAGCAGAATCGGTATTACTGGAGAAGGTAAAGCAGGAAGCCGTAGCCTTTTGCCCAGATTTAGCCCAAGCGACGATTCTTCGCACTTGGTCAGGCAAACGTCCTCGTCCAGAAGGACGTGCTGCCCCTGTAATCGGTCAACTTCCTGGTTACAGCAACGTCCTCTTGGCAACAGGTCATTATCGTAACGGTGTTCTCCTTGCACCCGCCACAGCACAAGCGATTCGTGAAATGATTGTTCACTAAGCACCAAATCACCAATAACGAACTTAAGTTGATTTCTGTCTACCCATTTACAGCTATTGGTTTACTGGGGATTACTCTTAATAAAGTCAATTAACGCATTGTATTTAGGCGAACCATTTTGCGTGACATACTCCAATGCGCCCCAGCTTCCCCATTTACTAGGTGTCCCTACATCTACAAAGTGATTAAATAGAGTGCCTCCTGAGTCTTTCCAGTCATTTAGCATTTGAGTATATATCTCATACATCTCTGGGCGTCTATTGAGTTCAATAAAAAATTGAGTCAATTGCTCATCATTTTCTACACCGCCACTTCCTGCAATACTTTGACCACCTTCGTAAGCTACCAAAGATAAACCTTTTTCTTGTGCGACTTTGAGCTGGTACTGATAGTTCGCTTTTGTGTCGGGTAGACTATCTTCACCAACTTTGAGCAAGTTACCTGTTTTTATTTGCTCAAATGCTTTTCCAAAACCACCATCCGCATCCTTAAGCCAGGACTTGACGGTGGCTATATTTTCCGGATTTCCTAAGTCTCCACTCCAATAACCTGTAATGGCGTAAGAGTCAATACCATGTTGGTAACAAGGTGCATTTCCTTCGGCTACCCAGAGAGGACAATTCAAAAGACCCTCTTCTAAACCTTTGTAAGGCGTTTGGGTAGATATTACACAATTGACTCTGTGTTTTTGAGCGTCGCCAAAAACATCCTTTTTCCAAATATCACAAATTTGAGCAGCTTTCATGCCATTCCACTGCATAAAAGCATCACCATGATCTCCCCATCTGGCTCGACCCTGCTGGTTGGCATATTGAGCTTGTCCAAATTGCCAGTTCCACACTTCGTTGGAATGCTCTACATAAGCGGTCAGACTTGGATCTAATTTCTCTTTGACTATCTTGGCAAAGTTGGTGATGTATTCGTCGGTAGCCTGATGAGGGATATTAAACCAGGGATTGGCTTTAAGCTTATTGGCTAAAGCGACCATGATTTCTATAGGCGCTCCCTCTAAAGCCCAAGAATAATCTTCAGGTTTAGGACGATCAGACCATTCTTTTTGAGCCGAATTATTAGTTTCCATCCAATCCATAAATCGGACAGTTTTGAAAGCTTTTATTTTCTCCAACCAAACAGGATTGAATATCTCGCCAGCTTTATATGTATCTAGTTGCGACTCTCTGATTACTCGTATGTTTCGGACATGATTATTAGGATTGGTCGCACTGATACCAAGAAAAACATAACCAGCTTCCTTTGAGATGTCGATTACTTCCGTACCTGGCTTGGAGACGGCTTCATCCTTCTTTGCTCCAGAATAGGTGAGAGTTCCTTCGCCGTCATACATAACGATATATCTGCCGACACTCTCTGGATTTCCATCGGCAAAGAGTACAGTTTCTACCCGTCTGTACTTAACGCTGTTGTCATTTGTGGCAGGTAAAGACTTAGGATATCCGTTGGCATCCAAATTTAGGCGGTTGTTTTCTTTAGTATCAAAACCAGGACAACCCGCAGGTGAACCGTCTCCACACTGAGGAATCCAGTCTCTTGCTTGCTTGAAGAGATTGAGAAAAGGTGTCTGACTCGACCAGTCAGCTAGACCATTAAGTCCGCTCCCCAATGACACATTTGTAGGACGACCGTCTTTTGAAGTAGCAGTCACGCTGGGAACTAAATTCGGAACATTAGAGGATGGATTTTCACTAGAACGAAAGTTACTTAGCCCTAATGCTAGAGTAAAGCCTATTACTATTAACAGAAAAATCCATAATGCTTTTTTCATAACCGTTTTACCCAAAGCGTTAATAACAGGGTAATACCTTAGATAAACATAAACTATCAGTTATTAATGAAGTTGTAGAAAATAAGCATGAAGATAGCATGAAGAATTTTCACACTAATTTTTTATAGACAAGCTACTTCCAACAAACACAAATTGTTTTCGCATAATCTTTATAATCTTCTAAATCCGTTCCTCCAAAGGCAATTTTAGCTTTCTATTCTTGCTTAATAGTACCTGGGACACCTACGGGTGAGAGCCCTGCGATCGCACGTAAGTTTTGACTACGAATCAACTCTGTAAAATTTAGACCAGAACGCCCTTCAACCTGGGAAACGGATTCAATCCCAGCCAACAGATGCTTCGCCGCTTCTGTCTCTGTATAGCCGCGTCGAGTCGCAACTTTAATCGCCCCTGCATCGGCATCCAGTTGGGACTCAGTACTGCGGGTGCTGCGTAAGATTTGGGTAGCAGCAAGTGCCCCCAATCCCGTTGCCACCACAACGCCCACAGCGTCACCCTGCACGAGTTCTACGATCCCTCCTAGCATCCCCGCCAAGACAACGCCTTGGTACAAGTCTGGCTTAAACCACTTGATGCCAACCAACCAACTCACTGTCCGTAACAACAGCAAATCCCGTTGGGGCTTCGGCAAGCGTCGCCATAAATCAAAGTTAATAAAGATTGGTCGCTCTTGAGACCAAGGCGGGGGAAACGGGCTTTCAATGACCGCTGTCTGTTGCGGTTTGCTAACAATTTTCGTCAGCATCCGCCCAGAAGCAGGCATTAGCTCAATTAAGCGGCGAATTTCAGGCTCTGGATTCATCAGACTAGGGATTAGAAAAGACTAGATCGTCAGCATAACGAGTGGAAAAGGTTTCAACCTTTATGCCTTGTAATCTAACTATCCCATTCACAACTCACAACTCACAACTAAATTATTGTGGACTGGGAGACGGGGTAGCTGTAGTTTGGGGCGTGGGGCGAGGTGTGGCTGGAGTCGGTGAAGTCGTTGCTTGAGGTGTGGGATTGGGAGTTGTTGGTGTTGGTGAGGCTGTTGCTTGAGGCGTTGGACGGGGAGTTGTTGGAGTCGGTGAAGTCGTTGCTTGAGGTGTGGGATTGAAAGTTGTTGGTGTTGGTGAGGCTGTTGCTTGAGGCGTTGGACGAGGTGTGGTTGGAGGTGTCGGACGAGGAGTTGATTGGAGGGGTGAAGCCGTTGGGCTGGGCGTTGTGGGGATGGGCGAAACTGTCGTTTGAGGTGAAGGTTGGGGAGTTACCGGGATGGGTAGCGGTACTACAGGAGCAATTGGGGTAAGGGTAGGAGAGGGCGTTACAACGGGTACTGTCGGAGATGTTGTAGGAGTTGGGGCAGTAATTGGAGCGGTAGGTGCTGTCTTTTCCCCTAAGATACTGGGATCACCAGTGTCATAAACGCCAGCAATACAAGCAATCATCATCGTTGCTAAGGTGCCAACAAATAAAGCTTTCCAACCAAGTTCAGAGATATCTTTACGCCGAGAAGGAATCAGAGCAATCGTGCCACCCACAAAGATGCCTACTGAAGCTATGTGAGCAAAGCCAGAAAGAGCATAACTGATAATCAAAACTGCGCGATCGCTTAAAAGCCCTTGTGCCGCGTCCTGTCCTAATGTTTGATAGGGGGGAATTGCTGTCTCGAATAATCGGCGTCCAATAATTACAGAAGAACGCCAGAGTTCGTTCCACTCCAAAGAAACTCCTGTTAGAGCAGTAAGCGGTAAAAACAAAGCTCCCAATATATTCTGTAAGGTGACGACGCTAAAGAATTTACCAATAAGCTGGAACACGAAGATGTCTGAGTTTTGTAAGCTGGCTAACCCACCGAAGAGTTGATTGATTAAGGAAACCAAGCCCAGGATTAAAATCAACACAGCCGCGATCGCAACTGCCATTTTCACTCCATCTAATGCACCCACAATTGCTGCATCGACTGGGCTAACACGCTCTATGGGTTCTCCAGCCACAGTTTCGGTCGGGGCATCCTGAAAATCAGACTCTACAACCTCTTCATCCTTCTTGTCTTGAATTTTCTCTTCTTCAGGAATCCCGCCTGCTGTTAGGGGAACTTCTGTCTCTGGAACTAAAATTTTCGATAAAACAAAACAAGCTGGAATTGCAATAATCGATGCCGAGACTAAATGCACAAGAATATTGGGAAAAACATTTTCCAGGGCTTTAACATAGATAATCAGAGTTGAGGAGGCTGCCGTTCCAAAACAACAAGAGAGAATGGCACACAGTTCACTGCGGGTCATTTTTGCCAAGAATGGCTTAACAACAATTGCCGCCTCAATTCCTACAAAAATATTTGCCGATCCACTTAATGCCTCAGCACCACTTAAGCGCATTGTGGCGTAAAACACTTTGGCAAAGAAATTAATTACAGGTTGAATCACACCGATGTTGTAGAGTAACGCCATCAGTCCAGAGAAGAAAATGACTGGAGGCAAAACTCGGAAAGCAAAAATCGTGCCGATACCTGGTGTGGGGGCTTCACCAACTCTAGGAATCAAAGCTGGGCCAAAGACAAAGCGCGCTCCAAAATCAGCGGCAACAAAAACAGCATCGAGTAGACGGCTAAAGGCATCCAAGATGAACCGAGTAACTGGAAACTGAAATACCAAAAATCCCAGAATTAACTGCAAGCCAATGCCGAAGATAATTACTCGCCAAGGGATGACTCGCTTGTGTTCTGAAAATAGCCACGCGATCGCACACAGTCCAAAGATACCAAAAAAGGAAATGAGGTTGAGAAACGACATGGGCTTAGTCCTCTTGATGAGGCGGGAGACATCTCACCTCGAATACTTGATGAATACTCATCACTCTCAGCTTCTTCCTGTCTTGAGAAGGATGGCGTGATTCATCCAAAACAATAGCCGATCAGGGCGGTCTTCGGCATGAGAGGAAGCCTAAAATAAGCACAGAGGAGTGTTAAGAATCTCAACTATTGGTTTACATAACGTTAAACACTCAAGTACGAGAGTCGGTAGCCAGCTACTAGCAGCATTTATTAGCAAGTAACTCAAAGGATAACTATTCAGAATGGACGCATTTAGCGCAATCCCGCCTGACTGGACAAAATCAGCGACTCATGCATTAGAGTTTTGCTGCCCCAACTGCCGCTCTTCTTCGATAGAGTCCCAAGGAGTTTGGATTAATCGCCGATCGCCTGTAATGACAGAAGAGTATCGCAAGAAGTGGCAAGAGTTTTATCAATGTCAGTGTGGTAATGTCTGGTGGGCGTGGAGTAGCGATCGGCCACCGTCTGATTTAGTCAAGCGCGATAACCCACCAACATCATGAAAGCTTTTAGCTGTCGGCTTTTTAGGATTGATCTGTGAAAACTTAGGTTACAGCCCCATCATTCGCCATTTTCAAGCTTGCCTAATGAAATGTAGTGCTGTTTCCTTAGAGAGTCAAGTTCTTCTAGATCAGAGGCAATCAACTTGTCAATAAGTTCAACAACTCCAGCACCGCGATCGCCTTTCGTCACAAAATCTGCACGCTCTTTGAGTACGGGCAGGGCATTGGCAACGGCAACCCCACACCCACACAAACCAAGTAAAGCCTGGTCATTCTCTGCATCTCCTATCCCAACCGTTTTGTGTGGCGATAACCTCATCTCACTGAGAGCAGCATTCAAACCAGAAGCTTTGTCAACACTTGGAGGAAGCACCATCACGGCATCCTTGTTCAGAATTACTTGATGTTCCAGTCCTAACTTACGAATCACCGCTAAAACCGTTTTCTCATGAGGATGCCAAGTAGCAACAATCACCCGTCCTACACCAAGGGAATCAACCCCTTGCTCTTGCAGCGCCTTAACAAACGCTTGGGGTGGAGGCTCACCTAAAGGCTTCTCCTTGCGTGTTGCAGGTTGGTAGAGTAAGGCTCCATTCACAGCCACAACCCACTCGAAGAGGTTGAGGTGAGGGAAAACTTTGTGAAGGTCATCCAACTGTCGCCCTGTAACTAGGATTAATTTTCGACCAGAATCCAGCAGACGCTCAAGTGCTACTAGGGTTTCCTCGTTTACTTGACCATCACAAGCCAATGTCCCGTCATAGTCACAAGCCAATGCCAAAAAACGCATCGATATATATCCTCCAGTGCGTGTAGAGCTAATCCTACTAGAGAGATGGAGCGGCTTTGTCCTACTTTGGGTTGGATAATTAACTGCAAATTATTCAAAGCATTTTTCCATCCTCTTTGAGGATTCCATTGTTGATGGCTAGAGAAATCAACAGTAGGATGTTGAATCCCAATATCACTTTGACAAGATTGGTTTAAGGACAAAAAAGCCGGGGAATTTAAACTAATCATCAAATAAACGCAAAAATTATTTCCCCCCACTTTTCAAAGTCCTGGAAATTAGTAAAGCAGTTGTAATATTTTGAGCTACGCAACCTCTATCTTAGTAACTATACTGAGTTCTATATAAAACTCTTTTAAATCTTCCTAAAGATGGATATGAAACAGTTCCTTAACTGCGTGAAGGTGAGAGGTACAGTTTCTATCTCATCTGGCAAAACTCCTGAGAGAGCGATCGCAAAAAACTTAGCACAGCCTACCAATTATCAGGCAGGGATAGCACTAGGAAAGTGTGCTGTTAAACTTATTACCTTGGGAATTAGTGGAACGATACCCTTCGGGATAGCTTTGCTGCACGCAAGTACAAATACTCAAGCGGTAGCGCAAATTACACCGGATGTGACATTGGGAGCTGAACAGTCTGTTGTTCGTCCGAATGTCATGATTGATGACCATTACGCTGACAAAATCGAGGGTGGGGCGCTTCGAGGCTCTAACCTGTTCCACAGTTTTTTAGAATTCAACATTGGCGATGGACAGCGAGTTTACTTTGCCAACCCAAGTGGAATCGAGAATATCCTGACGCGGGTAAGTGGCTCAAACGCCTCAAACCTCCTGGGAACCCTAGGAGTGACTGGTTCAGCCAATTTGTTTTTAATCAACCCGAATGGCATCATCTTTGGACTCAATGCCCAACTCGACATTGCTGGGTCGTTTTTAGCGAGTACAGCAAATAGCCTTGTTTTTGAGGATGGCTTTGCGTTCAGCACAGCTAATCCAGACGTACCACCACTGCTAACAATCACTGCTCCGATTGGCTTGCAGTATGGGTCGAATCAAGGAGGAACAATTAGCAATTCTGGGAAGTTATCTGTTGGACAGAACCTAACCTTAGCGGCGAACAATCTCAACTTACAAGGTGAGCTGTATGCAGGGAGAAACTTAACCCTACGAGCATTAGATACCGTGAAGGTGCGAGACAACACCACAAATCCGTTTATTGCTTCATCTGGTAGAAGGTTGATGATACAGGGCAATCGAGAGGTGAATCTCATGGCTTTGAATCATCCAGAAAGCGGCTTTTTCTCTGGTGGAGATATAGTGTTACGTTCTGCCAACCCCATTAGAGGCGATGCTCATTACACAAGCGGTAGCGATTTTCGTATAGAGAAGCTGGATGGCAGTCTCGGAACTTTAGTGAGTCCCTTCGATCCAGTTATCCAAGCAAGTGGTGATGTTAGCTTTAGCAGTTATACGGGTGCTTCCCTCCACGTCTTAGCAGGTGGTTCAGTCAACATTGGTAGCGTCACCATTACAGGTACAGATGTAACGAACTACATCAATCAAACAGTTACCCTCTCGGAGGGTACTCTTTTGGAGGTCAATGGAGGTGCAAGACCTACCCTTGATATTCGAGCGGGAACTACCGCATTTGATAGCACTGTTGGATTACAGGGATTACCTACTCCT
This sequence comes from Symplocastrum torsivum, assembly GCF_059505465.1. Classification (NCBI taxonomy): domain Bacteria; kingdom Bacillati; phylum Cyanobacteriota; class Cyanophyceae; order Oscillatoriales; family Microcoleaceae; genus Symplocastrum; species Symplocastrum torsivum. The sequence goes on along the minus strand of NZ_JCACKQ010000015.1, from coordinate 73,230 downwards.
AGTAATCTAAGTATTCTGAACACAGCCACCAGTGCTGAAATCGCGATTGATAGCATCACACTTAGTGCGGCAGACGGCTTGGTTTTGCTCACCAATCAGTACAGTCCCAATCCCGCTTTACCTGCCGGAACGATTCAGGTTGCACAGATAAATAGCAGTAGTTCTCTAGGGAATGGCGGCGATGTTGTCATTGACTCAAGAGGTGGAATTGTCCTTAGTGGCAACGTCAACTCCCAATCTACGGCAGCAGCTAGTAGTGGTGGCGCTGTCACTCTTATCGCTAACGACGACATCACAACAACTAATATTCAGTCTGATTCCAGCTTCTTAGATGGTGGGCAAATCAGTCTTACAAGCCGCCATGGAGCAATTGACACAAGTGCAGGTTCTCTCACTTCCTTAGCAGGTTCTTCTGGCAGAAATGGTGGACAAATTACTCTGAGTGCTAATCGTGATATCACGACAGGGAACATCAACTCTTCGGGCGGCAAGTTGGGTGGTGGCGGCGATATCACGCTCATCAGTAATGGCAGAGTTTCTGCTGCTCATAGTTCGATTCAAAGTGAGACTTTTGGTTTCCACAAAGGTGGCGACATCGTTGTTACAGCGAGGTCGCTTTCCCTATTCGATAATGCTTTTCTGAGTACAAGTACTCATCGCGCTGGGGATGCAGGCAGTGTGACCATTACGGCAACGGATACTGTCTCCTTTGATGGTGCACTTAGCTCTAAGGAGTTTAGTGGCGCACTCAGCTTGGTGAAAAATGGAGCAGAAGGTAATGGCGGCAACCTCAATATCACAACGGGTTCTCTATATGTGACAAATGGTGCTGTACTCAGTGCCAGTACTCGTGGAGAAGGAGATGCAGGCGATGTGAATATTACTGCCACAGATACAGTTTCCTTTGATGGTGTCGGCAGCAATGGATTATCGAGCAGGGCAACCAGTCGAGTGAACTTTGGAGGACAAGACAATGGGAATGGTGGCAACCTCAACATCACAACGGGTTCTCTGTATGTGACGAATGGTGCTGTACTCAGTGCTAGTACTTTTGGTTATGGGGATGCTGGCACTGTAAACATTACTGCCAGTGAGGCGATTTTCTTGGACGGGTTAGGCAGCCATGGATATCCAAGTGCGATCGCTAGTCGTGTTGAAAAGAATGCAGAGGGTGATGGAGGTAACCTTAACATCACAACAGGCTCCCTGTATGTAACAAGTGGTGCTCAACTAAGTACTACGACTTCGGGCAAGGGAGATGCGGGAAATATCAACCTTACTGCCACAGATACCGTTTCCTTTGATGGCGTAGGCAGAAATGGAAACTCTAGTTTGGCATCCAGTCGTGTAAATTCTTTGGAAGGCAATGGCGGTAACATCAACATCACAGCGCACTATCTGTCGGTAACCAACGGCGCTATCCTAAGTACAACGAGTGTTGGACAGGAAAGGAGTGCGGGCAACCTTCAGCTTACAGCCCAATCGATTCTTTTAGACAACGAAGGTAGGCTCAGTGCAAGAACAGCATCCGGTAATGGTGGAAATATTACACTGCAAATACAGGATGTATTGCTATTACGAAACAATAGTGCAATATCGACCAATGCTGGCTTTGATGGCACGAGTGGAGATGGTGGCAACATTACAATCAATGCTGGATTTATCGTTGCCGTTCCTCAAGAAAATAGCGATATTACCGCGAATGCTTACCAGGGGAGAGGCGGGAAGATTAACATTACAACCCAAGGGATTTTTGGGATTGACTACCGAGAAGGCTTGACTTCCCTGAGTGACATCACAGCCAGTTCTGACTTTGGCTTAAGTGGTGTAGTGGAGATTAGCAGACCGGAGGTTGACCCCAGCCAAGGATTAACATCCCTGCCCACCGATATAATTGACACCACTGGAATGATTGACTATCAATGTCAAGTTGGCAGGAGTTCAGCCGGAAATAAATTTACAATGACGGGGCGGGGAGGCTTACCGCCCAATCCCAATGAATCTCTGGGTGAGGAAAATTGGCTAGAAGATTTAGGTAGTCCTATGCAGGTAGGAGAAGTAGGGGAAGCAAGGGAGATAGTGTCTCCTGTATTAGGAAATGCATCTGCATCCTCAGCTAACCAAATTGTTGAAGCTCAAGGCTGGATGATTGATGCAGATGGAAAGGTGACTCTTACTGTTCAAGTTCCCGCTCCTACTCCTGTCACGCCTACGTCTCAGCAGACTTGGCAAGTCTCGGCTTCCTGCCAAAATATTCCTAATACAGCTAACCTCACTGGCACCGCTCACTAAGATGGCAAGCAAACGGCGTTTACTATTGGGTAGTTATCAGCCCCTGCCAAAATTTGTTGGTTTCGGTAGTAGGTGGTTGGTGTATCTTTTGCTAGCTTGTCTCAGTGCATTGTTAGTGATTGTTAGCCCACCTGTTTTTGCGTATATCTCCAGCGAAGTTCCGGTTACCCAAACCATAGTGGCACCTAACCAGTTAGTGCAACAGGGACGAGAACATTATGAAGCAGGACAATTTGTTGCGGCGGCTCAGGTTTGGCAACAGGCAGATCAAGCTTATCAGTCTCAAGGAGACAGCCTAAAGCAAGCCATGGTATCGAGCAATCTTGCTTTAGCGCATCAGCAGCTAGGACACTGGGCGGAAGCAAAAAAAGCGATCGCAACGAGCTTAGAACTACTTCACTCAGAGCCAGACACCATTGAGCGCCGCCGTATCCTTGCTCAGGCTTTGAATACTCAAGGAAGCTTGGAAATGTCTCAGGGACAGACCCAGCAAGCTTTGACTACTTTACAACAGGCGGCAGATGCTTATAAACAGGTTGGTGATGAAATCGGGGTAATTCGTTGTGCAATCAACCAGGCACAGATTCTGCGGGTGCAAGGACTTTACCGCCGTTCGCTCTCGATTCTCGATCAAGTCAATCAAACCCTGCAAGGGCAGCCCGATTCTTCCCTTAAAGCAGCGGCTTTGCGTCACTTAGGTAATACCCTCAAGTTAGTGGCTGAGTTCAATAAATCTAACGAAGTCTTGCAGCAAAGCCTAGAAGTGGCGGAAAAATTAGCTTCGTCGCCAGATATTGCCGCTGCTTTACTGAGTTTAGGCAATACGGCTCGTACTCAAGCTGATACAGAAGCTGCACTGACGTTCTATCAAAGGTCAGCTACTCTCGCAAGCTCACAAACTACTCGAATTCAAGCGCAAGTCAACCAGTTGAGTCTCTTGGTTGAAAGCGGTTCCTTTTCACGCACTGAGCCTTTGTTACCCCAGATTGAGGCACAGCTAGCTGACTTACCCCTTAGTCGTATTGCTGTCTTAGCTCAAATTAACTTTGCCCAGAGCCTGATGAAATTGAGTACTGGTGATGTGGGGAAGCAGGAATTAATCCCCAATCGCCAGAAGATTGCCAAAATCTTAGCCACAGCCGTTCAGCAAGCCTCAACACTAGGAGACCAACACGCACAAGCGTATGCCCTTGGTAGTCTTGGCGGATTGTATGAAAAGAATCAGCAGTGGTCAGAGGCTCAAGATCTTACCGAACAAGCCTTGATTTTGGCTCAATCGATTAATGCGCCAGATATTACCTACCGCTTGCAGTGGCAACTGGGACGACTACTCAAAGCCCAAGGTGATGAAAAAGGTGGGATATCAAAGTCGCTGGACTACCACAAAGCCAGCATTGCGGCTTACACGGAAGCTGTCAACACCCTCCAGTCTCTGCGGAGTGACCTCGTTGCCATCAACTCAGAGGTACAGTTTTCTTTCCGTGAGGGTGTGGAACCTGTCTATCGAGAGTTAGTGGAGTTGCTGCTCAACGCGGATGAAACCGAGACTGATTCCAGCCGCCTGGAAAATGCGCGTCAAGTGATTGAGTCGTTACAGGTAGCTGAACTCGATAACTTTTTTCGAGTGGCTTGTTTAACGGCAAAGCCTGTGAAAATCGACGGTATCGATCAGAATGCCGCCGTCATTTATCCGATTATTCTACGCGATCGCCTTGAAGTCATCCTCAGCGTACCTCATAAACCGCTGCGCCACTATGCAACATCCCTTTCCTCTAACCAAGTTGAAAGCATCGTGGCACAGTTACGTGTCGCTCTAACCAAGCCTTTTGGTTGGAGTTTCCTACCCCTTTCCCAGCAAGTGTATGACTGGTTAATCCGGCCTGCTGAAGCGGACTTGCAAACCAATGAAATCAAAACATTAGTGTTTGTTCTAGATGGTGTTCTACGGAATATTCCAATGGCAGCTCTTCATGATGGTCAGCAATACTTGGTGGAAAAGTGTGGCATTGCTTTAGCTCCAGGTTTAGAGCTGGTTGAGTCTCAACCTCTAGCTAGAGGCAAGCTCAAGGTTCTGACGGCTGGACTCTCTGAAGCTCGTCCCGGATTTTCTGCACTTCCGGCAGTAGAAGTTGAAGTAAAGGAAATTCAATCTCAAATACCAGGTGAAGTGCTTCTCAATGAGGAGTTCAACACACTAAACATTCAAAACGCAATTGATGATCTTGCCGTTCCCGTAGTCCACATAGCCACTCATGGCCAATTTAGCTCTAAAGCAGAGGAAACATTCATCCTAACTTGGGATGGTCCGATTAATGTCAATGAACTAAATAACCTACTTCAAACCACAAGTCAGCGTCGCTCTAGACCGATTGAATTGCTAGTTTTCAGTGCTTGCGAAACGGCAAAAGGAGATAAAAGAGCTGCTTTGGGAATCGCTGGTATGGCAATGCGAGCAGGCGCACGTAGTACACTTGCAACACTCTGGTCAGTCAATGATACAGTGACTACGGCTCTAATGGTTCGATTCTATCAAGAGCTGGGCAATGATACGGTTACAAAAGCTGAAGCTCTCCGTCGCGCTCAACTCTCAATCTTGCAAGACTTTAAGTACAGGCAGCAACCTTATTATTGGGCACCTTTTGTATTAGTTGGAAATTGGCTATAGAGGCATCGAAGACACTTCATCTGAAAAGGCGATCGCTTTACATCACCTGTCTTTATGTGACTACGCTTGAGAAAGGTGTTAGTTATTAGAATTCCTCTGAAACCCCGTTAATAGCTAACTTGCTGCTATCCTTTATTACTAACAACTAACAACCAACAACTAATAACCAATCCAGAACTTAGGTTGTGTGTTCAAGGTTAACACTACCTTCATCCGTCTGAACCTTATCTATGCAAGCCCTCAATTTTTTAGCCATCACTTGGACGCAGGGTTCTTGAAATAAGCTTTCGTTATTGCCAGGAATATCATGGATATCCAATCCACCAGGAGCCATCTTGCCCCATCCCAAATCAGCGTCATAGAAGGCAACCTCATCAATGGCTCGGAAGAGAGTCACAGACCCGTGATAAACCTGTTGCGGTGCGAACACCCACTCTGGATTTCCCGCCTTTTTCTTCTCTCGATACGTGAAGTTGCGGCAGGCTTGAGGCGCAGGAAGTCCAAAGCGATCGTACAACTGGCAGTACATATTCATTAGCTGATTCTTGGTGTGTTCTAGCCCCATCTTTCTGTACAAGTAGGGAAAACCCAATCGTAAAAAGTTATTCGAGTGTGCAAAGACCCGTTCCCGGACTGACAATATTTTTTGGGCTTTTGCATCTCTTAAGGAATTTAACAAGGCGAGAACCGCTACCTCTTCACCTTGCGCCTGGAGTTTCTCAGCCATGTCATAGGCGACTCGACCCCCGCAATAGATACCTGCCAGAAAATAAGGACCATTCGGCTGGATCATTCGCATCTCTTTGATGTAATGAGTTGAGGCATCCTTAACCTTGTTGGCAGAATCTTCATCCATAATCCCTACGGCTAGTCCATAAATTGGTCGTTCAGGATCTAGATGACGAGCCAACGGCTTGCAGAATTCAAGCCCCTCGCCTAGCACATGGAGAAAGAACAAGGGCGGCTTACTTCCACCAGCTTTAATGACAACTAAGGAGGAATTTGATGCTGCCCATCCTTCCTGACTAAGAATGTTAGCCAATTGCTCAATGGTTGGAGCCTGGAAAATGGTAGCCGAAGGAATATTCTTGTTGAAGGTTTTCTCGATTCGCTCAAATAAGCGTGCGGCTAGTAGAGAGTGACCTCCTAGATCGAAGAAGTTGTCCGTCACGCTGATAGACTGGACGCCTAAAACCTCTTGCCAAATCTGCGTTAGCTGCACTTCTAACATATTCCGGGCAGCCACGAATTCTCTTTCCAGTTCACGGTGTTCCTGGTTGGAAGTAAGAGAGCGACTTACCAAAAGTGGCAGTAGTGATGAGATAGGCTGCTCAGGGTTAGCGACGATCTCTTCTAGTAGGGTTTGGAAATGACCCAACATCTGGGTGATAGTAGCATCATCAAACAGGTCAGTGTTGTACTTGAACACCCCAGTTAGTTCTTGTGCCCCTTCCACCATCGACAGCGACAAATCAAAGTCAGCCGTACCGTTTTCAATATCCAGCGAACTTACAGTTAAACCCGATAGCTTGAGAGGCTGCTTCGGGACATTCTGGAGAGCAAACATTACTTGAGACAGTGGCGTTTGCACCAGATTGAGAGAATTTACCAACTGCTGAACGGGTAGATCTTGGTGAGCAAAGGCTCCCGATGCACAGGAGCGTACCCGACTCAACAACTCCCGAAAACCGGGGTTTCCAGAGAGGTCGGTGCGTAGAACTAGCAGATTGACAAAGTATCCAATTAGCCCCTTGGTCTGGGTTCGATTGCGGTTAGCGGTGGGACTACAGACAAAAAGATCATCCTGATCTGTGTAGCGGTACAGCAATACCTTGAAAGCTGCCAGTAGGGTTGTGAACAGGGTTGCCCCCTCCTGACGACTCAAGGATTTGATTGCTTCAGTGAGTTCCTTCGGGAAAACTAGAGTTTGGTGAGCGCTACGACGGGTTGGAACTATCGGTTGCGGATGATCAGTCGGTAGTTGTTGCACAGGAAGACCATCACTAAACTGCTGCTTCCAATAGGAAAGCAAAGCATCTAAGAACTCATCTTGCAGCCACTGCCGTTGCCAGACAGCAAAGTCGGCGTACTGAATAGGTAGTTGAGGAAGCATAGAGGGTTTCCCAGTAGAGAAGGTTTCGTAAAGTGCTTCTAGTTCTCGAAACAACACACCCTCTGACCATCCGTCAAAAACAACTTGGTGTATGGTTACAAGCAGCACATACTCCTGCTCACCCAGTTGTAGTAAAGTCGCCCGTAAGAGCGGTCCAGAGTCCAGGTTGAAGAGGCGCTGGGCTTCTTCGGTAGCTAAGCGTAAGCTCTCGGTTTCCCGTTGGTCTGACGAGAGTTCTTGGAGGTTTACTATCGGCAGTGTCAATGTTCGCTCTGGAGCAACGACCTGAACTGGCTGCCCATTCACTGTAGTAAAGGTCGTTCGTAGGGTTTCGTGACGCCGCAGAATTTGGTTGAGGCTTTGCTCCAGCGCCGGAATATTGAGCAATCCTGTAATGCGTAAGGCTAAGGGTATGTTGTGGGAGGAACTATCAGGCTTCAACTGGTGGAGCGACCATAGCCGTTCCTGAGAAAAAGAGAGAGGTAAGTCTGTATCCCGTGATATTTGCTGTAAGGGTGGAGCCTGATTCTGTAACGCGATGACGGTTTTAATGGCTTGCCAGAACTCTTGTGGAGCTTTTTCTAATTTAGACTGCTCTTGTGGAATTGTCTCCGAAGCAGGGTCAATTTTCCCCTTGTAATTCAAGGCTACTGATGAGGTGCTAAACTGTTCAGTTTCTAATGATTTCATCATTTTCTCCTACTAACAAATTCTTTACTTAATAGTTGGCAAACTCAGCACCATGCCTTAAATTTGCCAGTTCAAACCAATGCTCATCTCGTCACTCTTGCTCCACGATGGAACACTATATCTATCCTTTCGTGGTCAGTAAATTGCGGATAGGTATTCCAGACAGCACCATTCCACAGCTTTGGAATGTAATATCTCTTTTTGCTCCAAGTTTTTCATAAGCCGCTAAAACAATTTTTTCGGTTTCCTCCCAGCCGAGACATTTATCTGTGACAGAAATACCATATTTTAAGTCCTCCAAATTGTTAGGGATACGTTGATTACCTTCGTGTAAATTAGATTCGAGCATCATCCCGACTATTGATTGATTACCCTCTACAATTTGTTGGATAATATTTTCCAACACCAAAGCCTGTGATTTGTGGTTCTTGTTTGAATTTCCGTGGCTACAGTCGATCACAATTTTTTGAGGCAAATTTAAATTCTTCAATTTTTCTTCCACCTTTGTTACAGTTGCAGCATCAAAATTTAGATGACCTCCCCCGCCTCGTAAAATAATATGACCATACAGATTACCTCTAGTTTTAAAAATGCTTGTCTCCCCCATTTCATTAATTCCAAGAAAATGGTGAGGCATCCTGGATGATTGAATAGCATCTAAAGCCACTTGAATATTGCCATCAGTGCCATTCTTAAACCCAACTGGCATAGACAATCCACTAGCCATTTCGCGGTGAGTCTGTGATTCAGTAGTACGTGCGCCAATGGCAGACCAAGAAATTAGTTCAGCTAGGTAACGGGGCGTTATTGGGTCTAGGGTTTCTGTGGCAGCAGGTAATCCTAATTCTGCTATTTTTATCAGTAAGTTACGTGCTGTTAATAAACCCTTCTCGATGTTAAAAGAATCATTGAGATCGGGGTCATTAATCAATCCTTTCCAGCCTACAGTTGTTCGAGGCTTTTCAAAGTAAACCCTCATAACAACCAGTAGTTTATCTTTGACTTGATCGGCAAGAGTTTTGACTTTTGCTGCATACTCTTTAGCCGCTTCGATATCGTGGATAGAACAGGGACCAACGATAATAAATTTCCTGGAGTCTTTCCCATCAAGGATATTTTGTATATCTTGTCTTCCTTGCCAAACTGTTTTTACTGCATCCTCACTTATGGGCAACTTTTCTTTGATTTGAAGCGGACTCATTAAAACTTGTGACGAGTCAATGTTAGTATCAAGTATTTTCTTGGTGTCCATACTTTTCCTCTTTCCCTTGTGTTCCAGTATTGATTATTCCTACAACTTAATATTTGTTTCTTATAAGCCTTTGGTAAAATAACTCTCAGGGAATTTTTCAGTAATCATCATGGTAGATTTCCGATTGGAGAACACAGCGTAGGTGCGGAATAGCATATTTTCATCTGGCTCAATATTAAAGTAACTAGATAAACCCTTAGCTGGCTCCTTTCCTGAATCCAGAATTTCTTTGAATGTCTCTATTCTTTGTTCAAGCCAAATTTGACTGAGGGGTGTTTTAGTCTTTAGCAATTCATCTCTATATGTTTCATCTAGTCGCTCAGGTACAATAATTGACTCGGCATAAACAAGGTTTTTTCGGCTTATCCTTCCTCGCAACAAGATATTTCTAGCAATTACCTCAGTCCCTTTATTCAACTTCATGGGTAATATATCGTGTGTTATCGAAACTAATTCTTCCGATAGCTTAATAACTTGAACCTCCTCTAACATATAAGCTTCTAGAATATCTGTGAGTGTTCCATCAGTTGTTAAAATAAGTCTTTGGAAAGTACTCAATTCCGATGGATTGATATGATGACGAGTTAATGATTGCTGTAGATCGGTTCTCATAATTTGGTCTTGTTTCTTAGAGATGCTAGTTATGACTTGTTGCTGAGTAACTTTTATAATTTGGTCTTGTTGCTTAGGAATACAAGTCAGAACTTGCTGATGAGTAGTACTCATGATTTGACCTTGCTCCTTTTTATTGATTACTAGAGAGATGTTAACTTTCTGCGTTAACTAGTTAAAGAAGACAGCCGTTCCTAAACACAAGAGAGACAAGTCTCAATTGCGTAGTTTAAGTAAACTATAAGGGTGGAGCCTAATCCTGTAGCTCGATAACTGTTTAAGGGCTTATCAGGATTTTGCTGAGGCTGTTTTTGTGGAGATGCCGGAGAAAGATGACCGTCTAATCTTTGTCGTGAGTTTATTTTTGTAACACGTTAGATTTTTCAGACTTTAGCTGTTTTTTGACTGGCTTCCACCCTTTAGTCTTTGTTAATGAATAGCCTTGTGCTGAACGTCCTTTAACTTCTGATGCTTCGGCTATTTACACTTTGACAGAGGTAGGGATAACCTCTTGCTTGTTTTTGATCAATTCAGTGATATTAGCCAAGGTGCGAAAGTTATCAACGTCGATTTCACAAGTTTCAAAGGTTACACCAAAGGCATCTTGCAAGTTCATCACAAGCATCATGGCGTTGATAGAATCTAAACCGAGGCTGAAAAGATCTACATCGTCTAGTAGTTCTTCACTACTGACATTTGGCATAATCTCTAGAACAACACTGTGGCTTTTCTGCTTGATATCTTCAAAGCTTTCCATAATTCCCACCCTTCTCTTGACAAGCTAGATTTTTATTCCTGGATACGAGGCTTAATCTGCCTCTGTTTAGGGCAGTTACCCTGTTATTTCAGTTGCATTTCAGTACTATCAAACAACTGAAGCAAGGGCTGAGGCTGCCTTTACCTGATTGGTGAAGTAGGGCATGACTTCCCTAGAAAATAGGCGTATTGAGGATTCTGCGGCTTCAACTGGTAGCGTGTTGAAGTTCACCTGTAGTGAGGCGATTTCAAAGCCACCGACTTGCTGGTGATAATCTGCGATCGCTTCTCGTATATCCTTCGGTGTCCCAACCCAAGCTGCACCCTTAGCAACCTGAGACTCAAACGTTTCTTCCTTAAGTCCCGCAATAATCTTGTCGTAACCTGGGTAATCAGCAGAACTCGAACCCGAAGTCCAGTCTGAGGCGGCATCAACCAGAGACTCTAGATAGTCGTTAAGTGGCTGACGTGCGATCGCAACTGCTTCTGCATTACTCAACGAGCAAAACATATGAAACGCCAACATCACTCGCCCCTGCCCTGGATGCCCTGCTGACTTCCAAGCATCGCGATACAGCCCAATCAATTCTGCCATCTTGCCACCAGCGAGGGGAATCGCCATCAACCCGTAGCCTTTTTTCCCCGCAGCAACAAACGATTCAGGAGTCGCCAGCGCCGCTATCCAGAACGGTGGACGTGACTTCTGAGTTGGGCGGGGTAACGAGGTAACGTTCTTGAAGCTGTGGAACTGCCCTTCCATCGTCACGTCTTCTTCCTCAAGCAGACGGCGCACCTGTTCTACCCCTTCCTCAAAGCGCGCACGACTCTCACTCAAGCTAACGCCAAACCGGACGAACTCATGAGGCAGGAAAGCACGCGCAAAACCGACTTCCAGACGCCCATTGGAAATCGCGTCTAGCATCCCAATTTCTCCCGCCAGTTTCAACGAGTGATTGAATGCCGGTAGAACCGCGCCAGTAATCAAACGGGCATTCCGGGTACGCTGGGAAGCGGCTGTCAGAAAGACAATCGGGTTAGGGCTGTAGCCACCGTAGGGGTGAAAGTAATGTTCGACAATACGGACGTTGGTATAACCTAACTCATCACAGAGGCTGACGAGGTGTAAAGCCTCATTAAAATACTGTTGTCCAGATTTCTGGTTAGGTGCAACGTCAGGGAAAAACTGTAGTCCGAATTCCATAAGATACTCCTGTTGTGGCAGTTGAAAAATGCTTTTACGGATTGCCTGAATCGTCAAAGAACCTATACAACTACTGAGAGATGAGTATCCAACGTTTGCAGTGTCATAATGTTTACAGTCCTTAATGATCTATGTGGTTTTTAGGGCTGCCTCTGCCAGAGCGGGTCAAACTTGTGGCAGGGGCTTTAACTTAAGTGATTGTAAATGCACCACTGATTTAGGTTAGATACTCATTCGCCTGTTGTATGCTCTCAACCTAAACCTTTTTCCTCAAAACCTTACCTAGGGGATTTTTCGGTAATTCTTGGCGGAACTCGATGAATTTTGGAGTTTTGTAGTCGGCTAGCTTGTCTTTACAGAACGCCAAGATATCTTGCTCTTTACATTCCCCATTCAAGACAAGAACTGCCTTAACCATCTCGCCGCCTAGGGGAGCTTTAGTTCCGACAACAACAGCTTCCGCTACCTTGGGATGAGTCATCAAGACATCCTCTACTTCTAGAGGGTCTACTTTGTGTCCGCCAGTGTCAATAAAGATTTTCTTCCGTCCAGTTAGGTAAAGACGCCCTTGTTCATCTTTTTTCCCTAAGTCACCTGTAAAGAAGTGACCATCTTGGAACGCCTCTTTATTCACTTCTGGTAAGTTGTAATACCCTGTTGTTAGGGTTTCGCTTTTGATGACGAACTCCCCAATGTCACCAGTAGGCAATTCATTACCCTCGTCATCCATCACCTTGATTTCTACATTCTTCATCGGTAAACCGATGGAATCGTACTGAAGGTCAGCTTCATCCTCTAAGTTGATCGCAACAGCCCCTGCCTCTGTACAACCATAAAGTTGTCTGAGAGGAATACCAAATCGGTGCAGGAATTTATCAAAAGTATCTTTGGATAAGAAGTTCCCTGCTGAGATACAGGCTCTCAAACTCGCGAAATCTACTTGAGTCTGATAGGGCGTTGCTGCCAGAATACTATAGATGTAAGGTACGGCTGGCAGAATCGTAATCTCCTCGGTTTCTATGAGATTTAAGACTCGCGGACAGCGGAAAACGAATGGCATCTCAACAGCAACGCCATTCTGAATAAATTGCTCTAGTATTACTAGGGTTGCTCCTGTAAAGGTAGCTGCTAGTAAGCATTCTCCAAACCCATAAGCGTGAAACAGCGGTACTATGCACAAGATATTGTCGGACGCTGTGACGTTTAGGGTAGTTACACAATTGTTCGCTTGGTGAAAGAGGTTCTTTTGAGTTCTCGATACTCGTTTCGGTCTTCCTGTAGAACCAGACGAGTACTGATAAATGACATCTCCTTCATAGGGTGCTGTCTCTTCAAAATTAGCCGTGTCTTTTTGAATGAGGTCATTAAAGGAAGCACTTGATGGATAAACTCCATCAATCACAACCAGCTCGATTTTTCTGTCGAATTTTGAGATAACCTTCTGGCAAAGTTCAGCCCGTGCCATGTCGGTAATGATGACACTCGCGCCAGTATCACTGATGTAAAAGTTGATTTCAGCTTCTTTAAACATGGGGTTTAAAGGAAGTGCGATCGCCTTCAACGTAGCTGCCGCATAGAAGCTGATGACAAACTCTGGGCAGTTTGGTAAAATTATGGCAATGGAGTCAGATTTCTCGACACCTATTGAACGTAGTCCGTTGCTTAATCCAACGACTTTTGTATAAAGCTCTTGGTAGTTTAGCCTCAGTTTGTCGTAGACAAGAGCCGTTTTTTCAGGATAGCGTTCAACCGTCTTGAGCAAAGTTTGATGCAGCATGGTAGAGCCTCGCTGATTTGAACTATTAGAGTTTTCCCAATTGGAATTCGGGAAAGTTCAGGTTAATCAGAGTCTAGGTATTACAGAGTAAAATTCTTGCAAAAGTCAAAGCTAGCGGCGTAGCTATAGTACTTATCACTCCGGTCCTTCCTTTTTATGCAAGAAACGCAAATTTTGCGGGAATTTTTACACTGGAGGGTAAATCGATAGTTTGAGCGATCGCAAGTTACCGTTCTGTAATGATCGCTTCGATTTCTAGATCTAACTCTGAACGGCAGATATCCGAGCGAAGATAGAGGATATGGTCGTCTTCAGACGCAAAAATGCTTTGAGAAAACAGGTTGCGGACGTATTCTACATCTTCTAGATGTCTGATATAGACCTTAAAAGTTCGGTCATATTTTGCCGGATCGGGCATAGTTCCGTGATAACTCAGCCGTTCATGTAATAAACCCATCCGTTCAAATACCAGACTCATGTTGTCAAGAGTGGTATGCAACTGTTCACTAATATTCCTGAGAGTTACTGATTCGTGACTCTTAATACTAGCGGTTCCCGATAAATAGCCAACTTGTTTGCCATCCTGATACACTACCGTACCTCGTGCAAAACTCGGCGCTCTTGGCCCATACTGTTTGGGATAGTGGAAAGCTGGGACTTGTTCAGGATTTTCCGTATTAGTCGCTGTTTCTTTACCTGCGATGAAATAAAGAACCAATTTGTTGTCGTTGATACCAACGGCTGAGGCAGCAGGCATTTTAACATTGAAATCTTCACCATAGAAGGCTTCAAATGCCAAAGAACGACCCTTGCAAAAAGAACGGTAGTTTTCTAAGTCAAAGGCTTCTTCGTTAATGTAGGGAACATAGTTCCAGACACGGTATAAGTTCCAGTCTTTGGTCAACTCTAAGAAGTTGAGATAAATCTCATAGGCTGACTGTTCTAAAGGAAAGTCTACTTCTTTGACCAATGCTCCAGCGAATCTATCGGCTGTTTCAACGATATGAAACCCTAACTTTTGGTAGATTCGTCCCGGCTGAGAAATTATGTACTCTGTATCGTGTTGACCTAAGATAGGGATTTTTACCGATAAGTCAACGGTATTCCCGGTAGTGATGCAAGCCGTCTGATTCTGACCAAAACGAACGCGAAGGCTTTGGGTTTCTAGACCAACACCTGGAAGAGTTGTAAGGGAAAGAGTCATCTTTGTGACCTCCAAAATAAAGCAGATACACGGCGAGATATCCACAACTATCTTCTTCTAAAAGACTGGGAACAATAGTTGTAAATAGCTCTCTCGTTCAGAACTGAAAGTTATTTTTGAATCACTCTTAAGCGTTGTCGAAAATAATTACACGATCCCCTGGAATTGGATAGAGCTATCTGTAAAACTTTATCAAAACTATATAAAGAAATATTGCGTTTTTCCTTAAATTGGAGTAGAGCAGACGCAAAAGCCTTTGGCTGTAAGAAGTCGTTAAGTGTTTACAAATAAAAAAAGTTTGCCTTGACGTGTGAAGTCTCGGCAAAGATTGCTGAATTATGCATAAAACTTTTAATCGTTACAGTTGCCCATGTTGATTGAGACGAGAGGTTCTTAAGTAGTTGCACAAAATTAATTACACAAAATCTAGGTGAAATTCTTGCCTGGTAAAGAATCAGTATGTAATTAATTCTGTTTGGTTACTTATTCATCGCCATACCGATGAGGAAGAAGCGATAGTCGGCGGATACACGCCGATAATCGCCAGTTAAACTGAGGAAATTTCTAGTTTTGAGATTTACTCGTAGGGTCAGCGAACGCTTTGAACTCAACAGCGTCATGACTACAGAAGAGGCGCACACCCCTACTATGATCAAGTGATAACTCGCGTAGCCGATCTTGATTAAGGAGCCGCGCCTTGCGATCCACCTCCATCATCCACTGGTAAGCACGTAGTCCCGGTGTGCAGTGGCGCTTGGGATTCATCTCGTGCCGATAAAAGTAGGCATCGCCTGCATTCAAGAGCCAACCCTCTGATGTCTCAATGGCAATACCAGCATGACCTCGCGTGTGACCAGCAAGCGGAATTAGGAGAATCTCCGGAGGCAGTCCATCAAGGTTACGGACTGCCTCAAAACCGAACCAGGGTTCACCCCCTGCTGAATAGTACTGCCAGTGTTTGACTTCATCCCACTGTCCTGGCCGATAGCGCCGACTGGCGATGAAACCGCCCCGATCCTGTGCGGCATCCATTTCAACCTGCATAATGTGTACCGTTGCTTCAGGGAAATCCTCTAGACCGCCTGCATGATCGAAATCGAGATGGGTTAGCACAATGTGCCGCACATCACTTGCAGAAAATCCGAGTTGCTCAACCTGATGGATCGCCGTGTACTTGCGCTCAAACTGGATGTTATTAAAGTGGATGAAAAATGGACTAAGCCGTGAGTAAGGCGACTGAACATCACGCAGTCCAAAACCAGTATCAATGAGAACCAGTCCCTGATTTGTTTCAACGAGCAGGCAGTGGCAGACAAGGCGAGCCGTTAGCCCAGGGCTGAACCCATCGAAGAGTGCCCCGCCTATCGGACACATGCAGCCGCAGTTGAGATGATGAATTCGCATGAATACTCTATTACGTCTCTGACTGCTTAGGGTTTGAGGACAATTTTGATGCAGTTGTCTTTTTTGTCCTTGAAAATCTCGTAGCCGTGCGGGGCTTGCTCTAGTGGTAGACGGTGGGTGATCACGAACGATGGATCGATATCGCCATTTTGAACATGATCTAGTAACGGCTGCAAGTATCGATGAACGTGTGTTTGCCCTGTTTTCATGGTTAAGCCTTTGTTCATAAAAGCACCCATCGGCATTTTGTCTACAAAGCCTGTGTAAACACCGGGAACCGATACCGTACCCCCTTTGCGACAGGCAACGATCGCTTGACGCAACACATTGGGTCGGTCAGTTTCTAAACGCACCGCTTGCTTGGCTTTGTCATAGAAGCCTTCCAAACCCAGTCCGTGAGCTTCCATTCCTACCGCATCCATTACCGAGTCGGGACCACGCCCACCTGTCATCTCCTTCAGGGCTTCACCCACCTCGATTTCCTCATAGTTCAAGACTTCTGCCCCACCTTCTTTCGCCATCTGGAGACGTTCGGGAACGCGATCAATCGCAATGACACGCCCAGCACCCAGCATAAAGGCACTTCTAATAGCAAACTGCCCAACCGGTCCACAACCCCAAATCGCAACAGTATCTCCTGGCTCAATGTCACAGTTTTCTGCTGCCATATATCCGGTAGGAAAGATATCGGTGAAAAATAGGACTTGTTCGTCTGTTAGTCCATCGGGAATCTTGAACAAACCAACATCAGCAAAGGGAACACGGGCATACTCCGCTTGACCTCCCGCGTAGCCCCCTGTCAGATGGGAGTAGCCGAAAAGTCCCGATGGGGAATGACCCATCATTTGTTCTGCCATCCAAGCATTGGGGTTGGAGTTATCGCACAGTGACCATAAACTGCGGTTGCAGAAGAAACACGATCCGCAGGAAATGGTAAAGGGGACAACTACGCGATCGCCTACTTTCACATTCTTAACGCTACTGCCTAGCTCAACGACTTCTCCCATGAATTCATGACCCAGAATGTCGCCCGGTTTCATGGTTGGGTTGTAGCCGTCATAAAGATGTAAATCAGAACCACAGATTGCTGTTGACGTGATTTTAACAATCGCATCACGCGGATTAATAATTTTTGGGTCGGGTACGGTTTCGACTTGCACATTGTGAGTACCTTCCCAGCAAACTGCTTTCATCTATTTAAATTCCTAAAGTGTATTTCGATGTTCTTGACAAATCGTGGAGTCCTCAAGCGATGAGAGTTCAACCTAAGGATTAGCCGTTGACGACTGTACCGCCGTTGGGATGCAAGATTTGACCCGACATATAAGAGGAGTCATCGGAAGCCAAAAACACATAGCTGGGGGCAACTTCTTCCGGTTGACCAGCGCGTGACATAGGTACTTGCTTACCGAATTTCTCAACTTTGTCTTCGGGGAAAGTAGCAGGAATTAGTGGTGTCCAAATTGGTCCGGGAGCAACACCATTAACACGAATTCCCTTTTCAATTAAGCTCTGTGACAGTGAGCGGGTAAAGGCAACAATTGCACCTTTAGTGGCAGAGTAATCAAGCAGTTCAGGGCTGCCCTTGTATGCTGTTACCGAGGTCGTGTTAATGATGGCGCTTCCCTCTTTGAGGTGGGGTAGTGCCGCTTTAGTTAGATAAAACATCGAGAAGATGTTGGTACGGAAGGTGTGTTCTAGCTGTTCTGAGGTAATGTCCTCAATGCTATTCTGGGGATGCTGTTCAGCGGCATTGTTGATCAGAATATCCAGACGACCGAACTGATCAATGGTCTGTTGCACAACTTGCTGGCAGAATGATTCATCTCCAAGATCTCCGGCAATCGGTAGGCAGTTGCGCCCTAATTCTTTAACCATTTGCTTCGTCTTTTCGGCATCTTCGTGTTCATTTAAGTACACGATCGCCATATTGGCTCCTTCTTTGGCAAATGCGATCGCAACGGCTCGACCAATACCACTATCACCCCCAGTAATCAGTGCAACTTTCCCTAATAGTTTGTTACTACCTTGATACTTAGAATCATCTGCCTTAGGCTTCGGAGTCATTTGCTCTTCGCTACCAGGTTGTTGTTCCTGATGTTGTGGCGGTTGTAGCTGTTGCTCTGTTGGCATAATATCCTCCTTGCTTGTCTCAATAGAGACTCTTAACATCCGCAAGGTTATCTACTCTAAGTAGAAGCAGAATCAATCTTTGGCTGGAAAAGTGACTATGTTTGATTACTCCTGAGGAAATAGACAAATTATGAGAACTCTACCTTCAATAGGAGAGTACTATTACTGATTATTTTTCAAACCACTGGTAATTCAGGCTTACTTCAAATGAGCGGTGCAGTAGCTGTAGGAAAATTTTGTAATCAGGGATACAGTAGTTTTTACCTCTATTCCAAAAGATAGAACTTAACATTCGATGAGGTACAGTACTTTTGGAAGAAGAGAGAGCAAAAGAGTTTCTTTAGGTTAATAGTTAGCTTTATAAAAAGCAAAAGCCGCCTCCATACAGAGACGGCTTGATTTATTGCTGATTTAGCTTAAGATACGTGACCTCTAGTAGAAGCAATATCTCGATTGCTTTTACCGACTAACTCTTAGTAGTCGAAGTCGCCACCCATGCCAGCACCAGCACCAGCAGCAGCGTTATCCTTCGGCTCAGGCTTGTCAACGACAATGCACTCAGTCGTCAACACCATACCGGCGATCGAGGCGGCATTTTGCAGAGCAGAACGAGTAACTTTAGCAGGGTCAACGATACCAGCTTCAAACATATCGACGAACTCATTGGTTGCCGCGTTGAAGCCAACGTTAAAGTCCTTCTCTTTCACACGCTCAGCAATAACTGCACCGTTTTGACCAGCGTTCTCAGCAATCCGCTTTAGAGGTGCAGCAAGCGCACGGGCAACAATCAAAGCACCAGTTAGGGCTTCCCCTGTCAATGTTTCGTTTGCCCAAGCTTCTAGATGAGGAGAGAGGTGAGCCAGGGTTGTACCACCACCAGGAACAATACCTTCTTCCACAGCCGCTTTTGTTGCGTTGATCGCATCTTCCAGACGCAGCTTGCGGTCTTTCATTTCGGTTTCAGTAGCCGCGCCGACTTTCACAACTGCGACACCACCAGCAAGCTTCGCTAAGCGCTCTTGCAGTTTTTCCTTGTCGTAGGAAGACTCAGTTTCATCGATTTGACGACGAAGCAGCTCGCAACGGGTTTTAACCGCCACATCGTTACCTTCAGCAACGATGGTGGTGTTGTCTTTGGTAATGGTGATACGACGGGCTTTGCCTAGCATATCCAACTTGGTGTTGTCTAGCTTCAGACCAGCATCTTCGGTGATAACTTGACCACCAGTGAGAACGGCGATGTCTTCGAGCATCGCTTTGCGGCGATCGCCAAATCCAGGAGCCTTGATTGCGGCAACGTTCAGTACACCCCGCAGACGGTTGACAACCAGAGTGGCGAGGGCTTCTTTCTCAATATCTTCAGCGATAATCACCAAAGGACGACCGGAACGAGCCACTTGCTCCAGAACAGGTACCAAGTCTTGTACCAAGGTGATTTTCTTATCGGTTAGCAGGATGAAAGGCTCTTCGAGAACCGCTTCCATCCGCTCCATGTCGGTGGCGAAGTAAGGGGAGATGTAGCCTTTGTCAAAGCGCATCCCTTCGGTGATTTCCAATTCGGTGGTCATCGACTTCCCTTCTTCCAAGGAAATCACACCTTCTTTGCCCACTTTGTCCATCGCTTGAGCAATCATCTGACCGACTTCATCGTCGTTACCCGCAGAGATTGCAGCAACTTGCGCGATCGCTTTTGAGTCTTCAACTTGCTTAGCGTGTTCAGCAATCTTTTCTACTAGGTAGACAGTTGCCTTATCAATCCCACGCTTTAGGGCGATCGCATTTGCACCAGCCGCAACGTTACGCAAGCCTTCTTTGACCATCGCGTGAGCCAGTACGGTTGCTGTTGTGGTACCGTCACCAGCCGCATCATTGGTTTTGGAAGCCGCTTGGCGAATCAAAGCAACGCCAGTGTTCTCAACGTGGTCTTCCAGTTCAATCTCTTTAGCAATGGTGACACCGTCATTAACGATCTGAGGAGCACCAAACTTCTTCTCTAGGACTACGTTACGACCCTTTGGACCTAGGGTAACAGCGACGGCTTCTGCCAGAATATCCATTCCCTTTTCCAGGGCGCGACGAGCGTTTTCGTTGTAAATGATGCGTTTAGCCATATATGTTTAGTTCAGTCAGTAAAAGAACTATTTGTGAAAGGGTCAGTGGTTAGGGTTCAGTTGCTATTAGTCGCTTGCAACTGACAAAAAAGCTAATCGCTTGCCTACTTAAGAAACGATGGCGAGAATATCTTTTTCCGATAGCAAGACGTACTCGTCGGTACCTAGCTTGATATCGGTACCAGCGTACTTGGAATAAA
Organism: Symplocastrum torsivum; assembly: GCF_059505465.1. Classification (NCBI taxonomy): domain Bacteria; kingdom Bacillati; phylum Cyanobacteriota; class Cyanophyceae; order Oscillatoriales; family Microcoleaceae; genus Symplocastrum; species Symplocastrum torsivum. Next base: position 52,820 of record NZ_JCACKQ010000015.1, on the reverse strand, counting down.
GAACCTTGTCGCCAACTTTGACTTCAGGTTCAGCGCGGGAGCCATCGTCGTTGCGCTTCCCAGGGCCAGTTGCGACGATTTCCCCAATTTGGGGCTTCTCTTTTGCGTTGTCGGGTAACAAAATGCCCCCGGCAGTTTTCTCTTCAGCAGCGCTCACCTTCACGAAGACGCGATCGCCCAACGGTTTAACGGTGGAAACACTCAGAGATACAGCGGCCATACAAATCTCTCCTGTCTACTTCTTTCGGCTGAGTTAGCACTCTCAGCTCCTGAGTGCTAATTTACTCAACCTGAGCAGGTAATTGCAACAAATTTTCCTGTACGGGTTCCCGAACTAACAGCTCAGTTATACCTACAATTCATGTAGGGAGGCACTTAGATAGCCATTGAAGGAATTTTATTTGTATAGAAAGACCAGACACCTTTGCTCCAGAACTAAGTAAGAATACTTAAAACTTAGAGGTGGTTGACTCACAGCTAGTATCCAACTACCTCAATCCGGGGGTAGATATAGTATTAGCCGGGGCGCTTAAGCGTCTGTGGGGAAAAATTTAAGTCAACTATTCAGTAGCTATGCAAGCCAACAAAACTGACGATAATCTAGCGGAATCATGCAGCTGTGAAGCCTTAAACACAAATAGTGCTTCAGACAAAAGCGCATTGACAGCTTGTATTAAAAGCTTGGGAATCAATCAAATTCAGCGACATATTTTTATTTGTGCTGATCAAACTAAACCCAAATGCTGCTCAAAAGAAGCTGGTCTAGAAGCCTGGGACTACTTAAAAAAGCGCCTCAAAGAGTTAAACCTCGATCAACCAACTGACTCTCAACCAAGCGGTGTCTTCCGCACAAAAGCAAATTGTCTACGAGTTTGTGCCTCTGGTCCACTCATGGTAATTTACCCAGATGGTGTATGGTATCGCAATGCGACACCGGATGTGATTGAACGGATTATTCAGGAGCATTTGATTGGGAACCAGATTGTGGAAGACTATGCGATCGCAATTCATCCATTACCACAAATTGTCCAATCCCCAACTCATGCCTTAGAGAAGATAAAACAAACCGACGAAATTCTTTCTGAATAGATAGAACAGGCACCTTATTATCATCGTTCCTGATAAATTAACATAGTACTTACTGTGTATAATTCCATTCATTCCTCTACTGCCTTTCTTGCGATAGCGAAGCGAGTAAAGCGAAGCGCAGATCGCATCCAAATAAATCTTGCTCCTAAGCAAGTGATGGCAGAGATTCTCGACTTGTATAACTTCGGCTGTAGCGAATTTCGTAGCGTTTAAACAGTCTTGCGGATAATGACAAAACAAAAAACTAATTAATCTCAGCAAGCAAAGCATAACAAGTATCACAAGTTATGAAAGAAAATGGTGTTAGAGATAACAAGCGACTGCTGCTGATTGATGATGACCCCAACCTTATCTTGCTAGTTAAGGATTACCTAGAGTTTCGGGGATATGAAGTCGTCACGGCTGAGAATGGTCGAGAGGCACTAGAGGTTCTAGAGCAAGACATTCCTGACATGATCATCTGTGATGTCATGATGCCAGAGATGGATGGCTATGCATTAGTCGAGCATGTCAGACAAGACCCCCGTACCAGTTGGATTCCAGTACTATTCCTCTCGGCAAAAGGTCAAAGCCAAGACCGAGTAAGAGGACTTAACACAGGTGCTGATGTCTATATGGTGAAGCCATTTGAGCCAGAAGAACTCGTAGCGCAGGTGGAATCATCACTCAAGCAAGCCACTCGCTTGATTCATCACTCTAACGCTACCGCAGACGCTGCACCTAGAATTCAGGTGCCTTTTGATGTAGAGCTGACACCAACAGAACTAAAGGTTGTTCAATTCGTCGCACGGGGGATGGCGAATCGAGAAATTGCTGAGCAAATGAATGTAAGCCAGCGAACCATAGAGAGTCATGTTTCCAATATGCTGGGCAAAACAGGTCTCCACAACCGCACCGAGTTGGCACGCTGGGCGATTGAAACTAGTATGGCTTGAAGTGGTTGTTGGTTGTTTGCAAAACTCATCTACTAAAAACTAAAAACTAACAACTAACAACCACTTACCAACCATCTTTTTCTGTATCTAATTCCCCCCAAATTTCCAAATCCATTTCATCTAAGTAGATTAAAGCGCTTTGTATTTGGGGACTTGTACCTCGCAGTTCCAGGTCAAACCAGCCATCATCTCGCGCATTCGCGCCCAAGAGAGCAGCGGCAATATTCACCGTTACGCCATGGTGAGAAACCAGCCGCGAGATGACAGGTTCATCGTTGTACTCTTTGGGAATGCGAACACGGATGCGAGTGTGAGTGGGTCTACTAGAACCTGGAGTCTCGTTTTCTTCAGTTAGTTGAAGCGGTTCCAGTAGCTTCTCTTGAAAGTTATCAATGCCATGCGTGGTCATGGTTGCCTCCTTTTTAAGTGTCCTTAATACGGGTTCTACGCTCTAGAATTTCTTTGAGTACGAGAGTAACTAAGGCAAGTCCTGCAAGCAGAACAGCAGCTGAGTAGGCAGATTGAGTGGCATACTGCTTGTAAGCTTCTTCAACAAACAGGGGTAGGGTTTGAGTTTTGCGGGCAAGGTTGCCAGAGACAACGGATACTGCCCCAAATTCACCCATGGTTCTGGCGTTGGTTAGGAGAACACCATATAACAGACCCCAGCGGATGTTAGGGAGAGTCACACGCCAGAAGATTTGCCAATCCTGAGCGCCTAAGGTTTTAGCGGCTTCTTCTTGCTCAGCACCAGCATCTTCTAGAACAGGAATGACTTCACGGGCGACAAAGGGGAGAGTGATAAACGAACTTGCCAGTACCATTGCAGGCATCGCGAAAATAATCTTGATGTTATGTGCCTCTAACCAAGGACCAAACCAACCATTGCGCCCATAGAGCAGCACTATCATTAGACCAGCCACAACAGGAGATACGGCAAAGGGGATGTCTAAGAGGCTAATCAGAAAGGTTCGACCCCGAAATTGATTCCGCGCAATTACCCAAGCGGCACAAAGTCCAAATACGGTATTTATGGGTACGACAATCAGAGCAATAATTACGGTAAGCCAAACAGCGTGGGCGAAAGCCGATTCCGTCAAGTTACCGAAGAAGGGGCCAAAACCTTGTTTAAAAGCTTGGACAAAGACGTTGAGGGCAGGAATGAATAAGACTAGCGCTAAATATGCGATCGCCACAAGAATCAAAGCAATCTTTACCCAACTACCTTCACGTTTTTGGGAAGCTGGCGGAGTATCCAGTGACTCTGGATTAAACGATTTTCCTACTACATTAGAGTTCATAGCGTCGTCCCCAAGCTTGTAACACGTTAATCGCTAGCAGAATTAACAGCGAAAGTAACAATAGAACAGTACCAATTACGGTTGCGCCGCTATAGTCGTATTGTTCTAGGCGTTGGATAATCAGTACCGAGGCGATTAAGTCCTTAAACGGAATGTTAGAAGCCACAATCACTACTGAACCGTATTCGCCAACGGCACGAGAAAATCCCAGTGCAACACCCGTCAAAATCGCTGGAAACAATGGAGGCAAAACTACACGCCAAAACGTTTGCCATTGCGACGCTCCCAAGCACCAAGCGGCTTCTTCTACCTCATGTTCCATTTCCTGTAACACTGGCTGCAACGTCCGTACAACGAAAGGCAAGGAAATGAATATCATCGCAATGCCTACCCCCAAACGGGTGAAGGCTATCTTAATCCCGAACGGTGCTAGCAGCGAACCGATCCAACCGTTATCACTGTAAACCGTTGCTATGGTTAAACCAGCAACCGAGGTGGGTAGAGCAAATGGTAAATCAATTGCTGCATCAATAATCCGCTTGAACGGGAAATCATACCGAACCAAAACCCAGGTGATTAAAATCCCAAAGACACCATTAATCAGTGCCGCAACTAAGGCAGTGACGAAGGTCACTTCATAGGTAGACAGAGCAATAGGACTAGTTGCAATTCTCCAAAATTCCGCTGGTGATTCGGTGCTAGCTTTTAACGCTAGTGCTGCTACAGGTAGTAGCAGCATGATCGTGAGATAGCCTAGTGTGATTCGCCAAGGCCAGGACAGCCCAAAAAGCTGGCGAACTGGATTTTGCCAAGCAGGAGTTGGCTTGGAAGGAGAAGATGTGGTCATTGTTTAGGTAGTTATTGGTGATTAGTTATTGGTTATTGGTCAAGAACAACTAACCGCTAATTACTTGGTAACTATTGCTAGCTGGGGGTTCTGCTAGCATCTCTTGTCTACGCTTTGGCTTGAATTTTGTCGAAAACAGCACCGTCCTCAAAGAACTTGCTCTGAATCTCGTCCCATCCCCCTAAATCTTTAACAGTGAAGAGGGTTTTAACTTTGGGGAACTTGCTTTCCACTTCTTTGGCTACAGTCGGGTCAACTGGACGGAATCCTACGTTGGCAAATTCTCGTTGGGCTTCTGGAGTGTACAAAAACTTAACAAAGGCTTCAGCAACTTCACGAGTGCCATGTTTATCAACATTTTTGTCTACAACGGCGATTGGGTTGTCAATGGAGATGTTGACATCAGGCACAACATAGGGAAGTTTCTCTCCGTTTTGTCCTGCCAAAATCATCTCGTTTTCGTAGTTAATTAAGGCATCTCCCTGACCTTGCTTGAAGAATACATCACTCGCTTCACGAGCATCTCTGGGGAGTATGGGTGCGTTCTTGATAACCTTCGTGGTTAAGTCAAGTGCTTTTGTCTCATCTGCACCTGTTTTAGTTACAGAACCCCACAAAGCTAAGAAATTCCAACGTGCGCCACCAGAGGTTTTGGGGTTAGCCGTAATCACACTCACTCCCGGTTTTGCCAAGTCTGCCCAGGTTTTGATGCCTTTCGGATTACCGTCACGGGTGACAATTGCGGCAACAGATTTGCTGACAATCCCATCCTCAGGTGATTCTTGCTCCCAACCTGGTTGGATGAGTCCTGCTTTTTCAATCTTCTTGGTGTCAAGAGCGAGTGCTAGGTGTACAACGTCAGCTTCTAAGCCATCAATCACTGCACGAGTTTGAGAACCCGATCCACCATAACTCTGGTTGAAGGAGACGTTTTGGTTATGCTCTTTCTTCCATTGTTCGACAAACTGGGGAATAATTTTCTCATGGGCGGCTCTTGTGACCGCAAAAGAAACAAGGGTCAACTCAACATCACCTTTGGCACCTGCTGCGCTAGAACCGCCACTGCCACTAGAACTGGTATCTGCGCCAGGACCAGAGCAGGAGGCGATCGCTACACTTAAGCTCACTCCTATGAGAAAGAACGACACAACCTTTTTGAGCGAAGAAGGTCTGAGCCATCTAGTTATCTGTTGACTTGACAATTGAGGTACCTTAAGCTTATGGGTTTCTTGCCACAATCGCATACGAACGTTCTCCTTTAAATCTACGGTTATTCGGTAGGGTTACCGATAATAACAGATATGACAATAGATAGTACAACAGATAAAAAAATTTGTGTTGGTTATCAATAATTTTTCAATAAAAGCAACTTGCAGTTAGGGGTTTTAGCGATCGCATCAGTGTCGCCACTCCGCCAGGAACTTGCGATCGCCAATTTGTCAGTGTAAAACCTAAACTCAGAAGATGAATAACAACAAAATTTGCTAAACTAAGCGATGGTGAGTTTTTGGGCAGTAGTGTTCCAGACTTTGCTATATTGTTTTTAGTTGCTGGTGTAGCTCAGTGGTAGAGCAGCGGTTTTGTAAACCGCCGGTCGCAAGTTCAAATCTTGTCACCAGCTTGTTAATAAATCAGGCGTTCTAAGTCGGCTGGCGTGTTGCAGTTGAATAGTACTTGCGTGTCACTGACTGGCAGTTCCTTTACTGGATGTTGGGCTAGCCAGCGCTGAAACGATCGTCCTCCCTCGTTGATGAATTGGGTTAGCAGTGGCAGACATTGACATCGGTAAAAACCACACAGGGGTTCCCAGCGATGAGATTGTCGAGGTAGCAGTGCGATCGCATCTGGAGCCGTCTTTTCTAGTTCTGTTGCCCAATCTTGCAAAACTTGAACCTGCAACTGGGGTAAATCACAGGCAAGTAATAGTACCCAATCTGTCTCAACCTGAGCTAACCCTTGGGCAAATCCTACCAGCGGCCCATGAGAACTTGCTTCTCCTGGTAAAGGAACTTCCCGTATTACACGACAGCCTTCCGGTAAAATGTCTTGATATCGTTCAGGCCAAGGAGTTACAACATAAATCTGAGTGGTGCAATCTAGTGCAACATTACAGACCTGTCGCAGTAACGGGATGCCTTGAAGCATAATCATCGCTTTGTCCCGACCCATGCGAGAACTCTGTCCACCTGCAAGTACAATCGCAGAAAAAGATGCTGTCTTACCCATCCGTACAACAACGGGATACTTTGCTTTAGACTACATCAGAACAGAAACTTTATCCCCATTGGATCTGTTAATTAAGATTAGAAGCCTGCCGTCCACCAAGCCGCTGTTGTTGCTCTGATGGAAGAGTCTTAACAGAAATCGTGGCGTAGGGATTCTGAAGCTGACCGATAATCATTAATCGGATAAAATCCCCAAGTCCCTCAATCAAGCGGGCGTTGCGTAAGCCACCACAGTCCACAGGAGCAAAGCCAATATCTTCAGCTAAAGACATTACCACTTGCCTTGCTTGAGCATCGTCTCCCGCAACAAACACAGAAACGCTATAGTCTTTGAGCGGTGTTGGTGCAAGTTCAAACACTTCCTGTGCCATTGTGTTAAAGGCTTTGACAACACGGGTCTTGGGAACTTCTGCGGCTAGCTTCTCCGCTAGGGATTGCACAATTGGTGGGTAGGCGAATCCTTCTGGAACATCAAAATTATTGCAGTCAATAAGAATTTTTCCCGACAGAACTTCGGTTGAGGATAAGACTTCGGCGGGATTCATGCCCCGGACGGTGTACAGCAGTACGTCTCCAAATGCGGCTGCCTCATCATTCGTGCCTCCTGTTGTGCTATGTCCTACAACTTCAGCTATTGCTTTTCCTTTCTCCGCATCACGAGTACCAAAAAACACCTCATGCCCTTGCTCAGCCCACAAAATGCCGAGGGAACGACCCATATTGCCACTGCCGATAATGCCGATTTTCATAGCTTGAGAACCTTTTTGAAGTGAACGCAAGACTCCCTTACTCTACAACGGTGCATTAGCTTTAGTTTGATAGCGGCACTGTCTAGGTTACGATACCCCGATTGCTCCTCCGTGTTCTATTGCGCTGACTACAGTTTCAGGCAAATTTTGCAATCAAAATTAAGGTAGCTTGTAGCTGGCAACTCGAATATTCAGTTCCCCCTCTCGTGGATCGCGGCTAAACACAAAAGCACCTTCCTCCTTTTCTCCACTGGCGAGAAAATCTATTTGCTGTTCGCCGGATTCCTCGACTTCTCCGTTAATGCTGAGTTCAGCAATTACCTGGACTGACTCTGCTGTCTCACCGCCAGTGTTGGTGATTGAAAAAGGAACATAATACTGTCCTGGTACTTCACGAATTTCAGGATTAGGTGTCACAGATAGAACAGGCGGTCGATTCTGCTGAGTAACCCACTTGTAAATGATCAATCCAACAATTGCAGCCAGAATGAGCAAAGCAATACTAAATGTTGTCCATTCAGCAGGCGATCGCTCCAGCTTTTGTTTAACTTGTGGAGAAGAATCAGTGTCATTCATAGCGCAATGCGTCCTGCTGCGCCGCCAATACTTGCTGGTAATCCCAATAATACTGTGTGACTTAACCACAGTGTCCACGGGTCATCAATCGTTAATCGGTTGAAAAAAAATAACATAAATGCCGCCGCAAAAAGTGATACAAGATAAGATGCGACAGTTTCACTGATTGGACGCTGAAAGATCCCTTGCTGCTGTCGGCGCTTTTTCTGAGTGGTAAAGCCAGCTTGGAAGACAATGCCGTAGGAAATGATCAGTGATGCCACAATAATCGCCAAAAGCCACAGGGGCGATGCTGATGCATTAAGCATGGGGATTTCGTCAGTCGGCGCAATGTTGAAGGCAATGATTGTTGCACCAATTAAAGTTGCCCCAATGTCGGCGAGAGTTGCGTTTATCTCTTGTTTGTCTGCTTTTTTCTTCTGTTTAGCTTTGTTATCGGAGTCTGCACTATTAGTAGATGACCAGCGATCACCACTTAGAAATGCACGGGATAACGCTGCGCCTAGTGCAAAAGGAACACTCTCTAGGATTAACTTACCCAGTGCTTCTTCCAATGGCGTTCCCACTCGAATTTCACCCAAGAGAAACAGCATGAAAGTAGCACAAGCAATACCAATAGCTAGCACTTCAACGCTATCCATACAAGTATCGAGGAAGTGCATACTTTGAGTTTTGCGAAAGCCTTCCGTACGATTGAGTAGGAAAACAACGGCAAAGGTAGCAGCAAGAATAGCCAGCATCACAGGTGGAGGGGTCTGAGAACCAATCCACCAAACTTCCATTGTGTAGATTAGTGGAATGCCAAATAAGAAACCACCTGAAGCACCACGAATCATGTCGTCAATTTGATTTGACCACGATTGCGAATATTGACGTTTTTTTTGAGTGCGTTTTGCCATGAATGGGATATTAACCTTGATGCAGTCGCATTAATGCTTTGACAGGATAAAATCATCAGACGAGACAGTTCTTGCTTGCTACGATGTATCATTCTATACATAAAATCTTATCAAACCTTGCAAATTTGATAGCTCTCTCTACATATAGAGTTATTAACTGTTTTCATTCCTAAGTCGCGCAATGCGCTATTTACTACTAGCTGCAATTCGTAAAAGTCCTATCTTTTTATTAATTTTTTTTAATGCCCTATTTACATCTCGACTGGCAGCGATCGCATTTGAAGAACCGTCAAGTTCCCAATCTGTTCTCTCGGCATTCCCTAACAAAGAGAATCCGTCCTCTGGATCTCTGTGTCCCGCACAATTAGGATCTGCTATTGAAGCTGTAATCAACCGTCCCCAGTTAGGTCGTACTCGCTGGGGAATTTCGATTGAGCCATTATCGCAAAATGCGATCGCTCACAGTTTAAGTGTTAACCAAGACAATGCCCTCTATCGTCGTGAGGCAGAACACTACTTTATCCCTGCCTCAAATGTTAAGTTACTGACAACGGCGGCGGCTTTACTTCAATTAGGCTCCGACTTTCGGATTCGGACATCTATTTATTCGGCTGGTGTAGGTTCCTTGCGGGTAGTGGGACGAGGCGACCCCAGCCTCACAGATGTACAGTTAAGAGAATTGGCACAACAGCTAAAACGACAGGGTGTTCGTAACGTGCAGCAGTTGATTGTCGATGATGGTTACTTTCAAGGAGATGCGATTAATCTCACCTGGGAGTGGGAAGATGTTCAAGCAGACTATGGAACAGCAGTAAATAGCCTGATTTTGAATCAAAATGCGGCAGAATTGACCTTATCCCCTCAACAGGTTGGTCAACCACTGGAGTTAAGGTGGACAGATGCGATCGCAGCAAGGCAATGGCACATTGAAAATCAGTCAGTAACAGCTACATCCGCTGCACCAAGCACAGTGGAGGTGACTGGTGTTTTGGGTCAACCCTTGTTGCAGATTAGAGGACAGTTAGCCGTTGATGCGGAGCCAGAATCCTTCTATCTAGCGATTCTTGACCCGGCTAAGTACTTCTTGCAGCATTTCCAGCGCGTACTGCTGGAAGAGGGAATCCCTGTAGCAAGCACTGTGGTATCCAAGACAAGTACAACGGGTGAGCAGGAATTAGCCGCTATTGAATCTGCACCATTATCCGTTTTGCTAGTAGAGACAAATCAGCAGAGTAACAATCTTTACGCAGAAGTGCTGTTGCGTACACTTCAGATATCAAATGATACTCAGGCGAACAAAGATTCGGTTGAAATAGGACTGAATGAGGTCAAGGAAGCCTTAACAACTTTAGGAGTTAATCCAGAAAGCTATGTTTTAGTTGATGGTTCGGGACTATCCCGCCGAAACTTAGTGAGTCCAGATGCGATCGTCCAAACCCTCAAACTCATGGCACAAACACCGCAAGCGGCAGTATACCGAGAATCTCTCCCTGTTGCTGGTGTGAGTGGTACACTCCGCCGTCGCTTCCTAAATACCACGGCACAAGGTAATCTTCAAGCAAAGACTGGTACATTAACTGGTGCATCAGCGTTATCCGGATATCTGGATGTTCCTGGCTATCAACCCTTGGTGTTCAGCATCATGGTGAATCAATCTGACCAAACTGTCGCTAGTCTGCGCGAAGCCATTGATGAAATTGTTCTGTTACTCACTCGCCTACGTTCTTGTTGAACGTTTCGTTTCTACTAATACCAATTGGTTTAAAAATGACACGTCATTACAGAGCTTGAGAAGTTGCTAGAGGACGAGCAAAGTGGGATGCTCCCGAATGCGATCTGCTTGCAGCAGCGCTTCGCTATCGCAGATCAACTAGTGGCGTTGAGAGTACCGAAGCAAGATATCGTACTGGCATATCATGCACCTCATGTGAGACAGTACACAGAGTTTGCAGTGGGCTGAAGTCAAGTCATTCTGTAGTAGCCAGCATACTAATTGATAGGGCTGTTAAACCACAACTCCAGCGAAAACCCGGCTCCTATGAACCGGGTTGTTCTGCAATTGCTAACCTCAATTTCTTCGTCTCCTCACATCAAGCGGTTTTCAACCACTCTTCGGGTTTCTATCATCTAGCGCCCACTGCCGCGATTGTCATCTTCTTTAGTAAACTCAGCAGCAATATAGCTGAGTAAGTGGTGAGAGAACATGACAAAGCTTTCACTCAAATTCCCTAAATAGGATTGCAGTGAAAATACGGTCATGTAGTTGCACATACGTAGATCTCCATTTCAGAGTTTCCTCTGCGTTATTCAGCGAAAAGACACAACATCAGGACAAACTCAAAAATTCAATCCGTCCCGTACAGCCCAACAACTAGGAAAATCTATAATTGATAAGGGTTTGCTGAAAGTAGACCTTGCGAAATTATCCAGAGCTTGTTATGACCTCTCCTCGCCGCTACCACATCACCACCTTTGGCTGCCAGATGAACAAAGCCGACTCCGAACGCATGGCTGGCATTTTGGAAGATATGGGCTTTGAGTGGTCAGAAGACCCTAACGAGGCAAATCTACTCCTCTACAACACCTGCACAATTCGGGATAACGCTGAGCAAAAGGTTTATTCCTACTTAGGCAGACAGGCTCATCGCAAGCACCAACAACCCGACCTCACGCTTGTTGTTACTGGGTGTGTTGCTCAGCAGGAGGGAGAAGCCTTGCTGCGGCGGGTGCCAGAACTTGACTTGGTCATGGGGCCACAACACGCCAATCGTCTCCAAGATTTGCTGGAGCAGGTATTTGATGGCAACCAGATTGTTGCAACAGAACCAATTCAGATTGTTGAAGACATCACTAAACCTCGCCGCGATAGCAAAGTGACGGCTTGGGTGAATGTCATCTACGGCTGCAATGAGCGTTGTACTTACTGTGTCGTTCCCAATGTCCGAGGCGTTGAGCAATCGCGATCACCAGAAGCGATTCGTGCTGAAATGGAGCAACTGGGACAACAGGGGTATAAGGAAGTAACACTACTTGGACAAAATATTGATGCCTACGGACGTGACCTTCCGGGTGTTACCGAGTCCGGGCGGCACCAGCACACCTTGACAGATTTGCTTTATTATGTCCACGATGTGCCAGGGATAGAACGCCTCCGCTTTGCGACCAGTCACCCCCGCTACTTCACCGAACGCCTGATTCGTGCTTGTGCAGAATTACCGAAGGTATGTGAGCATTTCCACATCCCCTTCCAATCGGGAGATAACGAGATACTTAAGGCAATGTCACGGGGATACACTCATGAGAAATATCGCCGCATCATCGACAAGATTCGTCAGTATATGCCCGATGCTTCGATTAGTGCAGATGCGATTGTCGGCTTCCCCGGAGAAACGGAAGAACAGTTTGAGAATACGCTAAAGCTAGTAGAGGATATTGGCTTTGACTTGCTAAATACGGCAGCTTATTCGCCCCGTCCTGGCACACCAGCCGCAGTATGGGACAATCAGCTTAGTGAGGAAATAAAAAGCGATCGCCTTCAGCGTCTCAACCATTTAGTATCAACGAAAGCCGCTCAAGCCTCACAACGTTATCTTGGTCGTGTTGAAGAAGTCCTAGTTGAAGACCAAAATCCCAAAGACCCGACTCAAGTAATGGGACGCACAAGAGGCAACCGCCTCACCTTCTTTAGGGGAGATATTGAGGAATTAAAGGGTAAATTGGTCAACGGCAAAATTACTCAGGCGCGTGCCTTTAGCTTAACGGGTGAACGAGTAGACATACTTATCCCTACAGGCGGCTAGACATTAAAAGCGAAGTGGAGATACTGAGTTTCCCTCCCTAATTCATCATTTCCTCCCGATGATCGCCTCGATTTGGATACCTCCTCTTTGAGAGAAGATTCCAGGCGGCGCAATCAGCAGCCCAGTTGCGAAAAATCCGGTAAATTTGCTTTCAGGCAGCTGGACATCGTTCTGTCTCATGCGCCTTTTGCAAAGCTCGCACGTCTGCTTCCAAAGCCTGTGAATATTTCTGAAAAATGGCTTCTAAGAAAGCTAAAGTGTTCTTGGGGTGCTTGCATGGATGTTTAGGAACTGGGACAGAGCCTTAAGTGAATGAAGACTAAACGCTGGAGTGCTTGAATATTACTATCAATACATTCATCCCGCACTGCCACACTCACCAAAAACTCAGATTGCTAGCAGTTTACTTTCTCCCTCGAATACAATAGCGGCAATACCTCCCCAGCCTGAAAACTTTTAAGACAAGGAACAGCAGATGTTTAAGATAAAGAATCTGCTTTTAGAGAAAACAAAAAACGCAACATACCTGGAAAGATAGACAAGACACTCAATTAGTTCAACCAGGTTATTTTCTGCCAATAGAGGTTAAACGCAATGGGGCAACGGGACTTGCAACCGGAAAACTTTGGAGCCAGTGATCCACAGGGAGCAGAAGCTCTTTTGAGATCCATGACTCAGGATATTGAGAACCTGCGGCAAAATCTTGTTGCCCAGCTATCTCAAGATGTTGAGCGACTCCAAAGAGAAAAAGCCCAGTTGATTGACGATATCGAAAGGCTACAAACCCAGCGTCAGCAGCAAATTGTCCAACAACAACAATTAGTCCAGCAAATCACTCCGGCTCTAGCAAACCAGCTCCAAGAACTACTAAGAGAGCGGCTCAATCAACTACCAGTTCCCCCATCAGTCTCTGATAGAGGCAGTGCGCCCCTCGACGGCTCTGGAGGAGTAGGGGAAAGACAAGGCTCTATGCCGTTGCCAAGAGATACGGCTGTCAATGATTACAACGAAAATGCTTATCGGCTCATTGCCTCTTTAGATTCCACCCTGAGAACGACGTTCAAAACGTTGCAACAAGACCTCAGCAGCTATCAAAGCTCTCTTTCTCAGCAGTTGGGTCATATGTACAGCCTAGAGCAGCAAGGAGAGGCGATTTTAGAAGCACTTGTGAGTCGGCTCAGAGAAGAAATTCAATCTGAGTCGTTGGTGGCTAAGAATCCTCCGGTTGCACCTCCCACAGTACCACCACCTTCGCCCTTACCTCGTTTCGATAGGCAGGAGTATCCAGACAATAATCACAACAACTCCACTGTTGCTTCCTCTTCAACACGACCAGAGCCAAATGTACCGCTTGTACGAGAGCCAGAGCCGCCTGCCGCTATTCCCAAGCCACCACCTCGCACTCAACCCGCCTCCAAAGTCCAGCTTGGGTTTTTGCTCGTTCTCCTTTCCTCACTAGCACTCTCGTTTCTCAACATTGTTATTACAGTAATTCTCAACAAGTCACGAATTTTTGGGGTATTTGAACAAGGAGGATTTATTTCTCCAAGTGTGGGAAATTCGCTACTCATCCTGTGGCTACGAATGCTAGTTGTGGTACCGCTGATGACGGGTTTGACGACTATTCTTTACCCCAATATGTGGCGAGATATCAAGCAGTTTGCTCAGTCGAATGACCAGCCTTTATTTCTCAAAGTCATAGGCAGTGGATTCTTTCTATTTGTGTCCCAAGTACTCATCTATATGGCTTTGGGACCGATTTCACCGGGAGTGGCAATTACAATTTTCTTCATCTATCCAATCGTTACCGTGCTGTTGGCTTGGCTGTTATTTGGTGATCGCCCTAGCTCATTTCGCAGTACGATTATTGCCTGTGTCTTGCTGGGAGTTGTCCTGATCATGCTTCCAACTGGAGCGGCGAAGCTTTCTGGGTTGGGGGTTGCGGCGGCGGCTGGTTCTGGGATTGCCTTCGCTATTTACGTCATCCTGACGCAAATGTGTGCAAAAAAGCTACACCCAATTCCGTTTAGTTGGATTAACTTTGTGATCATTCTGGGCTTCTCTGGTCTTAGCTTGGCAGGACCGTTGCCAGAATCCTGGCGTTTTGAAGTTGACCCGGCGATGTGGCCGAATCTAATCATTAGTAGTGTGATTTTAGGGGCGATTACACTGGTTAGCTATCTGTTTAACAACATTGGTATTAGCTTGATTGGTGCGGCGAGAGCATCAATTTTAGGGGCAACTGGACCCGCGTTAACAGCGCTTTTAGCATTGGTGGTTATTCAAAGAGCATTGCTGCCACTACAAATGTTTGGAATGCTACTGGTTACTCTAGGAGTCGCTGCCTTGAGTTTTGAGCGATTGCGACAATCGCCTAAAACCCCTCAAACAGCTAGGCAAGCCCAAGCTAAATAATTGGGTACACATTGAATCGGCAATATCAACTTCTGGCAGAAGGGGCAAGGTAATTCTATATCTACCTTTCCCTTTTGGCTTAATTACATAGGCACGTCACAAGATACGCAAGGTTGAAAAATGCGATCGCTTTCGTGGCTACCCAGTAATCACACATTTATTGGCAACATTATTCATCTTGATCTGGCTTGACATTTAAGTAAATGCTTAACTATTATAAAAACAGTTAAGCATTCGCTTAAATATTGAGTTGAACTGTTGAGTAGACCTGCTGCCAGTACTGATATATTTCAAGCGATCGCAGATCCAACGCGACGCGCCTTATTAGATCGACTTCGTGACGGTGAACAACCTGTCAAGCAGTTGGCAGAACCCTTTGAAATGTCATTGCCAGCCATCTCTCAGCACTTGCAAATACTGTGTGAAGCTGGCTTGGTGTCTCAACGCAAAGCAGGACGACAGCGCCTCTATCGCCTGAACCCTGAACCTCTAAGGGAAGTGTCTGACTGGCTTATCCATTACGAGCAATTCTGGCAAGAGAGATTAGATGCTCTTGGCAACTATTTGGAGGAAAATCCATGCTCCGAGACGTAAAGACTGAAGTTTTTTACCCTTATCCCCCAGAACGACTCTGGCAAGTACTTACTAATCACCGTGCCTTGGCAGCATGGCTGATGGATAACGACTTTGAGCCACGAGTCGGACACAAATTCCGCTTTCAGCCTGATCCACAAAAAGGATGGGAAGAAGCCATCCACTGCGAAGTCATTGAACTCAATGAGCCAAGGAGTCTTTCTTATACCTGGCGAGGTGGTTTTATGGGTAAGCCAACTATTGTTACTTGGACACTCTTGCCTGTTGATGGAGGTACACAACTCCAGCTTGAGCATAAAGGCTTGGAGAGTGAGGTGACACCATTTAGTCAGCCGATGCGTCTTGCTCAAGCAAGACAGGACAACTCTATGTTCAAAGCAATAGAGACACAACTGCTACCAGTTAGTCCAAGAATGCCGTCAGCGCTTGGGTACAAACAGTTTGAGAGCTTTGACAGCATTACTCTCAACTTCTATCTCAGTGGTGGCTGGCACTCACCACTTAACAGGAAACTTCAAACTGTGCTGGGTGACATTGCTCAACAAAGTCACCTTGCAGCAGCATCCAATGTTCAGACAGGGCGTTTGTAATAACAGTGAGACTATTTCTTTCTTGAGAAGAGTCCTCCCTACAAGAACATAAATTATAGAGAAGCCGAAAATGACTACAAATCTTTCTGAGATTGACGAAAAGATAATCAGCAACGTTAATCGTTTAACCGAGGCTAGAAAGAAAAAGTTTTAAGAGGTTAACAGTGATAAAGTTTTATCACCTTCCAATCTCTGCTAACTCTCGCCGTGTGTGGATTGCGCTACTAGAAAAAATGCTTGCCTTTGAAGAAGTTTTACTCAAGCTAGATAGCGATCAATATCAACCAGAGTTTTTAGAACTTAACCCGTTTCATCATGTTCCAGTTTTGGTTGATGACGGTTTTAGAGTAGTATAATCCTTGGCAATTCTTGACTACCTAGAGGCAAAGTACCCCAATCCGCCATTAATGCCTAACGGGGCTAATGCGATCGCAACAGTGCGAATGGTACAAATGGTCACCATTACTGAGTTATGGTCGCTAATGATTCGACTGACGAGTGAGGTAATGGGCTTTGTCAAAAACGACACCGAAAAGCTAGAAAAGGCTCGTCAGCAAGTATTCACGGTGCTGAACTTTTTTGAAAGTCAACTGGATGATTCTCCATATTTTGGAAGTAATCACCTAACTTTAGCTGATATTACTGCCGGAACTTTGGTGACTCAGCTACCTAGTATTGGTGTGCCATTTGATGATTATCCAAAACTGAGTACTTGGTGCGATCACTTAATGCAACGTGATTCATGGACGGCAACTGAACCTAGTCCAGAAGCAATTGATGCTTCAATCCCTCAAGCAAAGGCTTTAATGAGAGCTTATCTCACTTAATAGGCTAACGAAATCATCCAATTCCTCTTGAGATGAAACGAATCTTTTAGAAACTATCTAATTAGAGGATTAGTTATGAGTCTTTTTTGTTTAGTACACGGCGCTTACTGTGGTGCTTGGTGTTGGGATTTGCTGATTCCTGAACTTGAGGCGCGTGGTCACAAAGCAGTAGCAATGGATCTTCCAATAGAAGAACCAGAGGCAGGTGCTATTCGCTACGCGGAGGTCGTGCTTCAAGCGCTGCAAGGCATTAGTGATGACGTGATACTAGTTGGTCATTCTATGTCTGGCTTAGTTATCCCAGTTGTTGCCTCTCAACATCCAGTACGAAAGCTTGTATATCTTGCCGGAGGCATCCCAAAAGTGGGAACGAGTGTGGTTGAACGTATCTCACATGGCGATGAGTCTGATATGTTCAATTCAGCGGCACCTAACAAAGATGCTTCAGAAGACAATGCTTTGGCGATGGAATTGCTTTTTCATGATTGTAAGCCTGAGGTTGCACAGTGGGCGATCCCGAAGCTGCGATATCAAGCTTCTGGTTTAGTGTTTTCTGAAATTAGTCCTCTTCAAACGATGCCAGAGGTAGAATCTGCCTATATTGTTTGTACGGAGGATCGAACATTTACCTCAGTTTGGTCGAAGCGTGCTGCGCGTGAGATTTTGGGAGTAGACGCGATCGCATTACAGAGTGGACATTGCCCTCAACTATCCCGTCCTGTTGAACTCGCTGATGTCCTTGACTCAATTACTCAAGTAGACAACACTGAAGCTGCCTGAAAAGGACTTGAAAATGAAACTATTAATTCTCGGTGGAACTCGAACCTGAGAGGCATCACTAGAGGTGTATTTATAGTTAAGGGCAGGCGAGTTGCCCACCCTACAACAGAGAATGCAAAAACGATCGCTTTTTTAGCCTAAACAACGACCTACATGATGGGAAAAACATTAATCAAATCTTGTAGGTTATCTGCCACAGCAGCCGTTAGTTGGTGCGTAACTGGCAAGCTATCTACTACTATTCCTGTACATAAAAGCATCATGTAGAGGATAGAGTATTTAAACATTGAACGAGCAAGTTGCTTGTCAGTAGGTGCTTGTAATAGCTGCCATGCTTTTTTCAAGAAAAGGCTTCCCAATACCAAGGCAAGTACGCCATAAATAACACCCGACTCATGCAAAGGATAAATCAGTAAGAAGGACGCGGGTACCACTAGCAATGTGTAATACCAGATTTGACGGGTAGTAGACTTTTCACCCGCCACAACGGGCAACATGGGGATACCAACTTTCGCGTAGTCGTCTCGAATCATCAAAGCTAACGCCCAGAAGTGGGGAGGTGTCCACAGGAAGACAATCGCGAATAACAACCATGCTGCCCAACTAAGTGTACCTGTTACAGCCGCCCAACCCACTAGTGCTGGAATTGCCCCAGCCGCACCGCCAATTACAATGTTTTGCGCTGTATGGCGTTTTAGTAAGTGGGTGTAGATCAGCATATAAAAGACAATGCCGGACATTGCCAACAACGCACTTAGCAGGTTGGCAAATACCGTGAGTAGGGTAAAAGAGAGAAACGCTAATGCGATCGCAAATAACAAGGCATCACGAGGCTGCACTCGTCCCGAAGGAATCGGGCGATGGCGCGTCCGCATCATATCGTAGTCGATGTCACGGTCATAAATACAGTTCAGCGTCTGAGCCGAAGCAGCAGCCAGTGTACCACCCACCAGGGTTACTAGCAGCAATATGGGATTCACTTGTCCATCGGATGCCATCCACATCCCTGCTGCTGTCGTAATTAACAACAGTGGGATAATTCGGGGCTTCGTTAGCTGATAGTAGCTTTGAATAACTTGCAGGAAGTTTTCATGTTGACGGGATACACTTGTCCCAATCATTCAGTCACCTATTCCTTTTTTTGAAACAATACGCGCCCTACCTGGGAGTGGGAAGTAACGCGGTTAAGTCCTGAAATGTTTAAGTAGCTTCAGCCTCTTGGGACAACACCTTTAGCGCACCAGCCTCTGTCCGATCGCGCAACGCTAAAACGGTGAAGGTAACTAGCGTTCCTAGTAAAGCCGCGCCTACAGCTTGATGGGCAACAGTTAGTGGTTCAACTTGCAGGTGTAGCCGCCAGGTTGCAACGCCCAAGAGTATCTGTAAAACCACTAATCCAGCGGCAAGCTTTGCCAATTGGCGCAGGGTAGGATGAAGTGCAGCTGTCCGCCAAGCGATAACTACAACAGTCAAGGTTGCTAGGGTTGCAGGGACTACACCAGCAATATGACTATTCATCACGAGGCATAGTTGAGATACCCCAAAGCATTGATGTAACGCCCATTTGGAAGCAACCAGTCCACCTAAGAGACTTTGTAAATAAACCAAAATTGCTGCTGTTAAACTCACCCAAGGTAACTTACCAACAGCACCCGTACCTTTGTAAGGGAGGAGTGCTGTACCAATCACCAGTAGGGTAGTGAAAAATAACAGTGCTGTTCCTAGATGGGCGGTAACAATATCAAACCTAAGTAATTCTGTAACCGTTAGTCCACCCAGTACACCTTGGAAAACAATCAGACCCAAGGCAAATGTGGATGCCCAAGGAAGCCAGTTGGGTAAAGATCGTCGATCCCACCAAGATAAACCAGCTAGTGCGATCGCACTAATGCCAATCAAAGCGGCATCCAATCGGTGAAACCACTCTAAGAATACTTGAAGATTCATTTGCTGACTGGGTACTAGCTGACCGTAGCATAAGGGCCAGTCAGGACAAGCTAGACCCGCATTCATCACTCTTGTCGCACTACCGACTGCCATCAACAGCAATGTTGCGATCGCGATTTTCCATACCAAGCGACGGATACGTTCTTTGGGTTGGGATGATTCCTGAGTAGCAACCGACCGATAGAGGACTGATTCAGCCATAGCACCAATTGCAAATCAAAGTTTACTGAACGTGAGAGTAGCGGCTCATCCTCAACCTAGCACCTGGATTTGAAAGATGACCAAACTCCACTTACCACTTTAATGACGCTATCGCCAGAGGTGAATAGTTTTAGAGATTTTTTCAGAATTGCCAATTCACCGATTAAGCCCTATCGCTCTCAGAAATCTTTATATTTGCTTAATATCAAGCCATCAAATAATAAAGATTCTTTCCTCCCCCGCTTGATCCCAAGGAAATTAATAAAAAATCTATAAAAAATCAGTGGTTGTTACTTTTTTTCTCAGTAGGGTGTCTTACCGTGGTAAATGACCACAAGGTAAAAGCTATAGTCAAAGGGCTTGTTCGACGGCTGACCTTGGTAAGTGATTATACTGACGAGCCGGATTCGAGAGAACTTTGACGGGAGCCGCGCCAAAAACTAAAGTTTTGCAGAAAGTCCTACACTAGCAAGCACCGTGAACATCCCAAGTCAAATTACAACCCTGCTGGCTGGCATCGCCTTGACCCTGATCAGCTTGTGGTATGGTCAAAACCACGGTCTACTGCCTCTAGCAGCCTCCGATGAAGCTGCCCAAGTGGACGCGCTGTTTAACATGATGATGACCATTTCCACGGGTCTGTTTCTGCTGGTACAGGGCGTAATTATTGCAGCAGCAATCAAATTTCGCCGCCGCAAAGATGACGAAACCGATGGACCGCCAATCCATGGAAATATTCCTCTGGAGATTGTCTGGACAGCAATACCTGCGGTGATGGTCTTAATCATCTCCGTCTATAGCTTTGAGATTTACAACGCGATGGGAGGACTTGATCCCATGGCATCTCATGACCATCATGGGTCACAGATTGCTCAGGCTCATAAGATGTCCCCGGCTCAGGCGAATCCTGACAAGAGTCTCATCGCCCTTGACCCAAGCCGACAAATTGCCATAGGGCTTGGTGCTTCTCCAGAAAACATAG
Organism: Symplocastrum torsivum; assembly: GCF_059505465.1. NCBI lineage: Bacteria > Bacillati > Cyanobacteriota > Cyanophyceae > Oscillatoriales > Microcoleaceae > Symplocastrum > Symplocastrum torsivum. Next base: position 32,063 of record NZ_JCACKQ010000015.1, on the reverse strand, counting down.
GCAAACCAGTACCACTGACCGTCAATGTCATGGGTCTGCAATATGCCTGGATTTTTACCTACCCTGAAACTGGGATCACATCCGGCGAATTGCATCTCCCAGTCGGAGAAGAAGTGGAGCTGAGAATCAGCGCCCAAGATGTTCTGCACGCCTTCTGGCTGCCAGAGTTTCGCCTCAAACAAGATGCGATTCCTGGTCGGGAAACCGAGCTACGCTTCACAGCGAATAAAGTTGGTCAGTACCCTATAGTCTGTGCTGAACTCTGTGGTGCCTACCACGGCGCAATGGGTGCTCAACTTTTCGTTCAGACACCAGAAGAGTATCAGGCATGGCTTAAAGAGCAGCAAGCTGTTGCCAGCAATGACGCGATGGATAAAGCGGTTGCTGCCAATCCTGCCGATAGGTCAAGCAGTGAGTTTCTTGCTCCCTATGCCCAAGAGATGGGGATTGAATCGCAAACCCTGGAGCAACTGCACTCCAACCACGAGCATTTTGCTCAAACTATGGCAATTAGCAACCATCTGTAATTGGTTATTGGTTGTTGGTTAGTAGTTTTTGGTTGTTAATCAAGGGCAACTAACAACTAACAGCTAACAGCCGACAACTAACAAGGGACAAGAACTATGACACAAGCAGAGCTTCAAGAACAAGCTAATCGGCCGGCCCGACCCCCAGAACATGGGGAGAGGAAATGGCAAGATTACTTTACCTTCAACACTGATCACAAGGTCATTGGCATTCAATACCTCGTGACCGCATTCGTATTTTTCTTTATCGGTGGCATACTTGCCTCGATGATTCGGATTGAGCTGGCAACGCCTGCTTCTGATTTGGTCAGCCCTGAGACCTACAACCGACTATTTACGATGCACGGGACGATCATGATCTTCCTGTGGGTTGTCCCGGCGGGAACGGGTGGCTTCGCGAACTATCTGATTCCCCTAATGATTGGCGCGAAGGACATGGCATTCCCGAAGTTGAATGCCGTAGCCTTTTGGATGAATGCTGTTGGTGGAGTGTTGCTCCTCTCCAGCTTCTTTGTTGGTCCAGCCGAGGCGGGTTGGACTTCCTATCCACCGTTGAGTACAACAGCGAGCCGTGCGGGGGAGGCAATTTGGATTCTTAGCCTCCTGACAGCCGGAACCTCCTCTATTTTGGGAGGTCTGAATATTGGTGTCACCATCCTAAAGATGCGGGTGCCAGGAATGGGGCTAAATCAGATGCCTTTGTTCTGCTGGTCAATGTTGTCAACGACAGCCCTTCAGTTGCTTGCGACACCAGTACTTGCTGCGGCTTTGATTCTGCTTGCTTTTGACTTGCTTGCTGGGACAACGTTTTTTAACCCAACTGGTGGGGGAGACCCGGTTGTTTACCAGCATATGTTTTGGTTTTACTCCCACCCTGCTGTCTACATTATGATCCTGCCCTTCTTTGGGGTGATTTCGGAAGTGTTGCCAGTACACGCTCGGAAACCAATTTTTGGTTATCGAGCGATCGCATACTCTAGCATTGCGATTAGCTTCCTCGGTCTCTTGGTTTGGGCACACCACATGTTTACCAGTGGTACCCCAGGCTGGATGCGGATGTTTTTCATGATCGCGAGTATGGTAATTGCCGTACCGACAGGGATTAAGGTCTTTAGCTGGCTAGCAACGATTTGGGGAGGCAAACTCACATTAGATGCCCCAATGCTGTTTGGTATGGGCTTCGTTTCTGTCTTTGTAATCGGCGGCATTACAGGTGTAATGCTGGCATCGGTACCGTTTGATATTCATGTTCACGACACCTACTTTGTTGTTGCTCACCTCCATTACGTCCTCTTCGGTGGTAGTGTTCTTGGGCTTTTTGCTGGGTTCTACCACTGGTTCCCGAAGGCAACTGGACGGATGTACAACGAAACTCTGGGTCAAATTCACTTTGTACTGACCTTTATTGGCTTAAACCTGACTTTTATGCCAATGCATGAGTTGGGTTTGTTGGGCATGAACCGACGAATTGCGCTTTATGACCCGAAGTTTCAAGCGCTTAATGAGCTTTGTACAGTTGGCGCGATCATCATGGATACGTCAATTATTCCCTTCCTAATTAACGTCTTTTGGAGTATCGCTCGTGGTAAGAAAGCGGGTGACAATCCTTGGAAAGGTTTAACACTGGAGTGGATGACGACTTCACCGCCAGCGATTGAAAACTTTGAAGGTGTGCCTGTATTAGCAACTGGTCCTTATGACTATGGCATGGGCGATCGCGAATATCAGACCTATGTACCTACATCTGATGAGCGGGAACCTGCTTTAGCTGCTGGTCCAAACTCCGCTTTACGAGCAGACCCCGACCCAGCCGTTGCCGCTCATCCCGATGACCGTCAAGGGGAAAGTCAAAATCGCGATTAGTTATTAGTTGTTAGTTGTTGGTTGTTTGTTTCTAATAATCAATGACCAATAACTAATAACTACTAACAACTAACCACTCAGACAAGAGGTTTATGCAAGGTTCAACAATTGACGAATCTAAAACTTCCCTCAATTATCACCATGAGGTTGAGGCGACAGATCACCACGAGGAGCATCCAGACTTTCGGATGTTTGGCGTGGTTGTATTTCTAGTTGCTGAGAGTATGATCTTTCTCGGCTTATTTACGGCTTTCATGATCTACCGCGCAATTATGCCAGTTTGGCCTCCAGAAGGAACGCCAGATTTAGAGCTGTTGCTACCAGCTATTAACACGGTAATTCTAATTGCTAGTAGCTTTGTCATGCATCAAGGCGATGTAGCAATTAAGAAGAACGACGTTTCTGGGCTGCGGTTTTGGTATTTGCTCACGGCAGTGATGGGAATCATTTTTCTGGTTGGGCAAGCTTATGAGTATTCTCATCTAGAGTTTGGTCTGACAACTAATGTCTTTGCTAGTGCGTTTTATGTTCTGACAGGCTTCCACGGCTTGCACGTCACTGTTGGCGTTTTGCTCATCTTGTCGGTATTATGGCGATCGCAAAAAGCAGACCATTACACGAGTGAAGAACACTTTGGTCCAGAAGCCGCAGAACTTTACTGGCACTTTGTTGATGTTGTGTGGATTGTTCTATTCACGCTAGTGTATTTGCTTTAAGCAATTTTTCAATGCTCTGTTGATTAAAAAGCCTCCAATTGGGGGCTTTTTTTGAACTAGATAACTTTTGATCTTTGGTTTATTTACAAATCCGGAGACAGTGAAATATATTGCTCTACTGCTGTTCTTGATGTTATCGTTGGCTGCTGCCCTTCCGGCTCAAGCGTCCTTCTGCCACAACTCTAATGACCACTTGATTTGCATCCTGAGTATCAAGCGAAGCGCTAAGAATTACTGGGAGTACCGAGCAGCCGTTAGTGTTGATGGGGTGAAACGACCAATCGAGGTGTACAATTGCCGTGAGCGTGTTAGGGTTCGCCAAGATGGAGCCGTTGTAACATTTGAACCCAACAGCCCAGGGGAACTTATCTGCAATCTCATCAAGAGGTAGCTCTTAAATTGCGAAAAGCTTTCAGCGAAATTAGATGGAATTAGCCATCATGTCTTGGTGGTTTTCAATCTGTGCAGACTTGGTTCGGTGAGCGATCGCCTTTTAAGCTAGCTTCTAAACTAAGATTAGGTCTGTTTATGGTGTTGTAGGCACCGAAACATTTAACAAAAGACAAATTGCTATATAGACCATGAATCAAACAGCAGATGCCCTAAGCCTGAATGCCATTGATGACAAGCTATCGCAGCGTCATATTGACCTTGACCCAGGTGGATATTTCATTATCTATCTGGATCGGGAGGTAGGGCTAATTTGTGCAAAGCATTTTACAAATGTAATTGACGATCGCGGTTTGGCTATTGACCCAGAGACAGGAAAAGTTATCCCCGCACGAGGCAAGGTAGAACGGACTCAAAGCACCCTTTTTACTGGCAGAACCGCTAAAGAACTTTGTGTCGCAATTTTTGAGCAAACCCAGCCCTCTCCTGTCACACTGTTCGACCATGCCGCTTATTTGGGACGAGAATTTGTTCGGGCTGAGAATGCTCTAATTAGTGGGCAAGAGTATGTTCAGGACTAGCCTGAGAAACCCTGGTAGAAGAAGTAGGTTGCCATCGGAACAACCGTTGCGATAACCAAGATGACAACAACCCAAATTGTTGAATTTTTAGTATCCGTTTCTTCCGCTTTTGTAAACGTACCTGCAACCTGAACATTTTCTTCCACAACAGGTGGCCCAGGATCAGGTTCACCAGAAAGAACAGCGACTAAGCGATTGCTTGCATCTAGTAAGCCCTGATTGTATTTGTTCCCGTCACGGATTGGCACAATCAGTGTTTCAGACGCTACACTCTCGGCAATGTCGTCAGGCAAAATAGACTTGACGGCTTCACCCGTGCGAATTGCTGCATTATTCGTGAGCGTATCAATCACGATTAAGGCTTGATTCGCTTGAGCTTCCGGTGTCGGGAACCATTTTTTAAACAGGTTATCTGTGAAAGTTTCTGCTGTCTCACCGTAGTCTAAGCGGTGGATGGTAACCATCCTCACCTCTTTGCCAGTTTTTCTGGCTAAAGCATCCAGAGTGCCACTTAGTTTGCCTTCACTCAGGCGGCTGAGAACCTCTGCTTTATCGATGATCCAGGTTGGTTCACCTGCCCGGACATTAGGCATTTGATAGACACCTGTCGCGCTGGCTGGTGCAGCAATAAATCCGCTTGCCAGAAGGACTAACAATAGCGGTAAAAACAGGCGTTGAAGGTATGTTCGATAGTTGTATAGCGAATTGAGGAGCTGTGTCATTGAATTGATCTCAAGATGATCTTGTTCAATAAATACTATACAAACTGGCACGAAACCTATACCTCAAACATGAACAGCATGTTAGGGTTGATGGGTAGCCTTTGGCTTACTCACATGCGCGAGTGCCAGCAATGAGTTCAGCAGAAATTTATCGAGGTTGGATTATTGAGGCTAGACCAGTGTTTTGCGTTCAGGTTTGGAGTGCTGCTGGTGAATGCGTTATTCCCATTCATAACGCGAAAACTGAAGAAGAGGCACTTCACTTAGCAAAACGCTGGATTGATTTGCAAATGACACCAGACAGCGTCAAACCTCAACCAACTGATACACCTCCCCCAGACTTCGACTTCGACGATGACGATATCCCATTTGCGCGACCCATTAACCTGAGAACTAGTGAGAGAAATCTCCAAGACCCTTGGGAATTTGAGGTTAATCAACCTGGGATTTGGTTGCATGGTAGTAGAGGATTATTCTTCTGAATCAGGCAACGTGAAGAAGTCGTAGAGACGTTCCCCGGAACGTCTCTACAAAGTTTTATGGGTTGCTTGATCTCATCAACTAGATTTGCTCTCACTGCCCAATTCAAACTCAAAGCTGTCTGAATCGCTGCCTTGATGAACCGTTTTTACCCATTTCAACCGCTTGGGACGCACAGAAATTCGAGCGGTAATTCCAGCAATCACCAGCATCCAGTGCAGCATATACAAAGTACCGCGCAGTGTCTGCACGAGGGTAATCAACAATGAGGCGGCAGTACGAGGTTCGTCTCGCTTAGTACGGCATAACCCAACGAACATCCCGATTAAGGGTAGGGCAAGGGTAAGTCCGGTGAGAGGAGTTAGGAGAGGGAAACTCTTGCGTGCGATCGCCATCAAACAGTCTGGCACAGCCGCCGCAGGCAAAAGGTACTGGATGATCATAAATGAGAACAAATCCAGCGTTTTTAGTGTGCCCATGCGGTTACTTGCGATTAACCGCCAGTAATCCAAATAGCGTTGGTATCCACCTTCTCCCCAACGGTTACGCTGATGCCATAGTGCAAAGGCATTGGTGACACCTTCTTCTTCAACAGGGGGAAAGTCGAGAAAGCCAATATCCCATTTGTCCAGATGCAAGCGAATGGTTAAATCTAAGTCATCTGTAATGGTTTGCTCGTTCCAGCCTCCACAACTCTCTAGCGCTGCACGACGCACAAATTGACCATTCCCACGCAATTCGCCAATGCCACCAATGGCAATGCGCTGCTGCTGGATGTAGGTATCGAGAGCCATTTCTGCCATCTGCCCTCGTGTCCAGAAGTTGACTGAGGCATTTGCGATCGCTTTTCGCACCTGCACCGCTCCAGTTTCTCCCTTACCAAATAACGGCAGAACTCGCCGTAGTAAATCCTTTGGTACTTGAGCATCCGCATCAAACACGCCAACAATTTCCCCTCTAGTTAAGGGTAGTACCTGATTGAGCGCTCCCGATTTGCCACCGCCCGCATCAGCCGAGCGATGCAGCACTCTCAACTGGCTGTATTGAATGGCTAACTGGTCTAACAACACGGGTGTCTGATCGGTACTGTGGTCATCAATTACCCAAACTTCATACCGTATTTTGGGATAATCTAAGTCACACAATCTCCTGACTAGGTTACTGATAACCGCTTCCTCATTTTTCGCCGCTACAAGCAGAGAAACATAGGGAAAATCGACTTGAGTGTTATCTGCAAGTGGTTTGGGTGTCTTTAAAGGTCGAGCCAGCAATACTCGCATCGCCTGAATTCCTAATAGCGCTGTGAAGCCCCAAATCAACCAGGAACCCCAAGAAACTAAATGGAGGATGATTGTGCCGCCCCAAATCGCTGTTAATGTCACAGCGGCTTTGCGTCGGCGCCCTTCTAATCCTTGGAAGAAGAAGTCACTTTCAAAATCTTCATCGTCCAAATCAGATAAAAGAGAGGTAATCGGGTCAAGCTCGTTACCAAGATCGTTTTCTGTCCAGGAATTCTCTGGCATAAGTTATTTGGTTTAACCACCTATACTTATCAACACCCACTAGTCCACTGAGGGTGAGCTAACACCACACTGTGCAGCATCATTGTATCTAACATTATTAAATTTCTTATACTTTAATGAGTATTTTTTACACTTAAAACCCCGTATAGTCGAGTGGTTGATTTTTGACAAATTAAATTTAAAGGTTTGTGGAATTGGCGTATGGTGACGTTTTGGATAGCTACTGCCGCTTGGGGATTGGGTTCTGTATTATGGGTAGAACTCGTGCGAGACTTCTATCACGTCTTATCCCATCATTGGTCTCCTTTATATCGGTTACACGTCTGGCATCATCGCGTTTTTCGCCCCGATTTAACAGCCGTTAGTGATACTATTTACCGCCAAGCCCAGTGGCGCAATGATGTGCCAGAATGCTTAGTGATGCTGCTATTTAGCCTATTGCTATGGGCTGTTGCTCACACATTTGCACCTGAACACCAACTGTCGGCATTGGTTGGTTCTCTCTATACCCTAACGTTTTTAGGAAGTGCGATCGCACGCGGCAGTGGATTCACATGGGCGAATGAAATCACCGATTTGACTCATCTCCCAGGCCCTTTCCTTACCCCACCGTCTTGTTGGAGTGTCAATCGAACCTACCACTGGCGACACCACTTTGATAATCAAAAGGCTTACTATTGCGGTACGTTGACGTTGGTGGACAAGCTCATGGGAACCGCGCTCTCACTCAAAGGTAAAACAATTGCAGTCACAGGAGCATCGGGAACGCTAGGGAAAGCGCTTCTTTTAGAACTTCACAGCAGAGGAGCAAAAGTAATTGCTCTTACATCCCAAGAGCAACCCGTTACGGTGAGTGTGAAGGGTGAAAGTGTACCAGTTAAAACGATTACTTGGAAGATTGGACAGGAGTCTGAATTAGCCCCACATCTGGAAAAGGTCGATATCCTCATCCTTAACCACGGGATTAACGTACATGGTGAGCGAACGGCTGACGCGATCGCAAAATCTTACGAAATCAACACCTTTTCAAGTTGGCGCTTGCTAGAACTCTTCTTCACCACCGTTCGCACCAATGAAGACATCGCCCGTAAAGAAGTTTGGGTCAATACCTCAGAAGCAGAAGTTAGTCCGGCATTGAGTCCTTTGTACGAACTAACCAAACGAGCCTTAGGAGACTTAGTAACACTACGCCGTCTTGATGCTCCGTGTGTAGTCCGCAAACTCATTCTTGGGCCATTTAAAAGCAATCTCAATCCCATTGGTGTAATGTCCGCACCCAAGGTGGCAAAGCAAATCGTCAATCTAGCTACCAGAGATGCACGTAACATCATCGTGACCATTAACCCCTTAACTTTTATTACTTACCCCATCAAAGAGTTTTGCGTCGGAACCTACTTTAAGCTGTTTAGTCGCCCTACTGATGTAACTCAAGTAGTACCATTCCCGGAAACGCTAGCAGCAGATGCTACAACTTCATCACGAACACGTTAGCGAAGACTGAAGAATTAAGGAGAGTTTTTCCATAACTGCTCACGCCTCCCCTTACTTCGCCTGCTCCCACTGCTGCCCCTGCTTCTATCTGCCTCCCATTTCAAGGGTAGGTTTGTAATAAAATGCCATCAATAATTGGGTGATGAGGTGAGGTGATGAGTGAAAAACCCCCAAAATTTAATGTAAATTAACGTCCTACCTCCCCAACATCCCAATCTCAAAAACCTACTTTTGCTCAAAAAGCTCAAGTTGATATTCGCACCAAAGCTGTAAATATTGAGCCACAACAGACAATTACAGCCGACAACGCCACAATTAAAGTTAACGCCGTTCTTTACTATCGCCTAGTTGACCCTCCTAAGGCAATTAATAAGGTTGAAAACTACAATCTATCAGTCTATCAAACTGCCCTTACTACCTTACGAAATGTTGACCCTTCGATGGCTTGAAAAGGCGATGAGCTGACTTAATTTAAAAAATGCGATCGCGTCCTATAAAAGCTTTTCCAAGAAGAAGGAATTATTCAACGTTGTGGGGCAGGTATCCCAGGAATTACTGTCATTGGGTAAAATTTCTCATCTTACGCCACAAGAAATCTTCCAATATTTTTTATTTTAAAATCCTAAAATTTTTATTTACTGTCAAATTTGCAACTTCCTTATCATTTAAGACAATGATGAGTATGATAATTATTTTTAATTTATCAAAAAGTTTAAAAAAGTTTATCTTTTGATATCACCTGTCTAAAAACTACTACTATGGATACAAGCCTTCAAGGCTTATTTTGCTAGCTACTCTTGTTGAAATAAATTCTTAACGTTTAAGTGAAGCAAGAGCCTACTTACCAGAATAAAAGCTCAAGAAGAGACTCTAAAGCCTTAGGCTAATGGCGTTGTAACTAAATGATCAAGATAGTTACAAAACGTTGTACTTAGTTGAGCAACGTTGTCTCAGCAGCACAACGGCTTCATCAAGGAAGCAATTCAAATCATCAACCTGTAAAAGCTAAGAAAAACTTAAGAAAATTGTTACTGCCTAATCAGGAAGGGGAGATAATACTAATGCGAACAAGTGAGCAAATCAAGGCAGAAATTGAGGAAAAATTTGGTTTTTTCCCACCCTTTTTTGCTCCTGGTGAACAGACTCCACAGGTATTGGACAACCTCTGGCAACAAACCATTAGTGCGTATGTTGATAATCCTCTGTCGCCTCTATTTAAGGAAAAGCTGTCCGCTTACCTGTCTCGCTTCTGTTCTGTTCCCTACTGCATGATCTGCCACAGTTGTTCCTTGCACGCTTTAGGGATGCAAGCACGAGAAGTGCTGGAACTCCTTGAATCTCCTCTACCAACCCCAAGTGACATCGATAAACATCTTCGTATCCTTGCTGCATCTGATGCGCCAAAGCTTTTACACGAGCGGAACGCAGCCCTTGAAGAAAGCTTACTCTATTGCTCAATCTTCATTGCCTTAAAAGGAGAAAACAACGAGTATTACCGGAGTGAACTCCGTCGCTTACTTGGAGGTGTTACTTACCAGCACTTAGTCTCGTTTATTGCTTATGTTAAAACTTGTCATGTCTGGATGGAAGCTCATCCTGAAGTTGTCTATCAGGCTGACAAGCGAGTACAAGACCATTTTGATACCCTCCTGAAGAAGGAGCCAGGTTTAAGTGAGTTCTTTAATAACTACTGCGATAGAGTCAGGCGTGAACACCAAAGTTGGGCAGAACAGATGGCTCGAATCCATGAGCGTAAGCAAAATGAGGAGACACTTCGCAAACTCGGTGTTGAAAACCTGCGTCTTGCCCGTACTGTTGCTTCAGTTTCTGATAGTGTCCTAATCACCGACCCGAACCAATTCGACAACCCAATCATCTACACTAATCCCGCTTTTTCCCGGATTACTGGCTATCAACCGGAGGAAGTTCTGGGTCGCAATTGCCGCTTTTTACAAGGTTCTGGTACAAATCAACAGACGATTGAGCAAATTGATGCTTGCCTTGCCCGAAGAGAAGAGGTGAACGCCACTGTGCTGAACTACCGCAAAGATGGCAAGCCGTTTTGGAACGAATTGAAAATCTCCCCAGTATTTTCAGAAGAAGGTGACTTACTCTACTTCGTCGGTATCCAAAGAGATATCACTGAATACAAGCAAGCCGAAGCAAAAATTTGTGAGCAAGCGGCATTGTTGGATGTTGCAACCGATGCGATTTTTGTTCGAGATCTAGAGGACAAAATTTTACTGTGGAATAAAGGCGCTGAACGGCTATACGGCTGGAACTCAGAAGAAGTCCTTGGCAAGCAGGCAGTACAGCTATTGAACCAGGAAAAAATAGCTCACCTTCGAGAACTCAGAAAGACTGTTTTTGAAGAGGGTCTGTGGAAGGGTGAGCTACATCAAGTCACTAAAGACGGCAAAAGAATTATTGTCGAAAGTCGGTGGACACTAGTGCGTGATGAAGAGGAAAAACCTAAATCAATCCTTGTTGTCAATACTGATATTACTGAAAAGATACAACTTGAAGCACAGTTCCTTCGCGCTCAACGTATGGAGAGCATTGGCACTCTCGCTAGTGGTATTGCTCACGATTTAAATAATGAGTTGACACCCATTCTTGCATCGGCTCAGTTACTACTATTGCCAACCAAACTTTCTGAAGAGAAAAAGCGACAGTTACTCAAGACAATTGAAACGAGTACTAAACGTGGGGCTGCTTTGGTCAAGCAAGTTTTACTGTTTGCGCGAGGTGTTGAAGGGAAGCGCACTATACTTCAAACTGAGCAATTAATCTTGGATATTAAGCAAATTGTCGAAGAGACATTCCCAAAATCTTTAGATATTCAAACCCATATTCAGAAAGATAGTTGGATGATCAACGGGGATGCTACACAACTGCATCAGGTTCTGATCAATCTCTGTGTTAATGCTCGTGATGCGATGCCAAAAGGTGGAACATTGAGTTTAAGCGCCACCAATCTATTTATTGATGAAAACTTTGTCCGGATGAATCTTGATGCCACAGTCGGCTCCTATATTTTGATTACTGTTTCTGATACAGGAATGGGCATTCCACCAACAGTTATTGATCGGATTTTTGAACCATTCTTTACGACGAAAGAGCAGGGTAAAGGAACTGGGTTGGGACTTTCGACGGTAATGGGCATTATCAAAAGCCACGGTGGTTTTGTGGATGTGACAAGTAGGGTAGGGAAAGGCACACAGTTTAAAATCTACTTACCCGCTATTAGGAAAGCTGAAACTCAACAAACTGAAGACGGTGAATTCTCTACTGGACAGGGAGAGTTAATTTTGGTTGTCGATGATGAAGCAGCAATTTGTGAAATTAATAAGACATCTCTAGAAGCCTATAACTATCGGGTGGTTACAGCGAGTGATGGGATTGAAGCGATCGCACTTTACGTCCAGCACAAGGATGACATCAGCCTGGTGATCGTCGATATGATGATGCCATCAATGGATGGGCCGACCACAATCCGCACTCTGCATAAGATTAACCCAAACGTTAAGATTATCGCTGTCAGTGGGCTGATATCTAGCGCTCAGCTAACTGACGCGACCAATGCTGGCATCCAAAGATTTTTGCCCAAGCCCTACACCGCAAGAGATCTATTAAAAACAATCAACGAGGTTTTGGACTTGACAACAGTACCTTTGTAAGAAACAGCAAACCGGATTGACGGTGCGGGTAGCAGCAAGAGGTCAAACACATTCAAATCCAAACTGTTGGGACACTTGATAACGGGCAGGTTTCCGGAGATTCTGCGCGACTCCAACAAATTCCATGTCACCGATGGGAAGCCCTCACCCTATATCCCTCTCCCCGTGGGAGAGGGACTTTGAACTCTTACTCCCCTTCTCCCAATGGGAGAAGGGGTTGGGGATGTTAGCGTATCGGCACGCAGTGCGGGCTGTTCCTCCACTCTGTGTGTTTAACACAACCTTCATATTTGCAACAATCTTAGGGAAGATCCGGATGAGTAGAACCGAAGTTCGTAGATTGTGGTAGGTCTGCAAAAACAAGATGCAGCGTTTCTTAAGGTTATCTGTCTAAGATAAGGAACTCCTTTTCGGGGAAGTTGAGATTTAACAAAATGCTTACTCCGTCATCTGTTAGCTCGATCAAGCCTCCAGTAAAAAGACAGGAGGTAGTGTTAACCACCAACGAGCTGGTAGAGAAGATTCAGGCTTGTAGCCAAGATCAATTTACAGGTCAGTTGGATTTGAGTATTGAATATAGCAGAGACCAGAAGTGGAGCCTGTATTTTTACTTGGGTGATTTGATTGGCTGTACTGGTGGAGTGCATCCAATTCGTCGTTGGTTTCGGCAGTTGTCCCACCACTGTCCACAACTGCCAGTCTATATTGCCACGCCTGAGTCGAAGCAGCCTCGGTGTTGGGATTATGACTCCTTAGCAACACTAGTGAGGCAGGGGGAAGTCCCGCTAAGGCAGATGGCGGAGATTGTTACAGGCAACGTAATAGAAATCCTGTTCGATATTATCCAACGGGAGGAACAGCTCCACCATCGTTCAGGGGTGCAACTCTCCTACAGACCGATACCGATAAACAGCATCGAGGCAAACGTTGTTTCGATTCGAGTTTACCCGCTTTGCCTAGAAGCAATGCAGGATTGGGAGGCTTGGCAGCAGGCAGGCTTAGCGAAGTATTCCCCAAACCTCGCTCCTAAAATCTCGAACGCTGAAGAATTGCATTGGCAAACTTCACCCGCTGTCTACCGCAATCTGACTACCCTGATTGATGGCAATCAGACTTTAAGGGATTTAGCGGTCAAATTAAAACAGAATCCGTTACCTCTAGCCCAATCCCTGATGCCCTATGTCCAAAAAGGGTTGATCGGACTGGAGGAGGTTAAAGACTTCCCCAGCTATTCCGTTAAGCCAGCTACGGCAACCACGTCTTTTTCCGCACCTAGCGGGAACTCCGTAAGTCCAGAGCGATCGCAATCAACGGAGGTAACAGTTGCCTATATTGATGACAGCCGTCTCGACAGCCAGACAATGAGTCACATCCTCAACCAAGCTGGCTATCAATTTCTCAACATTCAAGACCCCGTAAAAGCACTGCCACTCTTACTGGAACATAAACCAAGCCTGATTTTCTTAGATTTGGTCATGCCGATCGCCAACGGCTATGAAATCTGTGCCCAAATTCGCCGCATTTCAGCCTTCAAAGATACACCTGTGATTATTCTCACCAGCAATGACGGCATTGTAGACCGGGTGAGAGCAAAGATCGTCGGTTCCTCCGGCTTTTTAGCAAAACCCATTAATTCAGAGAAGGTGCTGGCAACTTTACAAAGGTATTTACCAACTTCAACAACGGCTCAATCGCAGAGGTGGAACACGCCTTAGGAGGAATCTCCTTGTGTAGGAAGCTTTTGAAGCCAAGAGTCATGAAGAAAGAAACATCTGATTATTTACCGAAGTATATATGATTACAGTCCTTTTGGTTGAAGACAGCCTGACAGAAACGGAGGTGTTAACCGGTTACCTCAGACAGGCAGGTCTAAGAGTAGTCAGTGTCACCAGTGGCGAGGAGGCTCACCTCAAACTTGAGGGTGCCAAACCAGATTTAGTGATTCTTGATGTGATTTTACCAGGGCAAAGTGGCTTTGAACTCTGCCGCCAACTCAAGAGCAATTCCAGTACTAAAGCAATTCCAGTCGTCATGTGCTCAACCAAAGGTACTGAGGCGGATAAACTCTGGGGTTCGATGCTGGGGGCTGATGCCTACCTACCCAAACCAGTAAACCAGCAACAACTGATTCAAACAATCCAGCAATTAACTTCCGTGTATTAGGAAAGAGTTTATGCTGACCCCACTTGACGCTGTGCTAACAGCGAACAGTTTTGACCTATTCACATTAGACGACCCACTCCCCCCAGAAATCGGAGAGCGGTTGCTCCGCTTTCCCCTAGGTCACGAGGACAGTGCGCTGCTACCACTCGCGCAGATTGCGGAAATTTTCAGGGTGAACGTGGAGGACATTCTGCCAGTCCCTGAAATGCCCAGTTGCGTTTTGGGAATTTGCAATTGGCGGGGAGAAATGCTCTGGCTTGTGGACTTAGACCAGCTTCTAGGCTATCCACCTCTATATCTAATGGCAGCCACTCCTATGGCTATCGTCGTTCAAGCCAATACCCAGCCTTTGGGTCTGGTAGTGTCGCAAGTCAATGACATTGAGTTACACGACTTGCAAAAACTTACAAACGCGGCGAACGGCTTATTTCCTCCCAAACTCCTGCCTTTTGTCCTGGGTGCTCTTGCTGAGGGTAAGGGCACTGTCTTGGATGCCATTGCCATTACTCAGTCTCCCTTATGGCAGATCCACCGAGGAGAAATCTCTTGAAGTCATCTACTAAGACCAAGTTCCTTGAACGCAGGGAGTAGGGAAAAACCCTGAATTGATGCATGGAGAGTCCCCTACCCGTCTCCATGACCAACCTGAGTCAGCAAATCTAGTTAATAACAACAGTAATATGTCTCCAGAGAATCTAGCACCAGCGATGCCGAAGCTTGAGTCATCCGAGCCAAGAGTTGAGCCATCGAAGAGTCAAAGCAAAGGTAATGAGGTGGTTAACGGATCGAATGGCAATTTTGAGCCACAGCAAGCTCTGGCCGTAGTTAATGCCCTCAAAGCCGACCTCAAACAGGCGGGACTTGCCAAACCGGAAATTCAGGAGAAAGTTCTTCAGTTGGAGAAGTGGGTACAAGGTTTGCCAACCGGGGTTAATGGTGACAAACCAGCGATCGCAACTGAGGAACACCGCAAGCGCGAACGGCAGTGGTTATTAGCCCTTAACAGTCAAATGCGCTCTGCGAAGAATCTTGACACCTTGTTTAAAACGACATTAACTGAGGTTCGTCAGCATTTACAAGTAGACCGAACATTGATTTACGAGTTCCAAACTGAGAACCAAGGTGTGGTGCTGGCGGAGTCGATGGTGGCTGGCTATACACCCAGTTTAGGAGAGTCCCTCAGTGCGATCGCTTTTGGTGTAGCCGAACGACTAGACTACCAGCAACAGCAAGTCGTCATTCTGGATCGAACCTTACCCAAGCCTCTGAGTCCCTACCAACTTCAACTGCTGCAAAAATTCCAGGTCAAAGGCAGTTTGACGTTGCCGATTTTCTTAGAAGGACAAGTATGGGGTTTGCTCAGCTTAATGCAATGCTCTGCTTCTAGAGCATGGCGGGAAACTGAAATAACCTTGCTCCACCAAATTGTCACCGAACTGACTCTCGCTCTACAGTCAGTCGAATTTTCTGACCAAATGCAAAAACAGGCTGAGCAAGCCAAAGTTATCAACAAAGCGATCGACAAAATCCGCCAGCCCGAAGATCTAGATACGCTCTTCAAGACAACAGCCAGAGAAGTCCGACAACTCCTCAGCGCTGACCGAGTGGGAGTGTTTCGCTTTTACCCTGAGTCCGGCTTTGATGATGGGGAATTTGTATCGGAAGATCTAAACTCAGGCTACAGTTCAGCTATAGCTGCCAAGGTTCACGACCACTGCTTTGGTCAACAGTATGCCGCCCATTACGCTCAAGGAAGAATTCAGGCGGTTGCTGATATCTACAATGCTCAGTTGAGCGATTGCCACATCGAGATTCTCTCTCAGTTTCAAGTTCGAGCTAACTTGATTGTGCCTCTGTTGATCGGCAATGAACTGTGGGGATTGTTGTGCATTCATCAATGCAGTAGCCCACGCGAGTGGCAGAAGGATGAGATTGACTTTGCCAAGCAGATTGCCGCCCAGTTTAGCTTGGCACTAAAGCAAGCAGAGTACTTGCAGCAGTTACAGGAGCAATCCACCCAAATGGCAAAAACTGCTGAACGGGAGCGAGCGGTCGCCAAAGTAATTGACAGGATTCGCCACAGTTCGGATATTGACACCATTTTCAAGACCACGACGCAAGAAGTCCGCAAACTCCTGGGTGTGGAGCGCTTGACCATCTACAAATTCCGTCCAGACTATTTCGGTGACTTCGTAGTGGAGTCAGAGTCTGGGGATTGGCCTAAATTAGTGGGCAGTGCTTGGGAAGACCCCTATTTGCACGAACACCAAGGCGGTCGATTCCGCAACAACGAACCTCTAGTGGTAGATGATGTCTACAATGGCGGCTTAACCGAGTGCCATGTGGAAGCCTTGGAAGACTTTGGCGTTAAATCCTGCCTGGTGGTTGCCATCTTCCAAGGACAGAAGCTGTGGGGGTTGCTCTCAGCCTTTGAACACAGTGGACCACGCCACTGGGAAGACAGTGAACTCAAGAGCCTCAGCCAAATTGCCAGCCAACTGGGGGTGGCTCTCCAGCAGGCAGAGTACTTGGAAAAAGTTCAAACCCAAGCCGAGCAAGTTGCCAAGACCGCAGAACGAGAGCGAACCGTTGTCAAAGTGATTGAGAAGATTCGCAAGAGCTTGGACATCAACACGATTTTCAAAACGGTAACTCAAGAAGTTCGAGAATTGCTGCAAGCTGAGCGTGTGGGAGTCTATCGCTTTGAGCCTGATTGGAGCGGTGAGTTTGTTGCTGAGTCAGTCGGGAGTCGCTGGACTGCTTTGATGCAGGAACAAATTGATAACCCACTCTTGCGAGAAAATATCAGCGAGTGTAGTGCAAAAATTCTTGGCGGTGGCAAAGCCAGAGTGGCAGATACCTATTTGCAACAAACTCAGGGCGGGATGTATGCCAAGGGAGCAAACTTCCGAGTTGTCGATGATATATACCAAGCAGGCTTTTCACCTTGTTACATTGACATTCTGGAGCAATATCAGGCGAAAGCCTATGTAATCGTTCCGATTGTCCAAGGAGAAAGGCTCTGGGGACTGCTAGCGGCTTATCAAAACTCTGGACCTCGTGCTTGGGAAGACGGCGAAGTCAAGGTGATGACTCAAATCGGCACTCAACTGGGGGTGGCTCTCCAACAAGCCGAATACCAAGAGCAGCTACGGCAGCAATCGGCTCAACTTGCTAAAGTCGCCGAGTGGGAGCGAGCAGTCACTCGCCTAGTTGGTCGTGTGAGCGACAAGATGCGCCAGACGATCGATATTGAGAGTATTTTCAAGACAACGACGCAGGAAGTTCGGAAACTACTTGGTGTGGAGCGAGTCGCTGTTTGCAAGTTCCGTCCAGACTACTCTGGCGACTTTGTCTTTGAGTCTCAGGCTGGAGATTTACCCCAAATGGTTGGCATGACTTGGGAAGACACCTATATGAAGGAGAACCAAGGCGGATGCTTTGGCAAAAACCAACCATTTGTTATCAATAATATTGGTCACGATTCTGGTTTGAGTGATTGCCATGTAGCAATCTATGAGGGCGTTGATATCAAAGCTTGTGCGATCGTTGCGATTTTTCAAGGGCAGAAACTCTGGGGCGTGTTGGGCGCTTATCAGCACAGTGCCTCCCGCCATTGGCAAGACGATGAAGTGAGGTTTCTGACTCAGATTAGTAACCAACTTGGTGTCGCTCTACAGCAGGCGGAGTTGGTCTATGAAATGGATAAAGTCGTAAAGTACAAGCAACAAGTCCCCGCAATCATCGACAAGATTAGCAATACGTCATACATTGAGAACGCTTGTAAAGCTGCTGTCGAAGACGTCCGACAACTCCTGGAAGTGGAGCGAGTGTGCATATACAAGTTTCGCCCGGACTATTTTGGAGACTTTATCTATGAGTCAGAATCTGGAGGATGGCCGAAACTCGTCGGTAGTGCTTGGGAAGACACGTATCTACAGGAACACAAGGGCGGAAGGTTCGCCAACAGCGAACCCTATGTTGCGGATGATGTTTACACAGTGGGTTTGAGCGATTGCCATGTGGAAACCTTGGAGTACTTTGGTGTCAAATCGTACCTGATCGTTGCCATCAAACAAGGGGAAAAGCTCTGGGGCTTGCTGAGTGCATTTCAACACAGTGGACCTCGGCATTGGTTAGAAAGTGAAGTCACCTTGCTGGCTGACATTGGTCGTCAACTGGGGTCGGTTTTACAGCAGACCGATTACCTGGCGCAGTTGCAGGCACAATCCACCCAGATGACCAAAGCCGCTAAAGTCAGCAATTCGGTCGCCGAAATCATTCCCAAAATCCTTCAGTCTCAGGATACAGACACGATCTTCCGTGTCACCAACCAAGCTGTCCGACTGCTGCTGAAATGCGATTGCGCCGCAATCTATCGCTTCAATCCTGATTGGAGTAGTGAGTTGGTCGCCCAATCAGTAACCAAAGGCTGGAATGCTGTGGAAGGCTCTGAAATAGGAGCCATCTGGCCCCAAGTTAATCTGCAAGAAGCTCAGGGAGGCGCCTATCGCAACGGTGAAAGCTTGGTCGTGAAGAACATTTACGCGGCTGGCCACTCTCCCTTTGAAATTGAAATGCTGGAGGAGTTTGAGGTCAAAGCTTATGTAGTCGTGCCAATTTTCAAAGACGACAAGCTCTGGGGTCTACTTGGTGTTTACCAAAACACTGAAGTTCGCTCATGGGCAGAGATTGAAGTCAGCGCCCTAAAACAAATCGGTGTGCAAGTCGGCGTGGCGATGCGACAAGTGGACTACTTGAAGCAAGTGCAGCAGCAGTCAGAGCAATTGGCAGAAGCCGCCCAACGGGAAAAAGCAGCTAAAGAACAAATCCAGCAGGAGGTTATCCAATTACTGACAGCAGTACGACCAGCACTCAACGGAGACCTCACCGTTCGCGCTCCCGTAACCGAAGATGAAGTCGGTACGATTGCCGATGCCTACAACAACACTCTGCAAAGTCTGCGCGGCATCGTCAAACAGGTGCAAACCGCGTCTCGGCAAGTCGCCCAGACATCCCAAGAGAGTGCATCGTCGATTACTGGTCTTGCTGGTCAAGCCCAAGAGCAATTCCAAGCACTTGGTCGTGCCTTAGAGCAAATCCAGACCATGGTCAGTTCTACGAAAGCTGTAGGAATGAATGCTCAACAGGTAGATGTAGCTGTCCAACAGACTAACCAGACTGTTCGGGAAGGGGATGCAGCGATGAACCGCACTGTAGATGGAATTATGGACATCCGGGAAACAGTGGCGGAAACCAGCAAGCGGCTCAAGCGCCTGAGCGAATCGTCGCAGAAGGTGTCCAGAGTGGTGAACTTGATTAGCAACTTTACAACTCAAACCCAACTACTAGCTCTAAACGCGGCAATTGAAGCGACACGAGCAGGTGAGTATGGGCGCGGTTTCGTTGTTGTTGCAGATGAGGTGCGTTCTCTAGCGCGTCAATCGGCAGAAGCCACCACTGAAATCTCGCAGTTAGTTCAGGAAATCCAGGAAGGCACAGCTGAGGTTTCCACTGTGATGGAAAAGAGCATCCAGCAGGTTGCGGCAGGAACATCGATGGTACACGATACCCGCCAGAATCTGAATGCGATCGTTGAAGCCACGTCTCAAATCAGTCAACTCGTTGCGGGTATCACCCAAGCAACGCAGGTACAGACTCAGCAGTTCCAATCGGTAACACAAACGATGACAGAAGTAGCTGCGATCGCCAACAAGACCACGGAGGATTCCACCGAGATTTCTACCTCATTCAAGGAACTCTTGACAATGGCGCAGAACCTGCAAGCGAGTGCCGATCAGTTTAAGGTTGATTGATTTGGGAATCGGGAATCGGGAATTGGGAATTGGGAACAGCTAGTGCAGTATGGCGGAAATAACTATGCAGTTGAAAAAGGTTAAAAAGCTTACTTGGCAAGTTTTCTTTCCTTCTGTCTCCTGCCTCCTGCATAAGAGCCCTCTTGCACTAGTTGCTACGTGATTTCAGGTAGGCGTTTAGCTTGGGTGGCAATTCATCAATAATTGGCTTGAGCTTGTCTACCTGTTCACTAGTCAATAGCTGTCGAGAATAAGCCAGCCTCAGCCAGCTAATCGTTTCATAGAGAGACCCTCTAGCAATCTTGATAAAACGTCGATTGTCTTGGAAATTGTACCGACCTCGTCCCTCTGCAATATTGGCACAGACGCTATCAGCAGAGCGCACAATTTGCTTGCCAATTGTGTCTTTGGCGAACCTGTCCCATTCCTTGACGATATGCCAAATCTCATTTGCTAGTTTCTCAGCCAATCTATAAACTTCCAACTCCTCAAAATCTGGTCTTCCCACCCAAATGCCCTTAATCTCCGGTTCCCCATTCCCTATTCTCCCATTCCCAATTCCCAATTCCCTATGACCACAGATCCAACTATTCGTGAACAAAGCTATCGCTACTTTCTCCAAGAAGCGCCGGAACTGCTGCAAGTTTTAGAACAAGAATTGCTGAGTCTTCGAGAAGACTACAGTATTAACAAGGTCAATACTCTAATGCGGGCTACCCATACCCTTAAGGGGGCAGCAGCAAGTGTTGGGTTGGAGACGATTCAAACGGTTGCCCACTCTTTGGAGGATATTTTCAAAGCCCTTTTCAATCCTGACTTGTCAATTGACCCCGAAGTTGAGGCGTTAATCTTTGAGGGGTTTGAGTGTCTTCGCTTACCCCTAACTGCTGAATTTACGGGAGGGCAAGTCAATGATGCTGAGATTCTTGACCGAACTGCTGCTATTTTTGCCCAACTGCAAGAAAAGCTGGGTGACTGTTTTGGTCAGGAAGCTTACCTCCCCAGTTCGGTAGAGTTGGGCTTTGATTTGACCCTGTCTATCTTTGAAGTGGGAGTTAACCAACGATTAGACGAACTTGCCGATGCCCTAACCCGTGCCAACCCGGAGGAAGTTGCTACGACTCTTCGGACTCAGGCAGAGGTTTTCACTGGATTAGCAGAATCTTTGAATTTACCTGGGTTTGGAGCAATTGCTCAACTGGCAATCAAGGGCTTGGATACCGCTCCCGCTCAGGCAGTGACGATTGCCGAGATTGCTTTGGCAGACCTCCGAGCGGCACAGGCTGCCGTACTAGGGGGCGATCGCACTCAAGGCGGTCAACCGTCTCTAGCTCTACAGCAATTCGCTGGTCTCACTACCAGTGCAACTGAACCTGTTATTAATAGTGCTGAGCCAGTAGTAGAGGTTGTAGTCAACCACAATAATTTTGATGCCATAGAGGAAAAGGGCGAGACAATTTCTCCCCATCTCCCTTTCACTTCCTCACCTCAAGATGTCACTGTCGATCCTCAAGAATCATTAATTGAATCTGAATTTAGTGAGGTGACTAGTGCGGCGAATTTAGAGTCGAGCGTGAGTGACTTACACACATCTGAGTCGATTGTCGGTGAAGTACCGTCTGTAGAGTCGTTGAACAACTCAGAAAATGAGGAATCAGAGCATGAGGAATTAGGCAACTCGCTCTTAGAGACGATCTGGGGAGGGGAAGCAGTACTGGATTCCCAAACCCCTGCTGAGACTGACCGAGAGGAAACCCGATCTAGTTCAGCACATAATCCTCATCACGTTTTTTCTTCAATGCCAGCGTCGGCGGCTGACTCAGCAAGTTGGAAGCCTATGGAGCCAGAGGTTACGGTTCCACCATCCCCATCCCGCTTCCGTATTGATAGTACTCCCACCCCCGTTTCCCAGAATGAGCAGGGTTCTGTCTCTCCCACTGTGCGGGTGAATGTTGAGCATTTAGAACACCTGAATTCTTCAATTGGGGAATTGCTAACAAACCAAAACCGCCAGACACTCCAGAACGAGCAACTGCGAACAGCAGTGCGATCGCTTCTTGTCCGTCTCCAGAAACACCAGCAACTGCTTGGTCAGCTCCAGGATTGGTCTGATCGGCAATTCATTGGGCAACAAAGGTGGGCTGAGACAGGTAGCGATTGGCAGTCCCATGCGCCTTTCGATTCCCTGGAACTTGATCGTTATGACGAAGCCCAAATTGTTGTTCAATCGATTCTGGAAGACGCTTTTACATTAACAGAAGCGACTGACGCGATCGAGTTATTCACATCGGCATCCAGTCAAAGCTTGGAAAAACAACGTCGGTTGTTGACGAGTACTCGTGATGCCCTAATGCAAGCCAGGATGTCACCTCTGGGAGATATCTTCGGGCGCTTCCACCGTGTTTTACAGCCGTTAGAAATTAGGCACAACAAGCAGGTAACCCTAGAACTTAGTGGAACTGAAGTCCTGGTGGATAAAGTGGTGGCTGAAAAGCTGTATGACCCTTTGCTACACCTAGTTCGCAATGCCTTTGACCATGGAATTGAGTCCCTTGAAGTCCGGCAACAACACAATAAACCAGATTTTGGTCAGATTGAACTGAGTGCTTCTCAATCTGGCAGACATCTACTGATTGAAGTCCGGGATGATGGTAAGGGGTTAGATTTTGAACGGATTCGGCAACGGGCAGTAGAACGTCAACTCATCTCTGAAGAACAAGCGATCGATTTGGATGAGGGTCAGCTAATCAATTTACTGTTTGAACCGGGCTTCTCTACAGTATCTGGAGTGAGTGAACTCTCCGGACGGGGTGTTGGTCTAGATGTGGTGCGGGCGCAGTTGCAAGGTCTCCAAGGTTCGATCATGGTTTATTCTGAACCTTATCGGGGGACAACGTTCACACTCCAAATTCCTTTGAACCTCACGATCACCAAGTTGCTTTTGTGTCAGGCAGGTGGTCAAAGCTATTCCTTCTTTGTGGATGCGATCGAGCAAATTCTGATTCCTCAAGCACACCAGCTTCGGTGTTGGGAAGGTGGCAAAGTCCTCCGCTGGAACAAGGATGCTAGTAGCGAGTTAGCGAATCCAGGTTTGCAAAGCAGGCGCGAAGCGCAAACCTCTGAGCAACTTATCCCCATATACCAACTCTCGAAAGTCCTGA
This sequence comes from Symplocastrum torsivum, assembly GCF_059505465.1. Taxonomy (NCBI): domain Bacteria; kingdom Bacillati; phylum Cyanobacteriota; class Cyanophyceae; order Oscillatoriales; family Microcoleaceae; genus Symplocastrum; species Symplocastrum torsivum. The sequence continues at coordinate 8,950 of NZ_JCACKQ010000015.1, read as the reverse complement.
ATTATTCCTCAGAGGTTGCCAACTCGTTGGTTTTCCAGCCTCAGCAGCCGTATGTCCCGGAAGGACAGATGATGCCGATCATTCTTATCCGTTACCAGGATAGGTTTTTGGGTCTGGAAGTAGACCAGTTGATTGGAGAGCAGGAATTAGTGATTCGTCCCTTGGGGGCGATGATTGTGCCACCCAACTATGTTTATGGGAGCAGTGTTTTAGCTGATGGACGGTTGACATTGGTGCTTGATGGGGCTGCATTGATGCAGTACGTGTCTGAGCAGCAGACGGGTAGTAGTAGCGATTCTTTACAGGATAGGTATACGGCTGACGCACTAACTTACACAACGGCTTCACGCGCTTTAGCCGCAAGTTCAACACGCTCCATATCATCATCAAGTCAAGAGCAACGGCTATTACCAGCAGCACCCAATACAGATGTCAGGGCAAGACGAGACAAACTGATTCTCCTTGTGGATGACTCTATCACCCTACGCCAAACTCTGGCTTTGACTTTACAGAAGGCTGGTTATCGAGTGCTTCAGGCTAAGGATGGTTACGAAGCGATCGATCAACTCCGACAGCACCGGGAGATTCAGTTAATAATCTGCGATATTGAGATGCCTCGCATGAATGGATTTGAGTTTCTTAAATACCGTCAGCAAGACTCTGTTTTGGCAAACATTCCGGTTGTCATGTTGACGTCCCGGAGTGCGTCGAAGCACCGCTTGATTGCAACGGAGTTAGGGGCAACAGCCTATATTACGAAGCCTTATTTGGAACAAATGCTGTTGGCGACGCTAACTGAGGCAATTGAGAACAGTAATCAAAATTCTATTTCTAGATGAGAGTTAGGAGAGGGCGATGCACGACGAGATAAAAGTAGCTAAGTTCGTGGTTTTTAAGGTCATGGATTATCTCCTTGCCCTTCCCATTGAGGATGTGCTCAAGGCAATTAATTATTCGTCTGTAGCTAGCGGTGGGCTGAGAACAATGGGTGTTGTCCAGCTTGGTCGCCATATGATTAGGGTTTTGGATTTGCATCAGCACATCAGTGTCGGTAGTTTATCTCAGTTACCCGCTAACCATCCTTTTTTAGTGATTACCCGTGGTTCAGGGGGAGAGCTCTGTGGAATTCTGGTGGATGAACCGCCGAATTTGGTGGAGTTACCGCTAGCGATGATGCAAAGGCTGCCAATGTCTCAAATACAAGGTAATGCTCTCCTTGAGATGGTCTCTCATGCGGCTGTTCTATCCCAGGAAAATGTGACAACAACAATTTTTTTGCTGGATGTGAAGCGAGTTCTAAATACCAGCATGAATGATTCCCAGAAGAGACTGCCAGGAAATAGACAAATGGCAGTCTAAAATTATGGACACAAAGAAAAATAAACCCCCACTCGCTCTTGCTGGTGGGGTGAAGGCAAGTTGTCTTAGTGCTGGTAAAAGGTATCTCTGGAACTGATGCCACTTATGCAGTCAGACGATTGTATAGAGTGTCATCTGCTTGTTCGGGTAGTGCAACACCCTTGCTTTCTATTTCCTGGAGTTTTGCCTTAATCCACTCTGTAGATTTTGTTTTACACAGTTCAAGCCAAAGGTGTTGCCCAACACGTCGAGGTACTGGGGATTCGAGAGCAAAAGCGTACCACAAACCCTCTTTCTGAAAAAGCTTGGTTAAGCCGAAATATTGGCAAATTAGCAAAGCCGCAGCCGGACGCAACTCTCCAGGAGCGACTTTCTCCCAAAAAGCCACTTTTTGATGCTGAGAATCGTGAATTGCTCTTTCTGTGCCTTCTAAAAGTGCGATCGCTTCCAGTATTTTCTGCTTGGCTTTGTGAATTCGGACAAGTTCCTCTTGCTTTTGGCGATGCAATCCAGATGCCCAATTCCCATTCAGTGCCTCCTTCAACATTCGGCGTTCTACTGGATGGGTGGGTTCAAGGGCATAAGCAGCAGATTTCAATTCGTTAACGGTTCGCATCAACATTCTCCTGTTATGGGTGAGCTAAAAGCTGTAAAAAATTTCAATTACTTAAGTGTGGCTCTCAAAAAGGGTCACGAAGCTAACGGAAACACTAACGTAAACACTAACGTAAAAGCTAACGTCTGTAACTTATTGCTTTTTGTCATTGGTTAAGAAGAGCAGGCAAGAGACCTAACGCCAGATCTATTAACGAAATTCCTAACGAAATTAGATAAAAAGTGTTGTTCATTCACAAATTCTTCACAGTTGCTCAGTAGTCTTTATATATAAGCCTTTGAACACTGACGAACCCTCTCGATGAATCGGGGGGGTATTTTTTTACCATATCCATAAAAAAGGTTAGCTGCAATGGTTAGGCTGATGCTGATACCGAGTTGCATTCGCTGTGGACGGATAAAAAGAAAAGGGTCAAGGTGAAAGAACACTGACCTTCACTCTTACCCTTGCCTAAAAGTATAATTTTTGTTGCTATTTAAAAGCTCATTCACTGACTAGACACCTATGTAGGGTTCAGAATAATTCTGAACTCCTGAACTCCTGAACTCCTGAATTCTTCTTGTTCAAAGTTACACTGACTCCAAAGCGGCTTGTGCTTCCTTCGCCACTTCCTCTTTTTCATCATTGGCTAGGGTTTCCAGTGCTGAACGCACCTCAGCGCCTCCAAGTTTAGTGAGCGCTTGTACCAACCGATAGCGAACCTGCCAATCTGAATTTGTGGCATAAGGAGTCAAAAGAGGTACCGCACGCGCATCACCTAAGTCTCCAAGGGAACTGATAGCTGCTGTTTGTACAAGCCCTGTATCAGAGTTTAAGGCTTCTTCTAACAGTTCAAAAGAACGCGGATCGCCTAGTTCTCCCAAGGTTGCAATAATACTGAACTGAACCAGCCATTCGGGAGTCTGATGATAAAGCCACTGCAAATCTTCAAACGCTTCTGTAAGCTTTAGTGCCCCGATCGCATCTGCTGCTGCTGCCTGAACATCAGGTTCCGAATCATTGAGAAGGCGATCGCGCAACAGTGTCAACGTCGTTTGTAAATCTTGACCCCCTAACGTATCAAGTTGGCTTACCGCCGCATATCGAACACGAGTATTTTTATCAGTCACAACTGGCTGAATTAACTCAAACGCCACAGAGGGTTCCAGTTGACGTAACTGGTTGACTCCACTAATACGCTTGCCGAAATCCTCTGAACTCAGCAGTTGTTGAACAGACTCACGGGTAACGCTCATTGGTAAATATTAATTATCAATTGCTAGTTATTGCACCTAAAAAAGCAGCGGTTGTTGCTTGGTTGCAGTCCGAGTCTCCAACACGCTGCCTCATGAATTGAATCAGGAATTCCTGCCCTAGTGCAAGGAACCTTAAACCTTGGCTGAGCTACTCTTCAAATTCAGCTGCCATTGCCCGCACAATATCTCCAGGTGTGAGGATACCAATTACCTTACCTGTCTCATCAGTTACGGCTAAACGTCGGATGGATTTTTCTCGCATCAGCTTAGCCGCTTTAGGCAAGGGTTGGTCAGGTTCTACAGTAACAGGGTCACCGCTCATCACTTCCCCAACCGTTTGCCCCAGTGCCTTGTGGAGTTCTTGGTCATGACGGGCAGGGTTTTCTAGAGTTATGACGCTGTCCAGAAACATGATGTAAAGTGGTGGCTCTACTCCTGTCTCCTGCCAGAGCAAGTCTGTTTCTGAAATTACACCGACCAATTTGCCTGTGTCATCTACCACTGGCAAACCACTGATGCGTTGTTCGGCAAGAATTTTTATTGCCTCCCGGATAGGCGTTTGAGGTTCCACCAAGATGGGGTTACGACTCATGACATCGGCAACAGTTTTAGCCATACTCAGTCGGCTGTATCTTCTTTAATTCAGTACTAATTAATTGTAGGTAATCTACAGACAGACTTAACTCAGTGTTCAAAGATATCTCGGTAAAGCAACAAATCTAGAGTTACCATGACGGGTAAAGCCTCAAAGCACTGTTGAGCCAATTCCCAACGACCTTCTCGTTGCAGCATATTGGTTAGCTTCTGCCGCACACTCACAAGGTAGCGAACATCGTTGGCAGCATAGCGTAACTGCTCGTCTGAGAGGTTGGCGACATTGCCCCAGTCGGAACTTTGAGCGCTTTTGTCTAGTTCTACTTGTTCTAGCTCTAGTACTAACTCTTTAAGCCCATGGCGACTACTATAGGTACGGGCGAGCTTACTGGCGATTTTCGTGCAAAAGATGGGCGTGGTTTGGATACCAAGATTCTGGCGCAGCATCGCAAGATCGAAGCGAGCAAAGTGAAACAGCTTAAGGATACTGGGGGTTTCCAGCAACTGTTTTAAGTTAGGAGCCTCTGTCTGATCTTTAGCAATGCGGACAACAGTAACTCGGTTTTTGGGGTCACATAGCTGTACTAAGCATAAGCGATCGCGTTGGTAAATGAGTCCCATGGTTTCTGTATCCACCGCTAGTGCATCTACGGTGAGATACTCCTGAAGCAGACTGTCGGATAAATCGCGATCGCAAACTTGAAATTCTTCCAATTCTCGATTCCTCAGTAGATTAGTTCTGCCAAGTGGCTTAACAAAACTCATGAAATCGGGCGGGCTGGAGTTGCCCTGCCCATCCAAAACGGCTTAGCGGCGTTTGATGAAAACTTGCGTGAAGTAATACTCACCCTTGGCATTTTTGGTAATGCCAATACCCGTTACATCAAACTGACCTTCCATATTCTTGCGGTGACCAGGGCTTTTTATCCAGCCTTCAACCGCTTGTTGGTCTGGGTTAGAGTAGCCCTGGTTGTAAGCAACATTTTCCGCCGCACTTCGATAAGGAATTGACTGACCAATTGCTTTAACTCGTGCCTCAAATCCATCGTGGCTAAACGGTACCTGACCACTTGCCATTGCCTGAGAATGAAGTCTTGATTGCTCACTGATTCGAGCATCCAATGCTAGAGGCGGTAAGTTGCGGGACTGGCGATATTTATTGATTTGTTGATGCACAGACTGTTCCAAAGCCGCGAATTCATTCGTCGTTGACCTTTGAGACACGGTTGAATTTGGTGGATTGCTCAAGGTGGGCAAAGGTTGACTGGGACTATCAAAAACCTCATAGGCAGCAGCACAGCCACTCACTCCACCTGCAAGGGTGAACACGCCGAGGATAATTTTTGCCAAACGTTTTTGCATCTTGGAAAGGAATAGTGATTGGAGACGAGGAAGGAATGCGTTGGGAGGTGGGAGTTAAAGCTTCTGATTCTCTAACCCTCACTTCCCACTCTTACTAATTCCTAGTCCCCAGACCTCAGCCCCTAGTTCCCTTTTTATAAATCAAAAAACTTGGCAATGGTTTGGACATCCTTATCACCACGACCTGAACAGTTAATGACAATCCTTGGACTGCCATTGAGTTGTGGGCAGAGGGTTTCGAGATAAGCGATCGCATGAGCCGTTTCCAACGCGGGAATGATTCCCTCTAATTCTGATAACCGTCTTAACGCATCAACTGCCTCTTTGTCAGTCACACTGTAATATTCTGCTCGACCAATATCCTTTAGATAGCTATGTTCAGGACCAACACCTGGATAATCTAGTCCAGCACTAATGGAGTGAGGTTCTATCACCTGACCATCCGCGTCTTGCAGCAAATAACTCATTGCTCCGTGTAAAACCCCAGGACGACCTTTGGTCAGCGTTGCCGCGTGCTTCTCGGTATTCACTCCTTCCCCTGCTGCCTCAATTCCAATCAGCCGCACATTGGGTTCCTTAACAAACTCATGGAACAGTCCCATCGCATTCGAGCCACCGCCTACACAAGCCAAAAGAATATCCGGCAAGCCACCCCATTTTTCTAGAGCTTGTTCGCGTGTTTCTTCTCCAATTACTGCCTGGAAATCACGCACAAGCATCGGGTAAGGATGAGGCCCGGCAACTGACCCCAGAATATAGTGGGTTGTTTCCACATTCGTTACCCAGTCTCGAATTGCTTCTGAGGTCGCATCCTTGAGGGTTCCTGTGCCAGCACAGACAGGTTGTACCGTTGCCCCCATTAGTCGCATCCGAAACACATTTAGGGCTTGGCGTTCCATATCCTGAACGCCCATATAAACAATGCATTCCAGCCCAAACCGCGCACACACAGTTGCTGTTGCCACACCATGCTGACCCGCACCTGTTTCAGCAATAATCCGTCGCTTGCCCATCCGCTTGGCTAGCAGCACCTGAGCCAAAGCATTATTAATTTTGTGCGCTCCGGTATGGTTTAAGTCTTCCCGTTTCAGATAAATCTGCGCTCCACTACCGTCAGGTTTGCCATAGTGGGATGTCAGGCGTTCGGCAAAGTAGAGAGGGCTGGGGCGTCCTACATAGTCTCGCTGTAACTGTTGTAGTTCCTGCTGAAACTCTGGGTCGTCACGGTATTGCCAAAAACACTGCTCTAGTTCACTCAGAGCGGGCATTAGTGTTTCAGGCACATACTTGCCGCCAAATTTACCAAAACGACCTAAGGCATCAGGTTGTTGGCTTACAGCGTCGGCATCAGGTTGGGAACTACGAGGTAAGGGAGTAGTGGTCACAGCGCAATATAGAGATTGTAGGGGTCTTTTTAATTTTATGTCTGAGTGGGAGGTTTATTCGGGTTAGTAGAGCCAAGAAACTGGGACTTGAGTTCCTCTAACTCAAGATCAATTTGAGTTTTTGATTTGGGGGGACTGGGAGAAGAAGCTGCCTGAGATGTCGGTTTTTGGCTTGGGGTTTTGGGCGTAGGAGTGCCAAGAAACTGAGACTTGAGTTCCGCTAATTCAGCATCAATCGCCGGAGTCGATTTCGGCACAGGAGGTTGTGATTTTATCGGAGGTGTTGGAGGAAGTGTAGGTGTCTGTGACTTGACTACTGTTGGAGGCGTTTGAGAATTCAAATCTCGAAGAACTTCAGCGGCTGACTGGTACCGGCGATTGATTGCACTTTCTAGCATCTTGTCCAGAATACGACCAAGAGCAACACTCACGGGCTGACTACAAGCATCTCGCCACACCCAAATGCCTTCATTGGCATCAAACAAATCAAAGGGGTGCCTCCCAGTCAACAAATGAATGCAGGTAACACCCAATCCATAGATATCACTGGCGAAAACTGCCCTACCGATGTTTTGTTCAGGTGCTGAATATCCAGCGGAACCGATCGCAGTTCCCGTTCTAGCTAGCGCGGTGCCACTAGCAACTTTTGAGGCTCCAAAATCAACGAGAACCAGTTGACTATCGCGATGACGGCGAATAATGTTTTCTGGCTTGATGTCCCGGTGAATGACTTGATGTTGATGCACAAATTGCAGTACGGGTAGCAAATCATTAAGTAGCGATCGCACTTGTGCTTCATTAAAAACGCCCTTCTCTGTCAGTTCATGGGCTAAGTCTTTGCCATCGATAAACTCTTGCACTAAATACTGTTGGCTATCTTGAGAAAAATACGCCAGTAGTTCAGGGATTTGGGGATGTTTGCCCAACTCATCCAAGCGTACTGCTTCCTGAGTGAATAACTCTGCTGCTTTTTGAACTGTGTTGGTACCCTGCGCTTGGGGGAAAAACTGCTTGATGACACAGCGCGGTTGGGAAGGTTTATCCTCATCCACAGCTAAGAACGTTTTGCCAAAGCCACCCTGCCCAATGGGTTTAAGCGTTCTGTAACGCTCTTTGAGCAGTAACTTGGCTCCACACGTCCGACAAAAGTTGGCGCTTGCGGGGTTCTGGGGTGATGGACAGCTGGGATTAAGGCAGTAGCTCATTGGATAGTAGGCAGCTCTTGCGTTTATCTCTATACTCTATTTTGACTGAGCTTAGGCTTATCCGACCTTTAAAAGAGGCTCATGCGCTCAAACCGCACGGAAAGACAAGTATTTAGAACGATGAACGTTTGTGTTGAATAATCGCTTCCCGAAAGCCCAGCACGATCAATATATTTGACAGTGTTAGGAAAAACTCGGCACTACCATGTAACCAATCTACATTTGCTAATTGCTCCCCATAAGCTACCTGTGCATAAATCCCTGCCGGGATAGTGACGGCAACAAACACTAGAGTCATGTAGAAGCCAATTAGTGCTAAGCGAGGCATCTTTCCAGAACGGGTAAGAAACCACAAAAATCCTAAGTAAGGAAATAAGGAAAGTGCAAATAAGGTTTCTTTAGAAGGCATGTCAAGATAGGCTACAAGCTATTAAAAGAAGATTTTTGTAAGGCGATCGCGTTTTGAGCTTGTTCTTTGTTGTTTGTTAAAGAATACAAATAACAAGTAACCAACAACCAACAACAAATACACTTGCATCCCAAAAGGGCTTAGTCAAGAAGCATCAGTGGTTGACTTCGATTTGATTGTTCTGGTCGTTGTACTAGTATCAGACTGCGCCGAATGCCAAATCCACCAGGCAGCAGCACAAAGGGTGACGTTTCCAACAACAGTCATAGCCGCCTGAAGTGTAACAATCCAGTCTAGGGCTTCTGGATTGTCAAAAAAGTGCCAGGTGCAGGCACACATGGCGCTGATCAATGCGGGTAACATAGCGAAGGATAAAGCCCACCAAGAGCGATCGCCTTTTATTTCGCCATACGTCCAAATTAACCAAATTGCAGCTATCCACTCGATGACGCTGGAGATATGAATAATCCATGTAGGAATGGAGAGGGCATGCATATTTTTAGTGTCTAAGGGTATTCATTCATTTTTGCCTCCTGCGGTGATAGCCTGTTGTTTATGGCTTCACCACCAGAGGCTTTGACTTTAACTGGCGTTTGCGAGACTTCAATTTAGTAGTGCGCCACAAAGATTATGACAGGTTAACACAGGGATATAAATATAAGTCCTTGAGTTTGACCCGTGCCTCGGTGACACTGAAACGCCAGTTCACAGTAGCTTGCACTGCATTACGTTAGACCTCTTGCAAAAGTCGTCGCTGAGGTACTATGGGGTCTAAACAAAGGCGA